>DATBZY010000099.1:0-31095 GCA_036512915.1 Pseudolabrys sp. | reverse complement strand
GTGAGCACCACGTCCGGCCCGGCGGCGAGATCGGACACGATGACCGGCCGCGCCATCGCCTGCGCTTCCAGGATCGCCCGCTGCACGCCTTCCGGCTGCACCGCTCCCGACAGCACGACCGCGGCGGCCGCATAGGCTGCCGGCATGTCGCTCACCGGCGCGGCCATGCGGATCACGTCCATGGTGCCGGTCGCCAGCACCAGATCCCAAAGCTCGCCGGTGTAATGGGTGCGGCCGCGGTCCTCGCCGACAAAGACGCAGAGGAAATCCTTCAGGCCCATGTCCTTGAGCCGCTTCACCGCCCGCACCACCACGTGATGGCCCTTGCGGCGCAGGATGCGGCCGACGATCAGGATTACCTTGGTGTCGCGTTTGACGCCCCAGGCGCGGCGCACCGCCTCGACGCGTTCGCGCGCGACATTGGCCGGGTCGAATTGCTCGAAGTCGATGCTGCACGGCACCACCGCGATCCGCTCCCACGGCGTGCCGTAGCGGTCGTTGACTAGTTGGGCGATCTGCTCGCTCGCTGCGATGACGCGATCACCGCGCGCCATGACGCCGTTGTATAGGTGCTTGAAAATGTTCTGCTCGCGAAAGCCCTTGTACCAGCTGGTCACGAATGGAATGCCTAGAAGCCGCGCGGCGATATAGGCGCTCCAGGCGCCAGAGCGGCCGAGCGCATGGATTGCGCCGCACTGCCGTTCGCGCGCGAGCCGGACTAGCACGGCGGCGTTGCGCAACATCACGATCGGATTGTTGGTGGCGACATCGAGGGGAACGAATTCGCCGCCGGCCGCGGCCACGTCGGCGACCAGTCGTCCGGCGCGCGCCACCACAACGGCGCGGTTACCCGCTTCGCTGAGAATGCGCACAAGCTCGACCGCGCCGGCGTCGGCGGCGCCGACATCGAGCGTGGGGACGACAATCAGCACGGTGATCGGATCGCGAGTCGCGTCCTTGGCGGCCGCGATGCGGCCGTCGGAACTGGCTTTGGATGAGTCGCCGCGCGCATTCACCGGGGTGAGGTTCTTGACGGCCGGCGATTCAGGCGCGGAAAAGCTCGACATGACGTCACGACCTCGAAACATCGGGCGCCAGCCAACCGCCCGCGACCCGACGAATAAATTCTAGCGCAGCTTGAAGTCACCAAGTCGAAGACGACGCCAAAATCGTTAATCGGCACTTGCTGCTCGCGCCACTTGTTACCCGCGCCATTGCAATTGCGCATCAGCTATCGCGTGCCAAGAGCGACGTATAGACCGCGCGAAAGGCTTCGGCAACGCTTTGCGGGGAAAACACGAATTCGGCGAATTGGCGCGCGCGAGCTCCCAGCGCCTCGTAACCCGTGACGTCGAGCGCGCGCGAGAGTTGGCCCACATCACCCGGCCGCACCAGCCAGCCAGTGCGCAATTCGTCCCGCATGCGCGGCGGACACAGGACGTTTTCTGGCAAGACTCCGACCGTGGTGGCAATCACCGGCCGGCCTAGCGCTTGCGTCTCGACGACGGTGCGGCCGGTCAGCGGCGGCTCCAATGCCGGCACCACCACCACCACATCGGCGGCGGCGAGCGCGGCCAGCATATCCGGGTAATGTCCGACCCAGCGGCAGAGCGTGTCGACGCCGTGCAACCGCGCGCGGCGACGTAACGCGCGCACATAACGCTGCTGGCCGCGATCGTCGCCGGCGAACACGAATGCGAGGTTGCGATCACCGCCGCCGACCAGCAGCCGCGCGGCATCGATCACGGTCATCTGGCCGTTGCGCGGCGCGATCCGGCCGGGGACCAGCACGATGCGCGTTTGCGGGAGGACTCCCCAGGTGCGGCGCAACGCGGCGATGCGGTCGGCACTCACCGCCGCCGGACTGAAGGTGGCGGGACGCTACGCGGAATCACGGTGATGCGCTCGGGCGGAATCTTGTAGCGCTCGATCATCGCGTGCGAGACATAGCTCGACGGCGCAATCACGCGGTGGCCGCGCGCGAGCGAGCCGCGGAACAGGTTGCCGGGCCAGGAATTCGCCGGCAGGCGGTCGGGAAACGATGTGACCAGGAACACCGGCATGCGCTCGGTGGCCGCGAGCGCGCTCCAGGCTGCCGCAGCGCTATGCGCGTGCACGATATCCGATGCGCTCGGCGGCGATCAGGTTTGCGAGCTGCCGCGCATTGCGCCGGATGCGCAGCGGATTGAAGGTGTCGTTTGGCATCGGCAGCCATTCGCCGCCGAAGGCACGCAATTTGCCGACCAGCGGTCCGCCGTCGCCGGCAACGATGGCGCGGGCACCGGATTGCAGCAACGTGAGCGCGATATCCACCGCGGCGTGGCCGGCCGGATCGTCGCCTAGCGCCGGCACAAGCTGCAAAATTGTGGCGCCGGCGAGCGAGCGCGGCGTGGCACGGACGGTAGGACCCATGGGCATCCCTTGCGCATGATCTTTTTCGAAAACCGGTTCCCACTTTTCGGGATCATGCGCCAGCCCCCCTTGCATTTAAGGTCGGCTTGCGGCGAGAAGGTGCGGCGCCCGCAATTGCGTTCATCCCGAATCTGGCCAAAGCGCTCATGAGCGAGTCTCGCCTGACGTCCCTGACGATAGAATCGCCGCCGCCGAAGCGGACCATCGCCGTGCGCGCACGCGAGGGCAAGAGCGACAATAAGAGCCCCGGCCTGTTCTGGCTCGGCGGCTTCAAGGCCGACATGCAGGGCACCAAGGCCGAGGCGCTCGACCGCTGGGCGGAGCGCCAAGGCCGTGCCTGTTTGCGTTTCGACTATTCCGGCCACGGCTTGTCGGGCGGCGACTTCAACGACGGCACCATCGGCCGTTGGCTGGAGGAAAGCGTGGCGGTCTACACGCAGTTCGCCCAAGGCCCGCAGGTGGTGGTCGGCTCCTCTATGGGCGGTTGGCTGGCGCTCCTGCTGGCGCGCGAGTTGCGCAAGCGCAAAGACGCCGCGCCCATCGCCGGCATGGTGCTGATCGCGCCGGCGGTGGATTTCACCGAGGAACTGATGTGGAAGCAATTCCCCGACGCGATCAAGCGCGAGATCGAGGACAAAGGTACCTGGATGCGGCCATCGGAGTATTCGGCCGAGCCCTTTCCGATCACGCGCGCACTCATCGAGGACGGCCGCAAGCATCTCCTGCTTGGCGGGCTGATCGAGACCGGCTGCCCGGTGCACATCCTGCAAGGCGTGCAGGACCCGGACGTGCCCTGGCGGCACGCGGTCGAGCTCGTGTCGCGCTGTGCCCGCGACGATGTGGTGCTGACGCTGATCAAGGACGGCGATCACCGGCTATCGCGGCCGGAAGACATCGAGCGGCTAATCGCGGCGGTGGCGGAATTCTAAGCGAGCGCCGCAGCCCACTCGTCTTGAACGCTATTGTCGGATTCTTTGTTGCGCTCGGCCAAAGCCGCGAATTTGTCGCGCGGCAATAATTGTCCCAGCGCCCACACCGCGGCGCCGCGCACCACGGGCGAAGCATCGCCGAGCAATCGCTCGGCCGCTTGCGCGAGCGAGCCATCGCCCGAATTGCCGATGGCGATGAGAACATTTCTGACGAAGCGGTCGCGGCCGGTGCGCTTGATCGAGGTCTTGGCGAACAGCGCGCGGAACTGCGCGTCGTCGAGGCGGGCCAGATCGGCGAGCTTGGGCGCGCGTAAGCCATCGCGCGCGGCTAGTTTCGCCTCGCGGCCAAGGGCGGCGAATTTATTCCATGGACAGACGGCGAGACAATCGTCGCAGCCATAGATGCGGTTGCCCATCAGCGGGCGCAGGTCGTGGGGGATTGGCCCCTTGTGCTCGATGGTCAGGTACGAAATGCAGCGCCGCGCATCCAGCCGGTAGGGTTCCGGGAACGCCGCGGTCGGGCAAATGTCGAGACAGGCGCGGCAGCTTCCGCAACTGTCCGGCACGGCATCATCGGCCGGCAGATCGAGCGTGGTGAAGATCGCGCCGAGAAACAGCCACGAGCCGAATTCGCGCGACACCAAGTTCGTGTGCTTGCCCTGCCAGCCGAGACCGGCTTTTGCCGCCAGCGGCTTCTCCATCACCGCCGCGGTATCAACGAACACCTTGACGTCGCCGCCGGCATTGCCGGTGAGCCAGCGCGCGATCTCCTTCAGCCGTGATTTGATCAGCTCGTGATAATCGTCGCCTTTGGCGTAGACCGAGATCGCGGCGCGATCGCGCGCTTGCAAAATCGCCAGCGGGTTCTCGTCCGGTCCGTAATTCATCCCCAGCATGACGACCGAGCGCACATCCGGCCACAGCGCGCTGGGCGAGGCGCGCCGTTCGGCGGTGGTGGCCATCCAGGCCATGTCGCCGTGCGCGCCATCGGCGAGGAAGCGCTCCAGCCGTGCTTTGGCTTCCGGCACCGCGTCGGGCTTGGTGACGCCGACCACGTCGAAGCCGCGCGAGCGCGCCTGCTCGATGAGCGCGGCCTTGAGCTTGTCCGGCTCGGTCAGAAGTCGAGATCGGCGTAGCTTTTCGATGGCGGTAGTCCGGCCAGCGTGTCGGTCAGGAGCGGCCGGAACGCGGGCCGCGACTTCACCCGCGCGTACCAGTTCTTGGCGACTTCGTCTTCGTTCCACGGCACATCGCCCAGGTAATCGGCGACGGACAAATGCGCCGCCGCGGCCAGGTCGGCCAAAGTCAGCCGGTCGCCGGCCAGCCAATCGCGCGTGCGCACCAGCCAACCGATATAGGCCAGATGATAGCGGATATTGTGGCGGGCGGCGCGCATCGCCTCGCTATCGGGCGGCCCGCCGCCCTGTTCCAGCGTCATGTGGCGCTTGAACACCCGCTCGCTCACCAAGGGGCCGCTGGCCTCGGCATGGAATTTATCGTTGAACCAACTCGCTAGCCGCCGCACTTCCACCCGCTGATCTGGCGGTGGCGGTAGCAGCCGGTCCTCGCCGGGCGAGGGTGCGTGCGTCTCCTCGATATATTCGGCAATGATGGCCGCGCCGGGAATCGCCGGCTGGCCGTCGGCCACCAGCACCGGTATTTCGCCGGCTGGATTGAGCAGCAGGAACGCCTCCCGCCGCTCCCAGAACCGCTCTTCCACAAGCCGGGCGTCGATGCCGTATTCGCCAAGGATGAGGCGCACATAGCGCGAATGCGGGCAGAGCGGATGATGAAACAGTGTCAGCATGGGTGCCCGGGATTTTTAGCGGCGAGGGCCGCCTCGGTGGGAATCGGTGACTGCACTATAGAAAGCCGCTCCGACAGCGCAAATTGCCCACCGGCCAGCCTTTTTTCGTTGCCTGAATGACGCCGTTGCGCCAAAAGCGCAAGTTCACAAGATTGCCCGCATGATTCCCCGCCGGTGTTAAGCGTCCGCGACTTCCCCGGAGCAGCCTATGAATTTCGACGCCATCAAGGCGGCCGTCCTCGGCCTGATCTCGGCTCATCTTGACCTGGTCAAGGCCGCCGTGCTGGGCGTGGTCGAAGGGCTAACCGAATTTTTGCCGGTCTCCTCGACCGGCCATCTGCTGCTGATGGAGCATTTCCTCGGCTGGGGCGACGACTCGTTCGGCAAGTCGTTTGCAATCCTGATTCAGCTGGGCGCGATCCTGGCGCTGCTGACGATCTATTTCGGCCGCCTTTGGGCGCTGGCGACAGCCATGTTCACGCAATGGGCAGCGGCGCGCTTCATCATCGGTGTGCTGCTGGCATTCCTGCCGGCGGCGGTGATCGGCGCGCTGTTCGGCAGCTTCGTCAAGGCCAGGCTGTTCGACGTGCGCATCGTCTGCATGATGTTCATCGTCGGCGGCTTCGTGCTGCTGTGGGTCGATCGCATGAACTTGAAGCCGCGCTATTTCGAAGCCACCGCGTTCTCGCTGCCGATGTATTTCGTCATCGGCGTCTGCCAATGTGTCGCCATGATCCCGGGCGTATCGCGCTCGGGCGCCACCATCGTGGGCGCCATGCTGTTCGGCGCTGACCGCCGTTCGGCGGCGGAATTCTCGTTCTGGCTGGCGATGCCGACCATGGTCGGCGCCTTCGCCTACGAGGCCTACAAGAGCCGCGCCGACCTGGCGCACGGCGACATCACCGCGATCGCGGTCGGCTTCATCTTCTCGTTTATTTTCGGCTGGATCGTGGTGAAGACGTTCCTGCGCTACGTGCAGCGTCACACCTTCGCGCTGTTCGCCTGGTGGCGCATCGTGGTCGGCAGCGCCGGCATCTACACGCTGTATTTTCTGTGAGCCGCGTCACGCATCGCGACGGCGATCGTCGTAATTGTCAAAGAGGATATCGCGGCTGACATCCGCGATGTCGCGCACGCCGGTGAGCGACATGCTCACCTTCAATTCCTCGCCGATCAGGCTGAGCGCCTTGGCCACGCCGGCTTCGCCCATGGCGGCGAGCCCATAGAGATAAGCGCGTCCGATCATGCAGCCGCGCGCGCCCAGCGCCAGCGCCTTGAGCACGTCCTGGCCGGAGCGCACGCCACCGTCGAACAGAATTTCGATGCGGTCGCCTGCCGCATCCGCGATGCGCGGCAGCGCCGTGATCGTCGCCGGCGCGCCGTCGAGCTGGCGGCCGCCGTGATTGGAGACGACGATGGCGTCGGCGCCCATATCGGCCGCGCGTTTGGCGTCCTCGGCGTCGAGCACGCCCTTCAGCACGAGCTTGCCCGGCCACAGTTTGCGCACCCAATTCACGTCATCCCAGGACAGCGTGGAATCGAAATTGTCGTTGGCCCAGCGCCCGGCCGCCCACACGCCGCCCTTGTTCTTGAGATATTCGTCGATATTGCCGAACGACTTACGCCTGCCCATCAGCACGCTCAGCGCCCAAGCCGGCTTGGTCGCGATATCGAACGCATTGCGCAGCGTGAGCCGTGGTGGCACTTCCAGGCCGTTCTTGATGTCGGCATGGCGCTGGCCGCGCAGCGGCAGATCGACGGTCACGAACAAGGCGGTGCAGCCGGCGGCCTGGGCGCGCGCGATCACGGATTCACTGAAGCCACGATCGCGGAACACATAGAGCTGGAACCAGAACGGCCCCTTGATGGCCGACCGCACGTCCTCGATCGAACAGATCGACATGGTGGAAAGACAATAGCGGGTGCCGGCGGCCTCGGCTGCATGCGCCGCCAGCATCTCGCCGTTTCCGTGCAGCAGACCGGTCAGGCCGGTCGGCGCGATGGCGACCGGCATCGATACCTTCTCGCCGAGCATGGTGGTCGCGAGCGAACGATTGCTGGCGTCGACCAGCACGCGTTGCCGGAAGCGGATCGCTTTCAGTTTGTCGCTGTTGGCTCGGTAGCTGATCTCGTCGTAGGAGCCGCGATCGACATAGTCGAACAGGGCGCGCGGGATGCGCCGCCGCGCGAGCTGCCGCAAGTCCTCGATGTTGGTGATGACCGGCACGGGTGCGCTGATGTTCAGGCGATGCGGCTGCGGAACTGCCCGGTCTTGCGGAAGCGCCAAAGATAAGAGGGCACGATCGCCTCGATCGGCTCCGGCGCGATGCCGAGCCCTTGCAGCGTACGGCTCTCGGCCTTGGCGGCCTCTGAAACCACATTATCGACACGCAGCAGCTCGACCTGGTCGGGCGTCAGCAGCGGGATCGGCAGATACTGCAACATCATCGCCTGCAGCTTGGCCACGAAGAACGGAAGCGGCACCAGCAGCCGTTTGCGCTCGATGGTGGCGAGCACGTATTGCATGAGCTCTTTGAACGTCCGCACCTCAGGCCCGCCCAATTCGTAGATCGTGCCGGCGCGCGCTTTGCCGTCCACCGCGTCCGCGATCGCGGTGGCGACATCGCCGACGAACACCGGCTGGAAACGGGTGTGGCCACCGCCGATCAGCGGCAGCGCCGGCGACATCCGCGCCAGCGCGGCGAAGCGATTGAAGAAATCGTCTTCCGGCCCGAACAGGATCGACGGCCGCATGATAGTGGCCGACGGCTGCGCAGCCAGCACCAGCCGCTCGGCCGCGGCCTTCGAGCGGGCGTAATGGGCGGGCGAGTGTTCATCGGCGCCGATCGCCGACACATGCACCAGGCGGGCGCCATGGGCGTTCGCGGCCAGCGCCACCTGCTCGGCGCCAAAGGTTTGGATCGAATCGAAACGTTGGCGCCCGCGCTCGAACAGGATGCCGACCAGATTGACCAGCACCTGGGCGTCGCGCGCCGCCGCCTCGACCGAGGGGGCGTGGCGCAGATTGGCCTGCACGGCATGGATCTGGCCGACGCGGCCGAGCGGTTGCAGATGGTTGGCGAGGTCGGGACGGCGCACCGCCACCCGGATGAGATAGTTACGCTTGGCCAGGGCGCGGACCACATGGCGGCCAAGAAAACCTGAGCCGCCATAGACGGTGACGAGGGAGTCGGACGGGCTATGTGCGGTCATGCCGCTCTCGATCAGGTAGCGGTGGGAATGCCTTGGAACCCGGGCAATACAGGATCGGCCAAGCGCTGTACAGGGGCTGCAAGCGCTTCAATTGACAAGCCGAAAGCGGCTCCGTACCTAGTCCGCAGAGCCCAGGTGGCGGAATTGGTAGACGCACTAGTTTCAGGTACTAGCGCCGCGAGGCGTGAAGGTTCGAGTCCTTTCCTGGGCACCAAACATTTTTCAACCTCCTGAGTGATTTCGGTTTTTCGCGCGCGCCCCCGCACCGGACCCAGGGTGCGGGCGATTTTTGTTCTCTGGTTGTACTTCCGGCATGAGCAATTTGGCGGCATCTCGTGCCAGCCGCACCCGATCGGCGGAGCGGGTGTAGTGCTGCGCCATCTTTCCGGTGGACCAACCGAAGATCGCCATCAGCTGGCGCTCGCTCGCGCCGTGATTTGCTGCTCGGGTTGCTCCGGCCTTCCGTAAGCCATGAGCGGAACCTGGGCAGCCGGCCTTGCGACTGATTTCCCCAAACCAGTTTCCAAAACTTTCCTTGACCCAAGGATGGCCGGCGTCGGTGACGAGGTAGGTCATGTCCCCCGTCTTGGTCGCGGCGATTGATGCCGCCAGCGGCGGCAGAATAGGGAGTGACACTAGCTCGCCGGGCTTCCCTTTGCGGTGCTTCTCGGTGTGGATAGTGATCACGCCGTCGCGCTCGTGCTGGCGCCCGATGCGGACGGCATCGCCGCGGCGGAATCCGGTGTACAGCAGCAGGTCGAAGGCGAGCCGTTCCCGCGTGCCGACAGGCCAATGCGCCTCGAACCTGTCCAACTCATCTTGCGACCAGACACGGAAACCAACGGCGTCGTTTTTGCCTACCAGCAGCTTCACGCCCTTGGTCGGATCGACGGCGACCAGCTTCTCCTCGACCGCCCAGGCAAAAAACCCGCGCATGGCTTTGAGAAAATTATTTGCCGCGTGCGGGGTCGCGGCGCGCCGCTCACGCCCGGTCCGGATGGTGTCGGAGGTGATATCCTTCAACGGCACCATGCCGGCGGTCTTGATAACGGCCTTGATGATGTTCTCGCGCTGGCGCCGCGTGGCATTGGAGAAGCCGCCCCAGGTAGAGCTATTCCGATAGTTACCCATCGCCCAGGCGAGGCTATTGGCCTTTGCCGCCTTCGACGGCATCGGCGTTCCTACGAGCGCGGCATTGTACTGCGTCCAGAACTCGGGCGTGTCGTACTCTCCCTTGATCCGAATGCGAGGGCCGTGCTTTCGACGCACATACCAAGCAACACCGCCGTGGCGGCTTTCTTCGCGGTGTAGGTGGGGCGGGCGAGGTCGAGGCATCAGAGCACAATCGGGTTGGGTGCGACCGGTGGCACCTCGGGCAGCACCTGCGTCTCAGTCGTCTCGATCGAAACGCCGTCAGGGCGCGTCACCACGCGAATGATCGTCAAGTGCGCCGCCAACACCGCGCGAATGGTGCGGGAAACATCGGCTTGCGTAACGGTGGCGGCGCGGCGGGGCATCAGCGGGACGCCCCCTTACCGCTCAATTCTTCAAGTGCGCTCATCTTCAAGCTCGTTGCTTTCATCCAACCCTCAACGTCGCCAGGAAGATTTGGGAGGCTGTACCAAGCATCGAGAACTAACTTATGAATTGGCACGATAATATTTTGCGGGTTAGACGCCTGCAGCCCGATCTCCACCAGGGCGGTGATCTGGTCGGCTTGCGGGTCGTTTGGTTTTACCCTGATGATCCGCGGGCCGCCCGGCATGGGCCCAACCCTAAAGAAAACAGCGAACAGAAATTCCTGCCGTTTGCCGCCGCTTTCCGTGAAATTAGCGCCGTCGATCAGATCCTTGTATGCAAGATCGACAAGGAACTTCGCCAAGCCAAATGCTTGCTCGGCTTCAAGGCCAATGTCGCATAGATGACGGCTGACGCGCAGCCGCGCGATATCCCAAATTGTTGCGCGCGTCCGCGTTTCATCGGCATCAGCAGTTTCTAGCTTTACTTGCTCGCGCCGGAGCTTGTGACGAAAAGCTGCGGGGGTTTCTCCGACAGCCGCCAGGATGTCGCTCCATCCCCACGTCTGTTTTTGCTTGATTGGTGTCCTCATGGACACCTTTTTAGTGGCCACGTGGCTACTTGTCAACCTGAATCGCGCCGCCGCAGGGGGCAACGTTGCCCCACCTTTTGCCTTTCGGCAGAAGGTGGTTGCCGACGAGCTCGGCGGAGATCACCACCGCCGGCACCGAGGTGGTGGTCTAGGTGGTGGTCGCCGCCGCCGGCACCGAGGTGGTGGTCTAGGTGGTGGCGCCGCCCGTCAGCGGCATCGCGAGCCGCTAGTCGTCGCGCTGCCTCGTGTCGCTGCGCGTGGCGTAGCCGACAACGCGCCCGGTCAAGATTTTTCCGACGTTGGCAGTTTGATATGGACCTTCGCTAAGGCCGGCAAAGATCGGCACACCATGAGAACGCTCAGTGGTTTTTCTAAAACCTCTCAGCTCGCATACCCACCACACCTCGGACAGCTCGGCTCCCTGCCCCGTGATGTTCAGGTAGTCGCGTTTTAATTGCTTGATGTATCGCCGGCTGTGTTCGCTGAACTGGACCAAATATAGTTCGCCGTGTGCGGGTTCGCGATCAGATGTGTCGATGACGGCATATTCGCTCTTTCGCAAGTGAGGTTCGGAGCTGTCATCGTCTACTAAGAACGTCGCATGATTAGGCGGCAGTTTCTCGAACTGCGTGAGTGCTCGAAATTCGCCTTGTGGGCTTTGCTTCTTTGCCTTGGCAGACATGGTGCATCGTTCCTGTGTGATGACGCACAGGAGGGCTGTGATTTTTCGATGCCGGTGATATCTATTTGGGCGGTCATCCGAAGCCCTCCTATGGCGTCGGGTGGCAAGTGGCGGGGTCGGGATTTCAGCCCGGCCTCGCTGCGCACTAGATTCGCTGATTTGCGAGGCTGGCGCAAGCGGGGGTAGTGCACATAAGCCCCAGGTCGCCCTAGCGCATGGGCGGCCTTCCCTGAGGCTCGGGAATTTACTTCTGGCTGGATCGTCTCGCCGACACAATCCTTGTAACGGGCAAGCACGCTTTGCTTAATCTCATCTACCGCCTGCGGGCCGCCTGTGTATTACGACTTAGCGACTTGGAAACGACAGAATTAGGATCAGCAATATGCGCGGCGATGACCTTGGGAAATGCCCGGCGATCCTCGTCTTGTGTCTTCTTGATCTGCGCTAATTCCTCGCCCGTTCCCGTGACATTATGGACCGGTGCATAGGTGATGTAGTTATTGATGACGTTGCCGCCGCCGCCCGCCACACCAAGCCTTCCATCGGAGCCGCGCTTGAGCGGCATGACGGCCTCCGGACCCGCCTCTCCCATCAATCCCATACCGCTCGCCATTGGGAACAGTGTCGGGCGTGTAATAATGGAACTTGAGAAGGATCCGATGCCGGGACCGGAGAACACCGCGCCGGTTGCTGACCCAACCGGCGGCCCAGCCTGTGCATCCATAAAGTTGAATCCTCCAGTTCCAACTCCGCTGCCAACACCCGCATCGGCCATCGCGCCAGAACCAGCAAAACCAAGTGCTCTCATAAGCGGCCCAAGGATCATTAATTCAATGACCATTTTCTCCGCAGATTTTACCACTATCTGCGCGAGGTCAGTAAATGATTGACCAAAACTCTTAGTATGTGACACCACATCGACCATAGCGGTCGAAAGATTGTTCATCGTGCTGACGCCAAACTGATCGATCATCTTGTTGGAATTCGTAAAATCCAAGGTCATCTGCGTTAGGCCGGGGAAGGCCGAAGTCGCGACTTTGATGGAATCGGAATAAGCCCGCGCATTGCGCGCGACCAATGTAAAACCTTCCGCCGTCTGTCCGAGACCCAATTGCTTTGTGATATTGATATATTCTTTATTCTTTTGATCCAGAATTTCCGTCTCCGAAACAAGCCCGAATTGGGCAGCTGTGTTTTGCTTCGTCGCCGCAAACTTCAATTGATCGGCCTGCACAATAAGATCGGACTGATCTTTATTGATTCTGCCGCCGTCAAGAACAGCCTTGTTGATTCTTAATTGTGATTGCGTGGCGATGTCCGTAGATGTGGCCATCATTCCAAGTGAACCAACAGTCGCGTTGATCGATTGCGTTAAATTCTCTGTAAGTGCGCCGCGAACTGCCTTATTATAAGTATCTGCGTCAATTGCCCCTGATTTGAATTGAGCATAAAGAGTAAGTTGTTTTTCAACCAAATGCTGAGTGGCAGATGCAGCACTTCCGAGTGCAGTTACTATCTCTTTATATGTATTTGCGGTAGCCTGTGCATCTACTACCGGCGGCGTTGCATCAGGAAGAGAACCATGGGAAAAAACAGGGATCACGGGAGCGGTCATCGGAGGCGGTGCGCCGCGTCCTAAAACATTACCAAGCCATCCGCCTGACGTGCGATCCACCCACTGCGTAAACGTAGTCCATGCGGCTGATGGGTTGAACTCCCTGATCGCAGCAGTTATTCCTTCAACGTCGTGGCGGATTTCAAGACCTTGCGTAGCCGTTTCAGGACTCCACAATATCGATCCGATATTGGTTTTAATACGCTCCCACGATGCGTTCATTTCGGAGGTTGTGTCCGCCATAAGTTTAATTTCGGAAGGAGACAAAGGCGGCTTGCCAGGAAGATTATTAACGTCGCCGCCAACCGCCCCCAAAGCCCCAATAAGCGGAGCATTCACAACACCGCCGCGACCGCTGGCTGCCTGTAAGAGAGCGTTGGCTTTTTCGCCGGCTTGAGCATAGGCCGCAGCCAAAATTTGAAGCTGCGCGGCCTCGCCTTTGGTGGTCAATATTTGTTCGGCGAGAGCCGGATTGATCGCGCGTACAATATTGTAATATGTTCCGGATGCCTTGCGCGCCTCATCCAACTTAACACTGAATTGATCTACAAATCTCGACACGTTCTCGGTCGACAACCCAAATTTTGCTCCCGCCTCTTCCAATTTCTGAATCTGATCAGTCGCTAATCCCGTCACCAGGCTGAATGCCTGCAGCGCCTGTGCCTTAGCACCGACTTCAGCCGCAGCATTTACAAGTACCATAAAAACGTCTTTTGCCGCACCAAGTCCAGCCGCTGCAGCAAGCCCCCACGGTCCTAGACCAGCCAGAAACACGCCAACTGGACCAGCGCCGCCAGCGAGTGCCACAAGCTGACCCTGCACTCCCGACATTGCTTTTTCGAGCAACGAATGAGACGTGGTTGCATCCTTCAATCGCTGGGTATTGAGCGCACTTAATTGATTGTAGCGATCGAGAGAAACCATCCCCTCGTTGTAGCCGCGCGTGATATCCAACTGCGATTTGTTGAATTGGTTTTGTGCGCGATAAGCGGTGTCGAGCGTGCGCTGCTGCCCATCGAGCGCATTCTTGACACTGGTCGATGCTTTCGATGATTTGTCGGATTCAATGGTGAGACCAGCCTGCGCATCGGTGAGTTTATTAAGATCGGAAACAGCCTTATCCACGCCTTCCGTCAGCGTACGGATCGTGATTGTTCTGATTTCGTCGAGGTTCATGGATCAATGCTTTCGAGCCATAGTGCGAAGTAGCACATCGCCTTGCTTTTTGACTGCCTTGCTCATCCCACGATACCAAACGGCAATCTCGAACTCGTTCAACCCGGCATCACGGAGTCGCTGTATACATCCGCTCACCACGGCATTCTGCCGATCCAGAAATTGATCCTGGATATTGATCGGGACCGCTTCGCCGTAAGGCTCAATTACTTTCTCAAATGCCTTTGAGAGAATCTTACCGTCCTCGATGCCTAGTTTCCGCAATTCGGTTTGGGTGACGCGGCGTTTCTTGTCGGTCATGATTCGCTCCATAAATCACAAATGCGGGAGGTGGGCGCCGCTAAGGCCACCCACCCCCGCCGCGCCCGCACATCGGGATGAATGCGCGGTCGCGATAGTTTTTGCCTCGCGTCAGGGGAACGCGCCGTAAATAAAAGCCTGGGGCCGGCGCACTGTGAACGCGAGACGTTCCTCACAAAGGATCGTGGCTTTGTTCTCCACAAAGTCCGATTCATTCTCCGTCGAGATCAATACGTTCGCGCCTTGTCGATCAAATATTTGGGCTCCGTCCAAAAATGCCCCTGTTATGAAATGACCCGCTGCCATGACCGGCGTGCCAACGACGGGACGGCCCCAGATCGACGTGATCGGCGGACCGAACGGCCCGCCACCTATGTATCGGTGCAGGTCGTCCTTAACGATTTTAAGGGCTTCGAGGTCATCGAGATTCATCACGATACCTGTGGCCGGTAGGAGCGCGACGGCACTTTGTGCCAGCGCGTGCGCGAGCGTATCAAATCGAGTGTCGCCTCCGACGTTTCGGGTAGTCTCGTAAGCCGTGGCTTGGGCCGATATCCCGAGAATGTGCACCCCGGTACCGTCTCCAAAAAGCAGTTCCTGTTCTTCGGCGAGGCTCAGGCCATAACGCAATTCCGAATCGACGGTGCTCTGCAACTGTGGCGCATCATCGAGAATTTGCCGGCTCGTTTTGGTCCAATGCGCAATCGTCCTAACCGGCGCGGTTTCGATATCGAAGGTGATTGTCGACTCAGGTTTGCGGATTCCCTCACTTACAACAGCGGCATACATCGTTCGCACACTCTGCCTTGGGTAGGTCACAGCGTTCCCGACCGTGGCACCTGGTGCAACGAGATCGCGGACAAACAATCTGCGGCGCTGGATCAGAACGGGATCTGCCCGGAAATCCGGAGCCACTAGCGCGCCGCCGACGCCTGCAGCGGAGGTGATGATATTCTTGAGCTCCAGCGTAATCTTGCCGCGCGCATTTGCGAGCGTCGCGACATTCGCGAATTCGGGATGATCAACAAGCGCGGTGCCGAGCGTCTTAGCTTCCACATCGCCAACACCAACACCAGCGCCGTAAACGCGGCGTCGGGCCATTTTTTGCTCGATATCGCACAGCCGAGCATTAACGCGATCATCGACGGATTTGACCGCCGTGTTGGCGTCATCGAGCAGCTTGACCACCTGCTTGTGGTGGCCTTCAAATTTTTGGATCAGTTCAAGCGTTTCCATTATCGTCGTCCTTTTTCAAGAGATTTGAGTTCGATCATTGCCGCGTCGATTTTTGAGGCCAGCGCGGTGAATGCGTTTTTTGTCGCCAGCGCGGCGGCTGCGATTTTCGGATCTGGTTCATCTTCGCCGCCGACCAGGGCAGGCCAGCCGCGAGCGGCGATTTTTGCGGCAGCGGCGCGCGGCAACGCGAACTTGAATTCTCCGCGCAACCCGCGTTCTAACTCGGAAAGGGAACTGAGCATTTTAACGCCGGTCACGCGCGCATGGGTGTCGGCCGGCATCGTTGCCAGGGACACCTCATGCAAGTTCAGCTTTTTCAAAATGCGCGCACCGCCGCGCTTTTGTTCCTGTCCACCCGGCGGCACGATGTAGCCAACCGACAAGCCGGATACATCGCCCGCTTTTAGGTGTTCATGCGCCTTCACACCCGCAGCAGTGTTGAGATTCAACTTGCCACGGACCTGGAGGCCGCGCGCGTCTTCATTCATGCCGATCAGCTTGCCAACTGGCTCGGCCGTATTATGACTCCAAAGTAGAGCGGGGGCGGTGCCGAGCGCCTTGTGTTGCGCGATGGTGTCGGCGAAAGCGCCAGGCACAATGGTATCGTTTTGACTGTCGACCCCATTGAAGGTCGCCGCGTACCCATCGAAAACGCCTACATCGGCGCCGGGATCGAGGAACTTGACCTCGATCATCGGCCCAATTTGCAACTCAATCGTATCGTCTGGATTTTTCATGACAGCACCATGCGCGAGGCAAAAGGCGAACCTTTGAGGTTCGGTTTGCTCAAGCCCAAAATCACTGGTGCTGGAGGTGGTTTGCGTTCGTCGCCGACCATCCCGCATCCGCGGTAATGACCGTTCTGCAATCGAAGCGACTCTACATGCGGCGATTTTCCATAATTAGTCAATGGAACACCGCTGATGTTTTTGCACCATCCACATCTTTCGTCGGCTTAACCGGGATTCTTTGCGTAAAGAACATGGCCGCGCACAACAGGGTTGCCGCTGTTTGTCGCGGACCTGACACGCTTTCCGCGATCAGTGTGGCAATCCTCAGCATGCTTTCGGCAGCCTCGGCCGGCTGCGCAGCACCGCTAGTGAGCATGTCGTTGAAGTGCTGGTTCCATGCGATGTCGATCTCGCGCGGATTATTCAGACTTTCAGTCATGGCTATTTCCTTTCGAGTTGCGTTGTTCGGCTGCATTTCAGTCTTCATGGCTTTCGATTTTCTTTCCGTTTTTCTTTGGCAAATAATGTAAGCGGAAGGTCGGCATCGTGATCTTGAGCGCGCGTGCGATTTCGACCTTTGGACAACCCGCGATCAACAAACGCGCGGTTTTATTGCGGTTTTCGCGCGTCGGGACATGCTGCGGCCGTCCCCTCCCTCGCTTTGGCGGTTGAATTCCTCCGAACAGATCGGGAAAATCATCACTCATCCGAAACAATTCCCTTCATCAACAAGGCCCAAAAATCCGCGCCCAAAAAAAATCTCTCCCAAGGGCACCTCAACCGGTGTCCCGCCCCTATTCTATTTGACTTTTGAACCCCCCACCCCTGGCTGAGGCGTGGGTGGATGATTGCGGGCGGCATCATCGCGCGATGTTCGTCTTGCTTTCGTCATGCAGCCATTCCTTGTGCTGCTGGTGGTGGTGATCGTGGTGGCGCTTGGCCTAGAACTTGCAATTCTTCGTTGCTGGCCTCTTCTTTCTTTTCTTTCTTGTGTGTCTGTAAGAGTTCACAGACTGGCCGTTCACACTTTCCGACATCGGCAGGTCGCGCCTTTGGCGCGCGGCGATTTTTCAACCACAACACCCACGTCGGATCGATGATCTCGACAACGGTGCTATAGCCACGTCGGCCGGGGCATGTTCGTTTCGTGATCTTGATCGCGCCCGCAACCGCAAGGGCGCGCTGCGCTCGCAGCGCCAGTCGCGTGCATGTCCCAGCCCGCACGCCGATGAAGCCCTTGGCGTCATCAGTCTTCCACTTGGCGATGTAGTCTTCCGCGTAGATTGCCGCGACGGCCTGTTCGCCGGGCGTTAGCAGCATGCGGATTGATCTGGGCATAAGGCCCATGCTGATCAGGTCGCCACGCCGCAGGCGTGCCTTGGCGTGGTCATAGACCGGCTGCTTGGGCGCGCCGTAGTGCGCGCGGTGCATCTCGCCCCTGAGTGTGATTTCGGCGTGCCGGCGACCCTTCACCTCTGCAAGAGCATTGTATTCGTGCGGACTGATCCTGCCGTCGCTCCATGCGGCACAGGTGGCGACGCCGACAGTCTCCAATTCCGTGAGTCGGCGCGCGTAACCAATGCGCCAGGCGAGATCAATGACGGTCGCCGTCGTGATCGGCGCGGCGGCGACCCTACTGGCGGTACCGCCAGTAGGACGTAAACCCTTTGCCTCACTGCCGTTATCGGCAGTGACGGGTACTTCCGGTTGCGATGCCCAGCCCTTTCGCTGGATCACGGCCGCCAGCGATGGGGATGCCTCGGGGAGAGCGGTCATCGCCCACCCCCGTGCGCGGCCGATATCTCGGCGGTCGCCTGCTTCAAGGTGTCGAAGCTGCCGAGCAAGACCCCGGTGGAAAGGATCACGACAAACTGGTCGCCACCGGCGACCAGTTTGTCGCCGCCGGAGGTTATGCTCGCGAGGCGGACGCGGCCGTCATACATCGAGAGCGCGCGATCCGGCTCTTGTGTGGGCCTGCGGCGGGTGGTAATTTTCGGCTGTTCAGAACCAACCGATGCTTTTCTATTCGCCCGGGTGGCCGTTACAGCGGCGCCCGGGCGTTGCTTTTCTGGGTCAGGCGGGGGCGGGCGCTTCGGAAAGTTTCCCTTTCGCTTCAAAGGGACGCGTATTGCCCGCACCTTTGTGGAAGTGCAGGATATGTTTAGAGGATCGCGTGTCCTTTCCTGGGCACCAAGGGCACACTAGCTCATTGAAATCTGAGAACTCTTTTATATTGAGAGGGTTCTGGCCGCCCGAGTGGTACACACGGGTGGTACACATGAGCCTTGCAATGTCGCGTCCCTGGAAACATCCGAAGACCAACGTCTATTGGCTCCGCAAACGCGTTCCCGAGGCGCTCCGTGCGATAGTTGGAAAGCGCGAGGAGAAGCGTAGCCTAGGAACTCGCGATCCAGCTGAAGCGAAGCGCCGTCTTTTGCCGGCCCTCTCAGAACTCGAAACGAAATGGAAGAATCTCCAAGCCGGGCCGCAGACACTTTCGGAACAGGAAGCTCATAAGCTCGCGCGGCCGATCCATGACCAATGGATTGAGAGGCACCGGGCCAATCCGAGTAGTCAGACGTTCTGGGATGTGGAGCTGGGGGCAAGGTTGTGGGCAGCACCCGCTCCGATCGATTTTAGCCGGCCCCTCCTGGAAAATCTCACTTCGGGATTCGACAAAGACTCGCTTCGCATTACCGAACTAAAAGAATGGTGTCGCGGGATCGCAGACCAAGTTCTAACTGCTCAGGGCCTGATTGTTGATGAGGTGGGTCGGCTGAGGCTCGCAAAAGCGGTCAGTGCTGCTATCCAGCGCGCAAGCATGACCCTTACTCAGCTCGCGCAAGGTGAGGCGATCACAGAGATCGACGGTTCATTCCGATCAACCAGCGACTTTGATCAGTCAGGTGGCCCCCTATCTCCGCGCGCACCCATACCTTTCGAAGTTCTGGTGGATCAGTGGGCGGCAGAGACACGTCCAACCATTCAAATTAGAAGAACGAACTCATGGCGGGTTTAAGGAGAAAAGAGGCGCGGCGTCGTCAAATATCTCTTTGGGTAGCATCTTCATTTGCTTCGGAACAAATGGCAGGTGCGGAAAATATTTAGCGACAAGCGGGGCAATGGTGCGGGCTTGGGCTTCATCGCGTTTACGCTTAATAGGATCGCGATTTGGCCGCTTCGATAGCCAAAACTTATGTGCTGCCCAGACGCGAGGGTCCGTTGCAACAATTCGGAACGGTTCGCCTTTCTCATCAATGGCAATGGCCTCGAATGAAGACGCGCTTTCATGCCACGCGAGGCCTTCAATCTCAGCCGCCACGAGGTCGCTAGGGTCAGTGCCAATCTTTTCGTCGTCAGCTACCCACGGCGGCGTCCGCATCGGCTTGATTAGATCGACGAGGTAACCGTCTCGGTTCACTGCTCGGAATGTCTGTTTTGATTTCTCGAAGCTACGGTCAACTTTTTGCAACACATGCAGCAGTGATCGTTCGGATATGTCCTCGGTGGCAGCAAAAGTCACCCCGCCACGCGAATCCAACAGCAGGTCGATGTCTTCGGTTGTGGTTAAGCCTGGATCGATTTGAACCCCGGCAGCTGCTTCATAAGCATAAATTGCGTTGGTCCCGAGGACGCGTATTCCGGATCCAAGCATGCCCGTATGGTCCAGAGCCCGGATGATTTTCGCGCCGATTAATGGAACTCGGGCAAGGCCGACAGCGCGATTAATAGCCGCCTGGCGGTCAATTACAGTCTTGATTTCTTTGAGACGGGACTCGGCCTTAGCGCGACCGCGCTCGTACTCAAGTTTGGTCTGCTCGAGGTCCGGTGAGCGGAGGCCTAAAGACGTCTGTCGGCGGATACCTGATTTGTCGTAGGAGCTGCGTAAGAGGTACTGGTGGCCTTTGATCGTGTTCCAGACCATCGAACCGCGATAAGCGTCCGCTTTCGCCTGGGCATCTCGATAGGCAGAATAGCGCTGTTGGGTGTTTATGGCCTCGCGCCGCTGATCGTTGTTTAATTCTTGAAATTCCATGGTTTCAACACCCAAGGGCAGTTTCGTTCAAAACTGTTGAAACTTATTTTATATACTATTATCAATGGTTTCAACAGTTTCGTCTATAAATTGTCTAAACTGTTGAAACCAACCATTTAATCGCTTCCAACCGCAACCAACCGTGTGATGACACCTACCTGCCGTCGCGCAATTCTGACCATTTGCCGCCAGGATGGCGTAGTCGCCTAGTCGCAACAGGAATTCCCAACACATCGCCTTTTCATTCAAGTGCCACCCCAAGCCGTCACTCGTTTCCCGCCTTCGGCAGCGCCTGGCAATTGCTCTCGGCCTTCTTGCCGGCGAAGCGCGCGTCGATCCAATCCCGCGCCGTTTGTGCACCCGCCGTCATCGACCCATCGTGGTCGACGCCTGCAAACGGCTTGTAGGCCACGACATTGCGTTTCGTGCAAAGCTGGCGCACCGCGTCATCGGTATCCTTTGGCAAAACCGTGACGTCGGCCATGCCCTGCACCACCAATATTGGCGCGGCGATGCGCAACATGCCCGGCTCGTTTTGCGCGGCCATTTTGAGAAAGGCGGCGATGTCGGGCTTCGGCACGAACTGATCTTTGGCGATAGCCGTCGACCAGTAGCCGGTCGAAAGCGCACGCGTCATGCAGCCAACCTGCAGATCGGGCAGATGCGACAGCGCCTCCGGGGTCAGGATACGTTTGAGGTCGATCGCGCGATTGCTCGCCGCAAAGGACTGCAGCACGTAGAGCACGTAAGGCAGCGCGAGCTCGGTCTTGCCGGATTTCATAACGGCGTCGAGGCGGCTGGCGATATGCGAGCCGGGCGCGAAAGCGACGTTTCCGAGTTGCTTAAATTCCGGCACGTAGCTGGGACCTTGCGCCGCTGCGAACAGGTCCACCTGTCCGCCCTGCGAATGGCCCATCACGGCGTAGCGCGTGCCGATCTTCGGTTCGATCGCGCGCGCCGCACGCAGCATGTCGAGCGCGTTGCGTCCTGTGGGCACGCCTTGCAGGAATGGATGAGCGCCCGGCGTGCCGAGGCCTTTATAATCGCTCGCGACAATCGCGTAGCCCTTCTTCACGAAGCCGTCGAGCAGCGTGCGGATGACGGCGATGTATTCATGCTCGGGGCCGTTTCCGGTATCGCGCGAGGGCGCGCAGATCGGGGCCAGGCCGGTGGTGCCGTGCGTCCAGGTGATGACGGGCCATCCGCCGCGCGGCGGCTCGCCGGAGGGGATCGACACAGTGCCGGAGACCGGGACGACGCGCCCTTGCGCATCGGGAGAGCGGTAGAGGACGAGAATGTTCCGGCCCGCGCTCGGCAATGCCATCGTACCCTCGAGCGAGCGCGTCCAGATCACGGAGCCCCGCGTGCCGGGCGGCAAGGGTGACGGCGGCCTGTAAAACGCATCTCCCGCAGGGCCAACTGCGGCCGGTTCAGCCGTCACCGGCAGCGGCGCGAGGACGAGCATGGCCGTCCAGACAGCGGCCATTGCGGAATTTCGCAACAGGGACATGAAGCTCGCTCTCTTTGGGGGGGGGCGCCTGCTGGCCATAACGCGGAAAGCCTGAAGACGAAGTGAACGGGGATTCCCCCGATGACTCCCGATTTCGCGGACATTTTTGCGCTTTTCCGGCGTTCTGCCATTCTCACCCGACCTGCATCGAGCATCACCTCGCTACAGGACCTGATCGCCAAGGCGAAAGCTAGTCCCGGCACGATCACCTACTCCAGCCCCGGAGTGGGGAGCATCTCGCAACTCGCCGTTGAATTGCTGGAGCTGCGCACCGGTACCAAGCTTATTCACGTGCCTTATTCCGGCGCGGCACCAGCTGCGCAATCGGTGATCGCCGGCACGACGGACCTGGGCTCCGTCAACGTCGCCGGCCTGATCGGGTTTATCAATTCGGGCGCCGCCAAAGCCTTAGTGCAAACGGGCGCAGAGCGCTGGCCTGATCTGTCTGACGTTCCGACCATGGAGCAGGCGGGCATCCCCAACGCCGTGGTGGAAACATCGCAGATGCTGCTGGCACCGGCTGGTCCGCCGCAACCGATCATCGATCGCCTCGCCAAAGAAGTGCTGGCGATCATGCATAAGCCCGATGTGCGCGAGCGCATGCTCAATGCAAGCTTCGCGGTCCAGCCGGAAGGACCCGATCAACTACGCGCCCGTATCGCGCGGGAAGTGCCGATGTGCAAGGAAATGGTCGAGCGCTCTGGTATCAAGATCGAATGAGCAGGCGACTGTAATGAAAGCTGCTTTAGTTTTCATGTTGGTTCGCCGGCTTCAACAGGTTTGGCAAATTCGCCGGACATTCCACGTTTAAGTTTCGCGCGCCTGATCGCAGCAAACAACTGAGCCATTTTGCGGGTGCCGCTGGATATGGCGGCGGTGCCGGTGTCCAGCGGTCGAAGCTGCGCGCGAAGTAGCTCAATCCTTCCTGAACTGCGCCACCACCCGCTCGGCCAGGATCGGCACGCAGTACTTGGCGAAGAACGCCTGGTGCTCGGGCGACTCGGCGTATTTGAGATAGTCGGCACCGGAATCGAAATCCATCATCAGCCCGACGTCATAGTTCGGCGCGAAGCTGTGCTTCTTGACATGGGTCTCGCCGCCGGCGCCCTGGTTGCGGCCAATGTTCCAGGCCTTGATCACGGGGAGGCTTGCCATCAACTTGGGGAACGCCTCGAAATAGGCGGCAATGTCCGCCTCCTTGGCATCGGGTTTGAACTTCAAGATCGCCATGTGACGGAACATACGTAACTCCTTTTGCCGAATATCTTTGCTTCGTCATGTCCATAGGCGCTATAGCCCGTAGATGCGTCGCGCTGAGCCACCGAGCACCGCTTCGCGTTCGGTTGGCGTCAGATCCACGACCAGTTCGGTGATCCCGCGCCACACCTCGTCGAACGTGCCGCCGAGCACCACCACCGGCCAATTGCTGCCTGCCATCACCCGGTCGGGGCTGAACAGGCCGAGCACATGGTCGGCATAGCGGCGGATTTCCTGGGTCGACCATTGCCACTTCATTACTAGCGCCAGCCCGGCCGAGAGCTTGACCGACATGTTACGCAGTTTGGCCGCGCGCGCGATCTGCGTTGCCCATGGCTCCCAGCCGTTTTCTGCTACCGGCGGATTGCCCATATGGTTGAGCACGACCTTCAATTCCGGCATCTCGCGGGTCACCGTCAGCACCGATTCGAACTGCCGGTCATTCACCGGAATCGCCTCGAACACCAGATTGGCCTTGGCCAGCAAACCGAGCGACTCGCGCACCGCCGGCTGCAGCAGCCAATCGGGGTCCGGCTCGTAGGCGATCAGATGGCGGATACCGACCAGCTTGCCGTGCGGTTTCATGCTTTCAAGCGCCCGCGCGCACGCGGCCGGATCGGCGAGCGGCACCCAGCCGACCACGCCGGCGATGTAATCGATCTCGCGCGACAGATCGAGATATTCACGCGTTTCGTCGAGATCGTTGAGCGATTGCACCAGGATCGTGTAGTCGACGCCGGCCTGCGTCAGTTGCGGGCGCAGATCCTCGGGCGTGAAGTCGCGGTCAAGGCGCGTGCCGACTGACGGCGGAAACTTGTGTGCGCGTTTGCCAAACGTCCAGAAGTGCTGGTGGCAATCGATGACCGGCATATCGTCACCTTGGAAATGAGAGGACCACGCAATCGAACGCTACTTCATATGTGGCAACCAAACCGTCTCGGCCGCGTCGGTATTCGGCACGCCGATATAGCAGAAGATCAATGACGCTTCTTCGGTCTCCGAGGCATTGCAGATGACATGGATGGCACCGGACGGCACGTAGACGAAGTCGCCGCCTTCCAGGATCACCTCGGTGCGGTCGCTGCCGTCGCTTTTTGCGTACCAGCACTTAATCTTGCCGTAGAGGATGTACCAACAGACGTCGTTCTTGGCGTGGTAATGCGTCGGATTTGGCCCCGCGCCCGGCACCAGAATAGTGCGGCCCATGGTGGCATTCGCGACGTCGCCGACGGTCTTGTCGCTGATGCCGAAGCCGATGCGCAGCGGTGGCTCATAGCTGGTGTCGGTGCCGATCTGCTTCTGCCGGACGACAGTCAGCATTTGTTTTTCGAGCGGATGCATCTTGGAATTTCCTCTTTTCGCTTTCTCAAAATCGCAGCAACATGGCGGGCGAAGTCAACGGCCGCTCCATTGCGGCGTGCGCTTTTCAAGGAAGGCCTTGACGCCAGCGCGAAAGTCCTCGCTGCCGTAGCAGGCGCGCACCAGATCGTCGCCGTCCGGCAGGCCAGCCTGCCGTAGCCGGCGCATGGCTTCCTTGGTGACCCGCATGGTGACCGGGGCGTTGCCCTCCAGCCGCTCGCAGATCTCGGTGATGCGCCGGTCGAGCGCGGCAGGATCGACGACCTCCATGAGAAATCCGGCCGCCAGCGCCTCGTCGGCTGGCAGGTTCTCCGCCATCAGCAATATGCGCTGAGCGCGTGCCAACCCGAGCGCCGCGACCAGCCGCGCATAGTTGGCGATGGACAGGCAATTGCCCAGCGTACGCGCGATCGGCACGCCGAATTTTGAGCCGGCGGTGGCGATGCGTAAATCGCAGCAGGCGGCAATCGCCAGGCCGCCGCCGATTGCCCAGCCTTCGACGACGGCGAGCGTCGGCATCGGCAGCGCTTCGAGTGCGCCGAGATAGCCTTCCATCTTCGCTTCGTAAGCAACGCCTTGCTCGGCTGTGGTGAATTCCTGGAACTGGGCGATGTCGGTGCCGGCGATGAACGCCTTGCCGCCGACGCCGCGCAGGACCACCACGCGGACGTCAGCATCGCTGCGCACCTGCGCGCATGCAGTCGCCAGCCCCTCATACATCTGCCAGGTCATGGCATTGCGCGCCTGCGGCCGGTCGAACAGGATTGTAGCCACCGCGCCATCGCGCACCAAACGCACTTCACCGTCGCTCATTGGCTTGCCGCTCCACTCTTGCCTCTCCGGAGCATCATAAGGGCACCATCGCTCGCCGTCACTTGAACGGTTCAATCCGCGCGATCCACGCTACGTTCGACAGCGCGCGCAGGTTGTCGGGGCTGACATAGCGCAGGCGCAGCCGGTTGAGCGCCCCGTCGCGTCCCGCGAAGGTGCCGTACTCCGCCACCCGCTCGTTGTGGAAGCGGTCCGGCATGAAATCGAGCACGACGATGACATTGCTCGGGCCGGTGGCATTGCGCAGCGACGGATCGAGCCGGCTTGAGGCGGTTGCCATGCCATAAACGCTTTGGCCGAACAGGATCACGACCAACAGCACGGCGCCGGTGATGAAGCGGCGGCCGTCGGGGGTGGCCCACAGACGGCGGCGGACAAGTGGCATGGCGGCTCTCGTCTGGGTCATCGCTCAGCGCTCCTTCTCGGCGTCGGCGACCAGCCCCCAGCGCTGCACCGTGCGTCGCTCGATCGGCAGCAGCAACCAGCGGTCCATGGCGACGGCGATGGTGCCGATGATGAGGCAGCCGGCGACGATAATGTCGGAGCGGTGATATTCAGCGGCGTCGAAGATCATGGTGCCGAGGCCGGAGGCAGCGCCGACCAGTTCGGCGGCGATCAGCGCGCGCCAGCCGAAGCCGAGACCGGTGCGGATGCCGGTCAGAATGTAGGGCAGCGCGCCGGGCAGCGTGACGCTGCGCAGCGTCTGCCACCGGCCGCCGCCGAGGGCGCGCACGCCCTGCTCGTAGACTTCCGGCACCAGTTGCACGCCGAGCGCGGCGTTTTGGAACACGATGAAGAACACCGTATTCCAGATCAGGAATACGGCGAGCGCGGTGCCGATGCCGAGCCACGTGATCATCAGCGGCAGCCAGACGATGCCGGAAAGCGCGTTGAAAAACACCACCACCGGATTAAGGGTCTCGGCCATCTTGCGGTTGAGACCGACGATGAAGCCGCCAATCACGCCGGTGACGATGCCGAGGACGCTGCCGAGCAGCAACCGGTACAGGCTTGCCATCACATTGGTGGCGAGCTGACCGGAAACCGCGAGTTCGTGGATCGATGCGATCACGTCCGTGACTGGCGGCAGCGTTTCCTTGGACGGATGCAAAATACCCGTCGCCATGACCCAGATCAGCAGCACGATCATGAACGGCGCCGCCGGAACCAGCATCCAGGTCAGCCGGTCAAGCGCGCGGCGGGCGCTATGGGTGGTATTTTTGGCGGTCGGAGCTTGCACGCTCATTTGCGCAACACTCCCCAGCGCGCCACGGTCAGGTTCTCGATCGGCTGCACCAGCAAGCGGTCGATCAGCACATAGAGCGTGCCGATGACGATCATGCCGCCGATGATGCGATCGATCTGGCCAGAAGTACGCGCGCCGAAAATCAGATCGCCGAGCCCGCCTTGGCGGACGAGCATCTCAGCGGCGATCAGCGCCCGCCAGCCATAGCCCATGCCGAGTCGCAGCCCGACCACGATGCTGGGCAGCGCACCGGGCAGATAGACGTCGGTAATCAGCCGCAGCCGCCCGGCGCCGAGCGAGCGCAACGCCAGCGCATAATGTTCGGGGATGGCGCGGGCGCCGACCATGGTGTTGAAGATGATCGGTACGATCAGAGTGTAGATCACCACCGCCAGGGTCGTGGTGTGGGTAAAGCCGAACCAGATGATGATCAACGGCAGCCAGGCGATGCCTGACACACCCTGCAGGAAGCGCAGAAAGCCCTCGAGCGACCGCGCCGCATAGCGGTTGGCGCCGACGGCGAAACCGATCGGCACGCCGAACAGGATCGAGACCACCGTGGCGATCCCGATCATCGTCAGGCTGGTACTGATATATTCGGCGAGCACGCCATGGCTGATCAGCAGCACCATGGTGTCGAACACGCGCTCGGGCGACACCAGCACCCGGTCGGCGAAATTGCCGGTCGCCTGGATCGTCCACCAGATCGCGATCAGCACCACGAATGGGAACAGGATCTTCACGCCGCGCAATTGGCGAACCGCGGCGGCTAGTCCGGCTTGGACCGGCAGCGGTTGGGCGGCAGGCGCGTGCGGTGCGCGCGCCAAGTTCATGCGCTGGTCCCGGCGACCGCGCGTGCCTCCTCGGCCGGGGTCAGGCCGCGTTCGGCGCGCACCAGCTTGAGCACGCGTTCGGCGATGCCCTGCATTTCGGCGTCGGTGGTGAAGCTCTCCCAGTCGCGACCGCCGGCGGCGCGGCGCGGCACGTCGATCTCCGCCTTGATGGTGCCGGGCCGACGCGTCATCACCAGCACGCGATCGCCAAGGAACACCGCTTCGTCGACGGAATGGGTAATGAAGAACACGGTCTTGCGCGTCGCTAAGCTCAGCCGGCCGAGTTCCTCCTGCAGCGTCAGGCGGGTCATGGCATCGACCGCCGCGAACGGCTCGTCCATCAGGATCACGTCCGGGTCGGCGGCCCAGGTGCGGGCGACGGCGACGCGTTGGCGCATGCCGCCGGATAATTCATGCGGATAGCGGTCCTCGAAGCCGCCAAGACCGATCAGATCGATCAGCCGCGCTACCTTTTCCTCGCGCTCGGCCTTCGGCGCGCCGGCGATTTCGAGGCCATGGCCGATATTCTTGCGCACGGTGCGCCATGGCAGGATCGCCAGTTCCTGGAATACGACGCCGCGCTCGCGGCCTGGCGCGGTCACCAGCCTGCCGTCGCAGTGGATGGTGCCTTCGGTCGGACGGAAGAAACCGGCCATCGCCTTGAGCAGCGTAGTCTTGCCGCAGCCGCTTGGGCCGACCAGCGTGACGAACTCGCCGGCGCTGATCGTTAGGTCGATCATGCCGGTCGCCTGCACCGGCCCGTCTTCGGTGTCGAAGAAATGGCGAAAGCCAGAAACGACGATCTTGTCGGCGGAAGCAGTTGCGGCCATCGTGTTCACTCGATTGGGCGCTTGATCAATAGGGCGAGCGACCCCGATCCAGGCCGCCCGCGCCGCGGGATCTGGGCCACGATCAATGGACCAGTTGGCCCTTGCACTCGGCCACCGTCTTCGGCAGCACCGGCAGGTCGGAGAACAGCTCCGGGTGCTTCTGCTGCACGCGGTCGAGCACGGTCGCGTCGATAAAGTCGGCCGGCACGAACGGCTTGTCCTGCTTGATCAGGCCATCCTTGATCATCTCGTTGCCGGCGGCGACGGTGCCCTCGATGGTGCAGACCGACATGCGCGGATCCCAGTGCAAGGTCTTGAAGCCCTCGACCGCGTCCTCGACATTCATTCCGTCGATGTAGCGGGCGTCGATCTCGGCGGCCTTGCGCGGATTCTGCCGGATGAACTGCGCCGCCTGGGCAATGCCGATCGAGAACTTCTCCAGCAGATCGTAGTTCTTGCTGATCCAGTCCTGGTGGGCAACGACGCCGATTACGTCGGAGACGAGACCTTCCTCGGCGCGGCTGACGATCACCGCGTTAGGTCCGAGTTCGCGGATCGCCTGGGCGGAATACGGCTCCCATGGAACCACGGCATCCACAACGCCCTGCACGACGGAGATCGGCATGTCGGCGACCGGTAGGTTGATCAACGTCGCCTTGCTGATATCGAGCTTGTTCTTCTTGAACCATTGCCGCAGGTAAACGTCGTTGGTGCTGCCGCGCAAATAGCCGATCTTCTTGCCTTCTAGAGTCTTCGGATCCTTGGCGTCGATGCCGCGGTCCTTGCGGCCGATGATCGCGCGCCCTCCGAGCGCGATGTACTCGGCGGCATTGAAATAAGGCATTACACCGGTAAGCATGTTACCGCCGGCGCGGGCCGATGCGATCGTAGTCGACAGCGCGGCGTGGCCGAACTGCGCCTCGCCAGCTTGCAGCGCTTGCGTCACCTGCCGACCGCTGGCGGTCAGCTTGATTTTGACGTTGAGACCCTGCTTTTCCCAATAGCCGTTCTCGGCGGCGACAAAGGCGGGCGAGCTGAACAGGTTGTTGACGACGATGAAGTTGACTTCCTTCATCTGCGCGGCGGCCGGCGCGGCGAAGACCGCGAACCCGAGCAAGACTCCGGCGGCGCGCGCGACGATCTGCCAACATGAGATGTTGGTGGTTCGGTGCATGAATTCCTCCCAATTTTGTTTTCCGACCGTCGGCTTCTTTTGCAGGGTCCGTTGGCGGCGCAGTCTGGCGGCATCAAATTCGGTCCCACCGACCCGGTCAAGCGAGCATTGCGGGAACCGCGCCTCAGAAACTGGTAGGCGACACGCTGCCGCAGGCAGGCGATACGGTATGGTGAAAACCTGTCACGCTTTTGGGCTGCCTAGTCCAGCGGCAAAGCCCGCACGCTCGCGCAACGCGCCGACCATCAGCGACAGATCGTTGCCGACCAGCATCAGCCGAATACCCATGCCAGCATAGAGTCGCAGCCAATCGTCGCGATAGGCGCCGCCGACCGCGGGCACCTTGCCGTGGTGCCGGCAGGCTTCGATCGTGCGCCGCACCGCGCCCTGCACCGTCGGGTGGTCGAGTTCCCCCGGCACGCCGAGCGACACCGACAGATCGCTGGTGCCGACTTGCAACGCGTCGAGGCCGGGCACCGCGGCAATGGCGTCGATCTGCTCGATCGCTTCCTTGGTTTCGATGATGCCGACCACGAAGGTCAGCGCCTCGGCTTGCGCCATCTGTTCGCGCGCCGGCAACGCCTGATAGCCGAAATGCGGCAGCATGCCGGACAGCGAGCGCAAGCCGGTGGGCGAATAACGCGCGGCATCGACTGCGCGCTTCGCGTCGGCCGCCGAATCGATATGCGGCACGACGATACCGACGGCGCCACCATCGAGCGCGCGTCCAATCCAGCCCGGCGTGTTCTCGGGTACCCGTACGAACGGCGTGATGCCGGCGTCGAGCGCTGCGACGCAGATCTGGCTGGCGACATCGAGGCTGGTCGGTCCGTGTTCGAGATCGATGAACAGCCAGTGATAGCCGCAGCTCGCGGCGATGCGCGCGATCGATGCGGTGCGCGAATGCGCGACCACGAGGCCGGCGGCAAGTTCGCCGCCGGCGAGCCGGCCGCGAAAGCCGGTCGTGCTCACCATGCCCTTCCTCGTCGCCGTACCTCTTTGATCATCTGATTGGTCTCCACTGAGTGGTCAAGGTTGAATGTTATTTTAGCGTTGGCCTTTGCACCAGCGTGGCGAGGGAGCTGCCGGGATTACGCAGCCAGCCACGCGGCGAAGGCATAGGCTGACGGTTTTGGCAAGGTTGTTGCGCAGGTCGATGAGCTTTTACGCTACAGCGAACAACGCGTTCAGCCCCGTAGAAAGCGCCGTGGCTGAGGCGTTGCCCCGCCGCAATGAGCCCCAATGCCGCCCTCATCTTGCCCAACGGCCGCCTCAGCCGCATGCGCAATCGATCCTACTAGGAAGCGTCAGCACAATGGTTGCGCCTGGGTAGGAGTAGACCATGACGACCATCAAACCCGAGCGGCTTGGTTTGGACAAGCTTGGTCCCCCAGAGATATCCGGCCCGGAGAAATACGCTCCGCCGGACCGGCGTCCACCGCAAAAACTGAGCGATGTAGATCAGGCCGCGGCGAACGCGTTCGAGGGCGAGATCCGCGAATTCGTCCGGCGCGACGTGGCGTTCCTGCGCCGGCAACCGAGCGAGACTGAGCCGGCCGGCGATCCGGCGTCCGAGAACATAAATACGCTGATCCGGCGGGTCTCCGGCGCGTCGATGGAGGAAATCGACCGGGTTATTCGCGAGTTGGAAAGCGTGCGCGAGATGTTGCGCAACGAGGGCGAACGCGTGAGCCGTGAGATCGCCGGCTACGCCAGTCTGAGCCACGCGGCAACAACGGCGATGAAGGTAATTACCGACAGCCTCACGCAATGGAAAGGCGTGCCGGACAAGTCGGGCCAACGTTCGG
>DATBZY010000098.1:0-20796 GCA_036512915.1 Pseudolabrys sp. | reverse complement strand
CCGAGAATATCGTCCGGCTCAATGTATATTCAACAGACCCAGACGGTCTGAAGTACGTTAAAACTCATCGTGAGAAATATCTTAAGCCGGGGCACACGCCGGCCTCGACCTGGGTTGTGGTCAGCAAGCTTGCTAATCCGAAATGGGTAGTTGAAATGGAGACGGTGGCCGCGAAGGCCTAACTTTTTTGATCCGCATGCGGCGCGCTTAAGACGGCCGTTTAATTCCCCATAAGGGCGCGACGGTTGGCCAATGTCCGCTTCGCACCGTTAGCGACCAAATAACGACGCGGCTCTTGCTAAAGGTTTGTCAATGCTCTCCTAGGCAAGCTTCATCAGCTTCAGCGCCGCACGACCGTTCGGGCCGTAGGGATTGCCAAGACTTTCGCACATCTCGAAATGATTGAAGTTCGGCGCTTCGATCAATTCGACCGGCTTGCCAGCAGCCTTCACCGCCGCAGCAAAATCGCGGTTCTGACGCTGAAATTCCGGCGTTTCGTTGGTGCCGTAAGTGACGATGATGGGGGCCCGCAGCTTGTCGATCTGCCGTTGTGAACTCATCGCCTGCTCCATTTCGTCGGTGAATTTGACGTAGGAGCTGCGCTTGGAGAGTCGCGCCGGCTTCATGTCGTACATGCCGCTCATGCAGAGGCCGCCTTTCACTATATCGGCCGGTAGCCCGAAGTCCTTCTCCCAATCAGTCATTAGGGCGACACCGCATAGATGGCCGCCGGACGAGTGACCACCGATGTAAAATCGGCTGGCGTCGCCGCCGAAGCTAATGGCATTTTTATAAGCCCAGGCGATGCCGCGGCGCACCTGCTCGGCCATGACCCCGATGTCGCCGTTCGCCGCGCGCACCGCGATGAAGTCGAGTGCGATATAATTCACGCCAGCATTGACGAAAAGTTCAGCTGGGAAGCCGTAGTCCTTGGCTTCGCCGCGCAGCCAGGCGCCGCCATGAATGAACACAAAAATCGGCGCATTGGGCGATTTAGCCGGATAGACATCGAGGCCTTCGACCGGCGTCGATCCGTAAGCGAACCGCTTCGGCGCGCCAAGATGGGCGCGTGTCTCATTGCTGCTTGTCGCGTACCGCTTAAGAATCTGGCCGATGAGCGGCGCATAGGCGGTTTGATCGTAGGCCGCGTCGAGTTCGACCTGGTCCAGGTCCATCCAGACCTTCGGGCCCTTTTCATGCGCCGGCGGCCCGATCGGACAGACCTCGGCCAGCGCCGGCGTTGCAACCATCGCGGCCGCCGTGCCCAGCATCGCGCGGCGCGAGATCCGCATGGAAGTTGGTTCGCTGTTGTCAGGCATGGTCTCCCCCGATGGTGTTTATGAAATGCATTGATCGCGATGTTGGCTTGAGCTTAGCAAGCGGCAGTTCGCGGCAGCAACGGGGGTCGCGGCTTCTCTTGCCCCTCTCCCAGCAGAACTCGGGTTTACCCGAGTTCTGCCATGTTGAAATTGGCCGAAGTCGGAAACATCCGACTTCGGCTGGGAGAGAATGCCGAGCGAATGCGTCAGCAAGAGCGAGGCGGGTGAGGGATTAATGCCTCTCGTGAGTTGGCATTCCCCCGAGCGATTTATCGTCTGCCGAACCCGTATTTAAGCTCGCTGCATCCGCCGCGAATCTTCGGCTGCCTCGGCCAGAAGCCACTCCCGAAACGTCGAAATTTTCGGGAGCGTCGCGGTCGGCTTGGGACAAACAATCCAATACGAGTAGGGCACCGTGAGCGAAAGCGCGAACGGTCGGACAAGGCGGCCGGCACCGAGGTCCCAGGCAGCCAGCGCGCTTCGCGCGAGCGCGATGCCTCGTCCGTCGATGGCGGCGTCGATGGCCATACTGGCTTGGCTGAAGACAGGGCCGCGCGTGAAATCGACGTCCGTGACGTCGGCCGCCTCCAGCCATTTGGCCCAGTCGCGCCGCTCGTTGATGTGCAGGAGCGTGTGATGCTTGAGGTCTGCCGGCGAGCGCAGTGCACGACGCCCGCGCATGAGCGTCGGGCTGCACACCGGAAATAGTTCCTCGGCGCACAGCCGGGTCACGTGCAGACTAGGCCAATTTCCGTCGCCGTGACGGATCGCCAAATCGATATCTTCGCGCACAAAATCGATCTGTTGAGCCGACGCGGAAACGCGCAGATCGATGGCGGGATGTTGTTCCGCGAACCGCCCAAGCCGATGCACCAGCCATTTGCTCGCAAAGTTGGGAGACGTGTTCACCGTCAGCGTCCCCGCATTGTGCCGCTGCAAGAGATGTTCGGTCCCCAACGCCAGGCGATCGAATGCATCGCGCACGACCGCGAGATACGTCTGCCCGGCCGACGTGATGATGAGACGGCGGTGTTCGCGGTTGAACAGCCTACATCCAAGTTCGGCTTCGAGCGCCTTGACCTGGTGGCTGACGGCACCCTGCGTGACGCAGAGCTCTTGCGCTGCCTGGGTGAAGCTCTCGTGCCGCGCCGCAGCCTCGAAAGCCTTCAGCGCGTTGAGCGATGGCAGTCGGCGTGACACGGCGCATCCCTGTACATGAGAAATATTATGGCATGCAAGAGAAAGCATGCTTTGCGAGCAAGCCGAGTAATGCCCAATAAACAGCTCCTCGAATGGCATCTGACGGATGCCAAGCCACTCAGGAGCATTAGATATGTTGAGCCAAAATTGCAATAGGACGACCCCCGGCCAGACCGGCCCCGTCCTCTTGAGGGACGACCACATCCTACTCCTGCTCATGGACGCAGGACTGGCGGTTTATGCGACTGTCAGGCGTTGGTGGGAGCGTCGGCGTACCCGCCGGGCACTCGCCGACCTTGATGAGCATCAGCTCCGCGATATTGCTGTCACGCGCGACGAAGCATTGCGCGAGAGCAGGCGTTGGTTGCCAGGCCGCGACATGAGCCGGCGTGCGCTTGCTCCACTCGGTGACAGCCAGCTTAGCAACTTAAGCGAAGCCGGACTCCAAGTACGGCGTGAAGCACGGCGAGCGACAATAAAGGTTGAAGCAGCCTGCCCTTACAAGGCAGTCCTTTTGGCATTGGGTTGACGGCGGAGGTGGTTCGGCTTGGCTGGGACGACCGCCTCTGATGTCATCGCCCGCGCAGGCGGGCGATCCAGTAATCACCAGCGATAATGAAAATCGATACGTTTGCGATTACTGGATGCCCCGCCTGCGCGGGGCATGACACTAGGGGCGATCCAACTTCCTCAAAACCCCATCCAGCTGATCCAAATCCCGATACTTAATATGCAGCGTGCCGCCCTGGCCGCGGTGATCGACGCTCACCTCAAGCCCAAGCGCGTCGGATAATCTTCGCTCCAGCGCCTTGGTGTCGGGCGCCTTGGCCCGCGACGTGCCGGCGACCTCGCGGGCCTGCGCGCGGCCATCCTTGCGCATCGCCGCCTCGATCTGGCGCACGTTCAGGCCGCGCTTGATGATATCTTGCGCGATCTCGAGCGCGTTCGGCTGCCCGACCAGTTGGCGCGCGTGGCCGGCCGAGAGTTGGCCGGCGCGCACCAGCGCCTGCACCGGCTCGGACAGCTTGAGCAGGCGCACCATGTTGGCCACATGCGAGCGGCTCTTGCCGACGATCTGCGCGACATCGTCCTGGCTGTGATTGAATTCTTCCATCAGCGCCAGATAGCCGGCCGCCTCCTCGATCGGATTCAAATCAGAGCGCTGCACGTTCTCGATGATGGCAAACTCGAGCGCCTGCGCGTCGCTCGCCTCGATCACCACGATCGGCACATCGTGCAGGCCGGCGCGCTGGCCTGCGCGCCAGCGCCGCTCGCCGGCGATGATCTCGAAGCTGTCGGCCTTGAGCCGCGAAGGCCGCACCACGATCGGCTGGATGATGCCGCGCTCTTTGATCGAAGCCGCCAGCTCGTTGAGCTCGGCGTCGGTGAAATTGCGGCGCGGATTGCGCGGATTGGCACTCAGGTTTTCGATCGGCGCGTGCCGCGGATTGCGCGCGCTGTCGGCCGACGGCGACTCCTCGGCAACCTCACCCATCAGCGAGGCCAGGCCGCGTCCCAATCGCGAGTGATCCGCCATCGCCGCCGCTCCTGAACGCGCCATCGAAATTACCCCTTCGAATTTCCCGTTGTCATGCCCCGCGAAGGCGGGGCATCCAGTACCCCCTGCGGGTCGATTTGTTTCGACGTTGAGTTACGCGTGCAACACCGTGGTTACTGGATTGCCTGCTTGCGCGGGCAATGACAGCAGAATGTTTTTGCGTGCGCCGCGCCCGACATCCTCACCCCGCCTTCAATTCCTTCTCGCGCTGGATGATCTCGGTGGCGAGCCGCAAGTAGGCTTCGCTGCCGGCGCATTTGAGATCGTACACCAGCACCGGCTTGCCGTAGGACGGCGCTTCCGAAATGCGCACGTTGCGCGGGATCACCGTGTCGTAAACCTTGCGGCCCATGAACTGGCGCACGTCGGCGACCACCTGGTTGGCGAGATTGTTGCGCGAGTCGTACATCGTCAGCACGATGCCGTGGATCGTCAGTTGCGGATTGAGCGTGGTCTTCACCTGCTCGACGGTCTTGAGCAGCTGCGACAAGCCTTCGAGCGCGAAGAACTCGCATTGCAGCGGCACCAGGATTGAATCCGCCGCCGCCATGGCGTTGACCGTGATCAGATTGAGCGACGGTGGACAGTCGACCAGCACGTAGGTGAAATCGTAAGCGCGCGGGCCGCTGTTGATGTCGGCCAACGCGCTGCGCAGGCGGAAGGCGCGGTCGCGCGCCTGGCCGATTTCGAGCTCGAGGCCGGAGAGGTCGAGCGTCGAGGGCGCGATGAACAGCTGCGGCACCGCGGTGGGGACCACGGCATCGCGCATAGGAGCTGCGCCGGTGAGCACGTCATAGGTCGAGGTGCGGCGCGCGCGCCGCTCGATGCCTAAGCCGGTGGAGGCGTTGCCCTGCGGGTCGAGGTCGACGATCAGCACGTGCTCGCCGATGGCCGCCAAGGCGGTGCCGAGATTGATCGCCGTGGTGGTCTTGCCGACGCCGCCCTTCTGGTTGGCGATCGCCAGCACCCGCGGGCGGGCGGGTTCGGCCCGGGCGGCGGGCTTGCCGAAGGTGACAACCTGCGGGTCGGCGGCGGGGGCAGCTGGCGGCAAAGTTGGTGGCAAAGTTAGTGGCAAGTCGGTCATGCTGGCGTTTCCATCGGTAGCTCGGCCCGCCGGGCCGGGGCACTTCGGAGGCGAGGAATCGATCCTCGGCGGCGAGCTTAGGCCCTTCTAAGACGCTTAAGGCCGCGGATAACGACGATGCAGCCCTCCGGGCTGGTCTTGCTGGGCACTTTCGCGGCCTCGATATTCCAATATTTAGCGGCTTGGGTCAATTCGGCATCTACATCTTGACCCTTGGGGAAGATTCCGACCGCTCCCCGCGCAATCAAAGAAAACGCCTGATCGCACAGGACTTTCAACGGGGATAACGCGCGCGCGGTGACCGCGTGGATGGTTTCTGCACAGCTTTCCGCAAATTTTTCCGCCCGCTCGTGGTGTACGAGCGCCGGCACCCCGGTCACGCGCACCGCCTCGCGCAGGAATGTGGCCTTTTTTCCAACGCTTTCAACAAGATGCACCATGGCGCCGGGCTTATCGGCGAGCGCACAGGCGATCGGAATGCCGGGAAATCCGCCGCCGGAGCCGAAATCCGCCCACACCAGCGCCTTCGGCGCGTGTTCGAGCAGCTGCAGCGAATCGGCCACGTGCCGCGTCCAAATCGTTGGAATCGTTGAGGATCCGATGAGGTTCTGGTTCTGCTGCCAGAGCAACAACAGATCGACGAACAGCTGCAGCCGCTTTTCCGTTTCACGTGAAACAGGGGTGAGGGTGAGCGCGCGCGCGCGGTCGGCGTCGAGATCGAAGGCGCCCTGCCCGCGCTTGCTCAAGCGCGTTTGCGCCCGCGCCGCACATGCGCAACCAGCAGCGTCAGCGCCGCCGGCGTCATGCCATCGAGACGGCTCGCGTGGCCGATGGTGCGCGGGCGATGCGCTTGCAGCTTTTGCTTCGCTTCGTTCGACAGTCCCGCCAGCGCCGCATAGTCGAAATCGTCGGGCAATGCGAAACTTTCATCGCGCCGATACGACGCCACATCCGCCGCCTGGCGCGACAGATAGACATCGTATTTCGCATCGATCTCGATCTGCTCGGCTATTTTTGGCGCGAACTCGCCGAAGCGCGGCCAGATTTTCGCCAAATCCGCGATTGCGACATGCGGATAGGACAGCAATTCGAATGCCGTGCGGCGCTGGCCATCCTTGTTGAGCGCGAGGCCGTGCCGCTCGGCTTCTTTCGGCGTGAGCGAAACTGAATTGGCAAGTTCACGTGCCGATTTGAGCGCGGCGCTTTTTTCCAAGTGGAATTGTGCACGCTCAGGCCCGACGCAGCCAATCGCGATTCCTTTATCGGTCAGCCGCTGATCGGCATTGTCCGCGCGCAACTTCAATCGATATTCGGCGCGCGAGGTGAACATGCGGTAGGGCTCGCTGACGCCGCGCGTCACCAGGTCGTCGATCATCACGCCGATATAGGCTTCGGCGCGATCGAGAATAATCTCGTCGCCATTGCGGGCCACAGAAGCCGCGTTGAGACCTGCAAGAAGTCCCTGTGCCGCAGCCTCTTCGTAGCCAGTGGTGCCATTGATCTGGCCGGCGAGAAACAGCCCACGCAGCCGCTTGGTTTGCAGTGTCGGCTCGAGTTCGCGCGGATCGACGTAATCATATTCGATGGCGTAGCCGGGCCGGATGAAGCGCGCGTTCTGCAATCCGGGAATCGTCGCGACCAGCGCGTGCTGAACTTCTTCCGGAAGCGACGTCGAGATGCCGTTCGGATAAACGGTGTGATCGTCGAGACCTTCCGGCTCCAAAAAAATCTGATGGCCGTCGCGCTCGCCGAACTTCACGATCTTGTCTTCGATCGACGGACAATAGCGCGGACCGGTGCTCGCGATCTGGCCGGAATACATCGGCGAGCGATGCACATTGGCGCGGATGATTTCGTGCGTGGCCGCGACCGTGCGCGTGATGCCGCATTCGATTTGGCGATTCTCGATGCGCGCCGTCAGCATCGAGAACGGCTCCGGCACGTCGTCGCCGGGCTGCATTTCCAGGCTCTGCCAATCGATGCTGCGGCCATCGAGCCGCGGCGGCGTGCCGGTTTTCAGGCGGCCGAGCGCGAAGCCGACATTTTCGAGCGTGCGTGACAGGCCCAGCGCCGGCGCTTCGCCGGCGCGGCCGGCGGGAATTTGCTGTTCTCCGATATGGATGAGGCCGCGCAGAAACGTGCCGGTGGTGAGCACCACCGCGCCGGCGGAAATCTCGCGGCCATCGGCGAATTTGACCCCGCCAATGCGGCCGTTCGCAATCACCAGATCGTCGGCCTCGGCTCCGATCACCGCGAGATTCGGCGTTTCGCGAATCGCCGCCTGCATGGCCTCCGCATAGAGCTTGCGGTCGGCCTGCGCGCGCGGGCCGCGCACGGCCGGGCCCTTGCGGCGGTTGAGCACGCGGAATTGGATGCCGCCCTGGTCGGCGACGCTTCCCATCAGCCCGTCCAGAGCGTCGATTTCCCGCACCAGATGGCCCTTGCCGAGGCCGCCAATGGCCGGATTGCACGACATGGCGCCAATGCTCGCGAAACGATGGGTGATGAGGGCCGTGCGCGCGCCCATGCGGGCCGCCGCGCTAGCTGCTTCACAGCCGGCATGGCCGCCGCCAATCACGACAACGTCGAATTGCGCCCGCATGATGCGGTTTTGTAGCGGAGGCCTTAGGGCGGGTCAAAACATCCCATTTTTCCGGAATGTTTCACGTGAAACACGGCCCAAACGGTATAATACTACCAATGATCGGCCGATTCCTCGGCCCCGAGCACGCCTTGCTCGGCCAAAAGCCACCCATCCTCGGCCCCCACGAGGATCAATCCTCATGCTGGCATCTGTCGTCTTGGCCAGCTTGGGGCGCCCTATGGCTCTCGGATCGCCGGCCGGGCTATTTGCCGATGCAGAAGTCGCGAAAGATCACGTCCAGGATATCCTCGACGTCGACGCGGCCGGTGAGGCGCCCGAGCGCCCGGGCGGCGATCCGCAGCTCTTCGGCCAGCAGCTCTTCGGCTAGAAGTTCGTGGCGGCCGGCCAGTTCGCGCGCAAGCGCCCGCCGCAGCGCCGCCAGGGTGTCCTCGAGCGCGCGGCGGTGGCGCTCGCGCGTCACCAAGGCCTGCTCGGCGCCGGCCAGGAAAGTCTCGGCATAGCGGGCCAATTGCGCCAGCACCCGATCAAATCCTGCACCTGAGGTGGCTGATATACTGAACTCCGACTCATTCTTATTGAATTCTGATTCACTATTACACCTTAACCCGGAATTAACCATATCCTTTATGGTCTTATTAGATCGTAATTCTTGTTCACTACTATGTATAGTTCTAGTTTCTGATTCACTCTTTACATCCAGGCCGACCAGGTCAATTTTATTGCGCACCAGCCAAATCGGCGGGTTCGCCGACGCCTGATTGGCGGGTGCGGGTTCGTCCGGCGGCCCGGCGCCGGCCGGCGGCCCGGCCATTGCACGACGTTCCGCCGCCAATGTCGGCACCAGGGACGGGCGTGAGCCGAGCGGCTGGGCCATTGAACCAGTCGCCGCCTCGCTCGCATCGACCACCCACAGCACCAGGTCGGCGCTCGCCGCCCGCGCGCGCGCCCGCCGCACGCCTTCGAGCTCGACCGGGTCTTCGGTCTCCCGGATGCCGGCGGTGTCGAGCAGCGTCACCGGCAAGCCGCCGAGGTCGAGATGCACCTCGATCACGTCGCGGGTGGTGCCGGCATAAGGCGAGACGATCGCCGCCTCACGCTTGGCCAGCCGATTGAGCAGCGTCGACTTGCCGGCATTCGGGGGACCGGCGATCGCCACCACCAGGCCTTCGCGCAGCCGTTCGCCGCGGCCGCCATCGGCCAGCGCCAAGGCGATCTCGCCTTCCAGCTCGCGCGCGATGCTGAGCGCCGGCGCCACCAAGTCCTCCGGCACGTCGGCCTCGTCGGAAAAATCGATGCGGGCCTCGACCAGCGCAAGCGCCTGGATCAGCCGCTGCCGCCAGGTTTCGGCGCGGCTGCCGAGCAGGCCTTTCATCTGCCGGAACGCCTGCCGGCGCTGGCCCTCGGTCTCCGCCATCACCAGGTCGGCGAGGCCTTCGACGGCAGTCAGATCGAGCTTGCCGTTCTCGAAGCCGCGGCGGGTGAACTCGCCCGCCTCGGCCGGCCGCAGGCCCTCGATGCCACGCAGCGCCGCCAGCACCGCGGCGATCACCGCGCGGCCGCCATGCAGCTGCAGCTCGGCGACGTCCTCGCCGGTCTCGCTGTGCGGCGCCGGAAACCACAGCGCCAGCGCCTCGTCGATGATCTCCGCCGTTTGCGGATCGCGCACGCGCGCCAAGCCGGCTTTGCGCGGCTCCGGGATTTTGACGCCCAGCGCCTTGAGCGCGTCGCCGGCGCGCGAGCCGGAAATGCGGATGACCGCAATGGCCGCGGGTGGGCGGCCGGAGGAGAGGGCGAAGATGGTGGGGTGGGTGGACATCACGGCGACGGAAGCGCCGGGATGGAGTGGGGTCAAGGGGGCGAAAACAATCGCGGTTTCGTGTCTCAGGGGCTGCCATTGCTGGCCCTACGACGGCGTGTAGACTTCGTCCAGCACACCCGCTGGCAGCTACTGCGGATACCCAGAGGAATCATGACGACAACAAAAGGCGACCAGCCGATCAAACCGCGTCTATCCGTTCCTTGGTTTGGTGCCCGCAAGATGGCGCGCCAACTAATGGCTGAAGTTCAAGAGCTACGCGTACAGCGCGACGCGGCGCGCAATCAGCTCGAAAGAGTTGGCGGAATGGCAAGCGAACTGGTGGCTGAAGTTAAAAAGTTGCGCGCGCAACGTGAGGCCGCACTCAAACAGCTGGAAATACTTGGCGCGCTCCCCGTCGCGCAACTCGAGGCCCGTCGGGTCCAACTCGAAGCCGAGATCGCCGCACAGACGACACGACTTGCACGAGAGAAATCCGATGCAGCCGACGCCCTAGCGGCTGTGAAAAAACAACTCAAGGAAGCTCACCGGGCGATTGTCGAGACCGAAGATTTGGCTCTCTTGCAAGAAGTTGGGGTTTACCAATACCGGCATCCGTTGACCGATGCCGTCGCTTACGAAAAGCAGCTTGCAGCGATTGAAGATGACATTAAGGCCATGACCAGAAAAGACGGCGGAGCTGTGCTCGCCACGACTGATTGGACAGTCAATGGATCTGCCGCAGATGGCCGAGCAATGGTCCGAGATTTTTCGAAATTGATGCTGCGTGCATTCAACGCGGAGGCCGATACTCTTGTGCGCGGCCTCAAACCTTACAAGCTCGATGGGGCACTCGACCGGCTGAAGAAAGTCGCCGAGACAATTGAGCGCCTTGGAAAGACCATGAAAATTCGGATTTCGACGTCATACTATAAAATACGCGTCCGTGAACTTGAACTCACTTCGGACTTTTTACAGAAGCAGGCTGAGGAGAAGGAGGCCGAGCGCCTGGCGCGAGAACATCTGCGAGAAGAACGAAAGGTACAGCAAGAGATAGAGAATGAACGTGCGCGTCTTGAGAAGGAGCGCCAGCATCATGCTAATGCCCTCGAGGTCATGGTCGCAAAAGGTGACGAAGCTGCGGTTGCGCGGTTGCGCGAGCAATTGAGCGACGTCGATCGGGCTCTGGAAAAGGTGGACTATCGCGCCGCAAATATTCGGGCCGGATACGTTTATATCGTCTCCAATATAGGTTCTTTTGGAGAGAAGATGGTCAAAGTTGGCATGACACGACGCTTGGAACCTGTGGACAGAATTCGGGAGCTCAGTGACGCGTCGGTGCCATTCAACTTTGCCGTTCACGCTCTGTTTTTTTCAAAGGACGCAGTCAGCATCGAAAGAGCAATGCACGAACGACTCGCTAACGTGCAGGTGAACACTATCAATCGACGACGTGAGTTTTTCCGTGTGACTCCGTTAGATGTCAGAGCCCATCTGAGTGAACTCGCCGGCGAATTATTGCAGTTCCAGGAAATTCCAGAAGCAATTGAGTACCGCCAATGCCTGCGTGCGCAGGCGGAGGTGAGGCACTAACCCCTCACCCGGCACACACTCGCATTCGCTCCGCGCGCGCCACCCTCTCCCACATTAAAAAATGCCGAACTCGGGTAAACCCGAGTTCGGATGGGCGAGGGCAAGTGAGAATGCCGCGCGGCTCGCGACACACCCCTCCGCTGTCATTGCCGGGCTTGACCCGGCAATCGATGAAGACGTCCAGCAATATCAGTCTTACGTAAGGCTATCGCTAGCCGCGAAGCATCATGGATGCCCGGGTCAAGCCCGGGCATGACAAGCCATAATTCACGCCCCGGAATTTGCCACCGCCACGCAATCGACCTCGACATCGACATCGACATCGAACGGTCCCGGCCACGCCGGGTCAAGGGAAACGTGGAAGCCGTCTAACGTGAGCCACTGACGCAGATCAAGCTGGCCAACGGCTGGTCGAGTATCGGATATTGTTCGATGACACTCTGGCTACCAAGCATGTCAAACAAAGTTTGAGCTACACTGAGGGAGACGCGCATGAAACTTGTACGATCCTGGCTGCTGGCGGCGGCTGTTGGACTCGCCGGCATTATGTTCCCGCAAGCGCCAACATTTGCGCAGACTCCAGCGGCGTCTTCGTCATCCGAGGTGTCGAAGCCAACGGTCGTGAGCAAAATAAAAACGTGGACACGCGCGCGTTTGGCGGCGGCAAAAAAACGCTGGGCCGAGGACAACGCCAAATTCACCGATTGCTCGAGGCAGCTCATAGAGCAACAGAAAGTGAGGCGGCTATCGCTGCATCGGCAAGGGCATTTCCTGCAAGACTGCATGAACCGCAAGCCCTAGCCGAATTGATATCTTGGGATGTCCAGTTGCGTGGGCCGCGGGCTCACACCACCGCCACGCAATCGATCTCGACATCGAACGGCCCGGTGAAAAACGGGACATGCAGAAAGATGCGGGCCGGGGATTCGGTCGGGAAGTAACGTGCGTAGACCGCATTGAACTTGGCGAAGTGCGACGGGTCGGGCGTGCAATAGACATTGCATTTGACCACGTCGCTAAGCGACGAGCCGGCCGCTTCCAGGCACAGCTTCATCTGGCCGAGCACGAGTTCGGCCTGGCGCTCGAACGGTTGCGGCTTGATGTCGCCAGTTTCGGGGTCGAACGGCGGCAGACCCGACAAATAGACGAACCCGTTCGCGACGATGACCGGATAGATCGGCCCTTTGCGGCGCCGTTCCAGATAGCTCGATATTGGCTCCACGCGTATGCGTTTCATCGTTTGCCTCGCGCTTTGAATTGAGGCCGCCACCATAGGGTCTGTGCGTCACGGATGGTTCGGCCAATACCGAACTGTCACTGCTTGCTGGCGGCGCGCGGGCCGCGGTAAATTCGCCCATGGTCGCGGCGGCAACCATGGTCGAGGTGGCGGCGCTGGTCGGCGACACCGCGCGCGCGACCATGCTCGCCGCCCTTATGGGCGGGCAGGCCTTGACCAGCAGCGAGTTGGCCGCGCTGGCGCACATTTCCCGGCCGACCGCGAGCGGGCACCTCAGCAAGCTTGTCGGCGCGCGGCTGCTCGCCGTGACCCAGAAACGCCGCAACCGCTATTACCGCATTGCATCGCCTGGTGGCCAAGATGCTGGAAAGCATCAAGGCGGTCGCGGCACTCGAAACGCCGGCGCGCTATCAGCCACGCTCCGCGCAAGACGACGCGCTGCGCTTCGCGCGCACCTGTTACGATCATTTGGCCGGCCGGCTGGGCGTCGCGATCGCGGATGCGCTGGTGGCGAAGCGTTATATCGTGCTGACCGAGGAGGGCGGCGAGGTGACCGCTGCCGGCGCACGATTCCTGACCAAATTCGGTGCTGAACTGAATGCGAAATCCGCCAGCCGCCGGATTTTCTGCCGCGCCTGTCTCGACTGGAGCGAGCGGCGCTATCATGTCGCCGGCTTGGTCGGCGCGGAAATCTGGCGGCGCTGCCTGGAGCTGGGTTGGGTGACGCAACAGCGCGACACCCGCGCGGTCCGCGTTACATCCGCTGGCCGGCGCGGACTGCGCGATACGTTCGGTATAAAAGTTGCAGTTTGAGGGCAGGCTGGCCGGAGGAGAGGGCGACGCGACGTTGAGCGCTCCCATCTCGGAAACAAGACCACAAATTGTCCGCAGCGGCGCCATCATATTGCGTCTCGGCCCATAGACGCTCGCTGCCATTGGCCCTGGCAACCGCCCATCCGCCCCGCTAGATAAGCGGCGGGAGAGCCATGATGAAGCGTGAAAGCAAGGCTGCCAAAGAAAGGGAGGTGTGGGCGAAGCTCTGGCCGAGCCAACACCCGGAGAAATCCATTCCGCTGTTGCAGGCGCTGCATATTCTGACGCGCGCGGGCGCGCTGAACGCGGATTCGCGGCGTAAGCTCACCCAAGTGCTGCACCTGACGCAACTGCTGCGTCCCGCTTTGGAATCCTTGCTCAAACAGCCAAACGAGCCGGTGCTCGCCGATGTCGGCGCCGGAAAATCCTATCTTGGTTTTATTCTCTACGATCTGGTGTTCGGTCCAGCCGGTCGCGGACGCGTCATCGGAGTCGAGGCGCGCGAAACGCTCGTCGACTCATCGCGGGCGCTGGCAACGGCATCGGGTTTCGAGCGCATGCAATTTATCGCGTCACCGATCGCCGAGGCAACGATTCCGGGCGGCCGCGCCGACATGGTCACGGCCCTGCATGCCTGCGACACCGCCACCGACGACGCCATCCGCTTCGCGCTGCGCCATGAGGCGAAGACGATTGCCCTGGTGCCCTGTTGCCAGGCCGAAGTGGCGCGGTTGTTGGAAGGTGAGGCCGGCCCGTTGCGTCAACTGTGGCGCCATCCGATTCAACGGCGCGAATTTGGCGCGCATGTCACGAATGTCATCCGCGGCCTGGTCTTGGAGGCGCACGGCTACAAGGTGCGCGTGACCGAATTGACTGGCCTCGAACATTCGATGAAGAACGAACTGATTCGCGCCGAGCGCCATCAGCGCGGCAATGCGCAAGCGCGCGGAGAGCTCGCTCGGCTCATCGACCAGCTTGGCGTTAAGCCCGCGCTCCTCGACACGATCTAGGAGCGCACCGTTGGGTGCCGACATCAACACGATGCAGAACAGCGCGGGTATCTATGGCACGCCGCCGGCGGAAGTGTTGGACTCGCCCGTCAACGCAATTCAATTTTCGCCGCTGATGCCGGGCGCGTCGGCGCTGGAGCTGCAGGGCGAAGGCAGCCTCGCCGCGATGACAATGTTGGCGCCACCGGGGACGCTGGAGCGACGTTATGCCATAGCGCTGGCGTTGCGCGCGGTGGCGCCGAGCGGCTCCTTCAGCGTGCTCGCTCGCAATGATCGGGGCGGAACGCGGTTGCGCAAAGAGCTGCAAGCGTTCGGGGGCACCGCCGAAGAAACCGCGCGCCGGCATCATCGCATCGTGGTTTGCGCACGGCCCGCCAACGTGACGGGCGTGCACGAAGCGCTGTTGAATGGCGGTCCCCAGCTGGTCGCAGGTCTTGATCTTTGGTCGCAGCCCGGCGTGTTCAGTTGGGACCGCATCGATCCTGGCACGGCGCTGCTGCTGCATCACCTGCCCGCGCTCAGCGGACGCGGTGCAGATTTTGGCTGCGGCATTGGCATTCTGGCGCGCGCGGTGTTGGCATCTGCCAAGGTCGCGCAGATCACGCTGATCGACATCGACCGGCGGGCGATCGAGGCCGCACAACGCAATCTCGATGATCCACGCGTGCGCTTTTGTTGGGCTGACGTGCGGGACCCCAATCCTGAACCGGCTGAGCTTGATTTCGTGGTGATGAACGCTCCCTTCCACGATGCCGGCACTGAGGACCGAATGCTCGCGCTAGGCTTTGTTAAGCGCGCCGCCGCGGTCCTGCGCAGCGGCGGCGTTTGCTGGCTCGTCGCCAATCGCCATTTGCCGTACGAGGCGGTCTTGCAGCCGCTGTTTAGGCGGGTCGCACTGACAATTGAAACGGCTGGATACAAGATTTACATGGCGACCAAATGAGCAAAGGTCCCCCGACGCTGCGGCTCGATCGGCTGCTCGCCAATCTCGGCTACGGGTCGCGCCGCGAGGTGCAGCGGCTGGTCTGGGCGGGCCTGGTGTCGCTGGATGGTGTCACGTTGCACGACAGCGACCAACGCATCGCTGTCACAGCGGACTTGTCTGCGCGCATGTCCGTCGATGACGAGCCGCTCGACCCGCCTCCCGGCTTGGCTCTGATGCTGCACAAGCCAATCGGTGTGACCTGCTCGCACAAAGAGCAGGGACCCTTAGTTTACCGACTGTTGCCGGAGCGTTGGCGGCGGCGCGAGCCCGCGATCTCGACCGTCGGTCGCCTCGACAAGGATACCTCGGGCCTGTTGTTGCTGACGGATGACGGCGCGCTGCTGCACAAAATAATTTCTCCGCGCCGCCACGTTACCAAGCGCTATGACGTCACGCTCGATCGGCCCTTGCGTGGCGGCGAGGAAACTATCTTCGCATCCGGTGAATTGCTGTTGGAAGGCCAATTGAAGCCGCTGTTACCGGCTCAGCTGGAGGTTGTTTCCCCGACGCGCGCCTATGTGACGCTGACCGAGGGCCGCTATCACCAAGTGCGCCGTATGTTCGCGGCGGTCGGCAATCACGTCACCGCGCTCCATCGTGACCGGGTCGGAAGTTTGATGTTGCCGGACGATTTGCCGGCCGGACAATACCGCATCCTCAGCGAAACGGATCTTGCCTTGGTGCTGCAGCCGCGTTGATCCCGCTGAGGGACGCGCCGTGTGAACCAGCCAGCGTCGCCCGTCACCCAATTCAAGATTTTTCGAAAATTGCTCCATAGTGGTAGGGCGGCAATTCGACGACCCGACTCAATCTGAATCCCGCTGGCTCCACCGCCGCCTTGGTGGCCTCGGGCGTCATCCTGAGTTCGGTCGCAGGTCCGCGCGGCTCTCCTAAAATCGTCGTTTCCGCGCGCGGCCGCGCATGCCAATTCACGATCGCAAAATGTCCGTGCGGCACCAGTGCATTCGCCAGGGCGCGCGCAAGCCGGGTCCGCTCCGTCACGCCGTGAAATGCATTCGCCATGAACACAAGGTCAGCCGGCCGTGGCACCAGTCTGTCGATGTCGTAAGCGCTGCCTTCAACAAAATCGCAATTCCTGATGCCGCTGTCAGCGAGACGCGCACGGGCCACGTCCAGAAGCTCACGGTCGATGTCGATTGCGGTCACGTGACGCACAAGTTTGCCGATTTGCAATGTAAACCAGCCGTCCCCTGAGCATAGATCGATGACGTCCATCCCAGCCGCGATTCCGACCCGGGTGAGGACCGTGGCCGGATCGGGCCACAGCGCCTCCCACCAGCCGGCGGTGGGCATTTCAGTTCCTTTGAAGAATCCCGGAAGCACCACGCATCCGTCTCCTTGTTGCTGTACGATAGACGTGTGGTCCTCGATAAGTGCAAAGGATGCAACCAATTACCGATAAACAAAAGGGCGATACTGCACCCCTCCTGAACAACAAATCGCCGGCGACGGCTTCGGTGTTTTCACCCGATGCGCTTTTGCGCGAAGCGCGGCGACAAAAAGGGCTTGCGCCGCTCGATGTACCGGCCATTTGTATCCTCGATCCCGATGGCGACATCCTCCGCCATTTGCGCAAGTCCGGCCGAGCCACGCGCTTCGATGCTTGGCCTTGCTACCACACCGACCTCTATACGTTTCGTCTTGCGGAACAAACGGTCGGCATCATCGGCTGCGTCGTCGGCGCACCTTTCGCGGTATTGATCGCCGAAGAATTATTTGCCTGTGGCTGCCGCTTTCTGCTCAGTCTGACCTCGGCCGGTCAAATCAGCGCCGCCGGGCCAACGCCCTATTTCGTGGTGATCGACCGTGCGCTCCGCGACGAGGGCACCAGCTATCATTACGCCGCGCCCGCCGAGTTTGCCGAAGCCGACGCGCAGCTCGTCGCGACCGCCGCCAATGCCCTAAAACGGGCGGGCTTGCGGATTCTGGTCGGTCCGAGCTGGACCACCGATGCGCCATTTCGGGAAACCGCCGAAGCGATCGCGGCGGCACGCGCGCAAGGCGTGCTGGCGGTGGAAATGGAGGCGGCGGCGCTCTACGCGTACGCGCGGGCACGCGGCAAATCCGTCTTATGCCTCGCGCATGTCACCAACACGATGGGGCAGGCCGAACGGGATTTCGAAAAAGGCGAATCCGACGGGACCATCGATGCGTTGAGCGTTCTCGAGACAATCGTGAAAACGGTGACGTGAGAAAGCTGGCAGCGGCGCGCTCAGAATACCAAAACCTTATCCGCCTCCGCGGTCGCATTCGCCAGCGCATCCATCGTGCTGCGCTGCGCGCCTTCAAGCAGCTCCGCCTCACTCATGCCGCGCGCATCCATGCAGGTGCCGCACAAGAGCACAGACCCCTTGCTGCTGATGACCCGCTTTAGCATTCGCTCGATGTTGTAATAGCCCTCGGGTGTTTTCTGCTGGGCCTTGCCTGCAACCACGGCGTCGCCCATCAAAAAGATCGTCGTCTGCGCCGCCGGATCTTTCTTGACCAGGGCGTGCGCGAGCCGAAGCGCATTATAGACACGCTCGGTGCCGTAGGGCGGGTCATTGATGATGAACAGAACCCTCATGCTGCTCATGTCTATGAAGGCGACAAGCCGCCGCATTGATGCCGATCAAATCTCGGAAATCCGCGCTCTTAATGTCCATTGGTCCGAAAAGACGGCGACGACCTAGCGGCTACGTGCCGATCCACATTTCACTGACGCTCAAATCCACGTTAGTCTGCGCCGGTGTCCTCATCCCCCAACACCGCGCACGAAAATCGCCTGGCGCAGGCGACCTCGCCCTATCTGCTGCAGCACCAGCACAATCCGGTCGACTGGTGGCAATGGGGACCGGAGGCGCTGGCCGAGGCCAAGCGCAGCAACCGGCCGATCATGCTGTCGGTCGGCTACGCCGCCTGCCACTGGTGCCACGTGATGGCGCACGAGTCGTTCGAGGACGAGTCGACCGCGCAGGTGATGAACGAGCTGTTCGTCAACATCAAAGTCGATCGCGAGGAGCGGCCCGACATCGACCAGATCTACATGAACGCGCTGCATCTGCTGGGCGAGCAGGGCGGCTGGCCGCTCACCATGTTCTTGACGCCGGCGGGCGAGCCGGTGTGGGGCGGCACGTATTTTCCCAAACAGGCGCGCTACGGCCGGCCGGCCTTCACCGACATTTTGCGCGAAGTGGCGCGCATGTTTTGCGAGGAGCCCGACAAGATCGAGCAGAACCGGGCCGCGCTGTTAGCGCGGCTGGCCGACAAGGCGCGGCCTATCGGCAAGGTGACGATGGGCGTGCGCGAGCTCGACGCCGCCGCCCGCCAGATCGGCAATGCGTTCGATGCGGTGCACGGCGGCTTGCGCGGCGCGCCGAAGTTTCCGCAGCCGGCGATTTTGGAAATGCTCTGGCGTGCCGGCTTGCGCAGCGGCGACGCCGAGTTTTTCGACACGGTCGAGCACTCGCTCGAACGCATGTCTGAGGGCGGCATCTACGATCATCTCGGCGGCGGCTTCTCGCGCTATTCGGTCGATGAGCGCTGGCTGGTGCCGCATTTCGAGAAGATGCTGTACGACAACGCCCAGCTGCTGGAATTGCTGGCGCTGGCGTATCAGCGCAGCGGCAAGCCGCTGTTTCGCGCGCGCGCGCGCGAGACGGTGGAGTGGCTGCAGCGCGAGATGACCACCGGGGATGGCGCGTTTGCCGCCTCGCTCGATGCCGACTCGGAAGGCGAGGAAGGCAAGTTCTACGTCTGGTCGAACAACGAAATCGTCGAGCTGCTCGGCCCCGAGGCCGGCGGCTTCTTCGCGCGCCATTACGATGTGAGCGACGCGGGCAATTTCGAGGGCCACACCATCCTCAACCGGCTCAAGCGCCTTGAGCGCACGGAGGCGGACGAGGCGCGGCTGGCGGCGCTGCGCGCGATCCTCTTAGACGCGCGCGCGGGCCGCGTGCGCCCCGGCCTCGATGACAAGGTGCTGGCCGACTGGAACGGGCTGATGATCGCAAGCCTGGTCAATGCCGGCGTGGTCCTCGACCAGCCGTCATGGCTCGCCATGGCCCAGCGCGCCTTCGCTTTCATCGCGAGGACAATGACCAAGGGCGATCGGCTTGGGCATTCCTGGCGCGCGGGCAAGTTGCTGTTTCCCGGCCTGGCCTCCGATTTCGCCGCCATGATCCGCGCCGCGCTGGCGCTGCATGAGGCGACCGGCGAACGCGCCTATCTCGCGCAGGCGCTGGCCTGGCAGCGCGCGTTCGATGCGCATTACGTCGATCCCGACACCGGCGGCTATTATCTTTCCGCCGACGACGCCGACGACCTGCTGCTGCGGCCACATTCCACCGCCGACGACGCCACGCCCAATCCCAATGCGGTGGCGGCGCAAAATCTGCTGCGGCTGGCGGTGCTGGCCGGCGACGACCGATGGCGCGCGCAGGCCGACCTACTGATCGACGGCATTTTATCGGCGGCCGCGAGCAATCTGTTCGGCCATGTGGCGCTGCTCAATGCGCTCGACTTGAGGCTGCGCGGCGCCGAGATCGTGCTGACGGGGCGGGAAGCCGACCGCTTCGCGCAAGCCGCGTTGAAGCTGCCGTTCCTCGATCGCATCGTGCTGCGCGCGGCCTCCGCTGCCGACTTGGCCGTAGCACATCCGGCGCAGCAAAAAATAAAGGCCGCACCCGAAAGCGCGGCCTTCATCTGCGTGGGGGCGACTTGCTCGCTGCCGGTTGGCTCCGCCGACGAAATTGCAAAAACCGTCGCGGCGATGCGGCGCGCTTGATCGACGCGATCAGGTATTCATCGACTCGAAGAACTCGCTGTTGGTCTTGGTATTGCGCAGCTTGTCGAGCAGGAAGTCGATGGCGTCCATGGTGCCCATCGGATTCAAAATCCTGCGCAACACGTACATCTTCTTGAGCACGGACGGATCGACCAGCAGCTCTTCCTTGCGGGTGCCGGAGCGGGTGATGTCGATGGCCGGGAAGGTGCGCTTGTCGGCCACCTTGCGGTCGAGGATGAGCTCGGAATTGCCGGTGCCCTTGAATTCCTCGAAGATCACTTCGTCCATGCGGCTGCCGGTATCGATCAGCGCGGTGGCGATGATGGTGAGCGAGCCGCCTTCCTCGATATTGCGCGCGGCGCCGAAGAAGCGCTTCGGCCGCTGCAGCGCATTGGCGTCGACGCCGCCGGTCAGCACCTTGCCGGAGGAGGGTACCACCGTGTTGTAGGCGCGCCCCAAGCGGGTAATCGAATCGAGCAGGATCACCACGTCGCGCTGGTGCTCGACCAGGCGCTTGGCCTTCTCGATCACCATTTCGGCGACCTGCACGTGGCGCGAGGCCGGCTCGTCGAAGGTCGAGGACACCACCTCGCCCTTGACCGAGCGCTGCATGTCGGTGACTTCTTCCGGCCGCTCGTCGATCAGCAGCACGATCAGATAGCACTCGGGATGATTGGCGGTGATCGCGTGCGCGATGTTCTGCAGCAGCACGGTTTTGCCGGTGCGCGGCGGCGACACGATCAACGCGCGCTGGCCCTTGCCGATCGGCGACACGATGTCGATGACGCGGGCCGAGAGATCCTTCTTGGTC
>DATBZY010000097.1:0-19426 GCA_036512915.1 Pseudolabrys sp. | reverse complement strand
TCCTTGAGGCTGCCGGTATAGGAGCCCTGCACCGTCATGGCGCGGATCGGAAAGAACGGCAGCGACAGCGTGATGTCGCCGCCAAACAGGCCGACCACGATCAGCTTGCCGCCCTTGACCAGACTGTCGACGCCGAGCCGCGCCGTCTGCGTGGTGCCGACGAAATCGATCGCCGCCCACACCGGTCCTTTCGCCGCCTTCTGCATTTGCGCCAGCGCGTCCGGCGCGTTGGGATCAATGGTCGCAAGCGCGCCCTGGCGCTTGGCCGCCTCGCGCTTGACCGGATCGATATCGATCACGATCGCGCCCTTGCCCTTCATCGCCTTGATAATCGAAATGCAGATGAGGCCTAAGCCGCCGGCGCCGAACACCACCACCGGCTCGGTCTTCACCAGGCTGCCAAGCTTCTTGAGCGCGCCATAGGCGGTGAGCCCCGAGCAGGCCAAAGGCGCCGCCTGCTCCGGCGTCATCTTCCCGTAGGCCACCAGATAGCGCGGATGCGGCACCAGCAGATGCGTGGCATAGCCGCCGTCGCGATAGATGCCGAGGAAGCGTGGTGCCATGCAGAGTTGCTCGTCGCCGCGCTTGCACACCGCGCACGCGCCGCAGCCGATCCACGGATAGACCAGCCGCTTGTCGCCGACCTTGACGCCGCGCACCTTGGGACCGACCGCGACCACCTCGCCGACATTCTCGTGGCCCATGGTGAGCGGCAGCGTCACACCGCGCTCCTGCAGCAGGAGCTTCTTGCCGTGGCCGAGATCGTAGAAGCCTTCCCAGATGTGCAGGTCGCTGTGGCAGACGCCGGCCGCCAGCACTTTCAGCAACACCTCGGTGCCGGCCGGCTTTGGATTGGCGATCTCGGCGAATTGCATCGGCTCGCCGCAACGGCAGACTTGGAAGCTGCGCATGGAATTCCCCGGCTACGCTATTTTCTTGGCGGCCGGAGCATAACAGCCGGACGACGATTGAATAGGGGTCACCACCACAGTGCCGCGCCGGCACTGGTCTTGGTTTCGCTGTCGTCCACGCGCTTGGCGCGTGCGAGCGAGCGGTCGAGCGCCGCCAGTACGCGCCGCTTGACGAAATCGAAGGCCGCCGACTGGCGGTCGCGCGGGCGCGGCAGTTCGGCCTCGATTTCCTCGAAGATGCGCCCCGGCCGCGGCCGCATCACCATGATGCGATCGGCGAGCACGATCGCCTCGTCGACGTCGTGGGTGACCAGGACCAGCGTCGGCCGCAAATCCGCCCACAGATCGAGCAGATGGTCCTGCAGATCGACGCGGGTGAACGCGTCAAGCGCGGAGAACGGCTCGTCGAGCAGCAGCACCTCCGGTCGCGGCACCAGCGCGCGCACGATCGCCACCCGTTGCGCCTGCCCGCCGGATAATTCGCGCGGCCACATCGTGGCCTTGTCGGTAAGGCCGACGCGCGCCAGCGCATCGGCGACGCGCGCGTTGCGCTCAGGCCGCAGCCGGTCCTCCAGCCCGAAGCCGACATTGCCGGCGACCGAAAGCCACGGCAGCAGGCGCGGCTCCTGAAAGATGATGCCGATCTTCTCATGCGGCGAGGTGACGGGCTGCCCGTCGAGCAGCACGCGGCCCTGGCTTGGCGTATCGAGACCGCTGATCGCGCGCAGCAGTGTGGATTTGCCGCAGCCGGAGCCGCCGACGATGGCGACGATTTCGCCCGGGCCGACCGAAAAGCTCACGCCGTCGACCGCGTGCACGCCGTTCGGATAGGTCTTGCCGACGCGTTCGAGCGCAAGCATCGCTCAGCCCTCCCCGGCGCGCGCATGGAAGCGATCTTCCCAGCGCAGGAATGGGGCCGCCAGCAGGGCGATGATCCAATCCGTGGTCTTGCCGAGCACCGCGAAGGCGAGGATCGCGGCAACGATTTCGGCGGGCTTGCCGAGTTGCTGTCCGTCGATGAGGAGGTAACCGAGGCCTTCGGAGGCACCCATGAACTCGGCGGCAATGACGAACATCCATCCAAGCCCGAGTCCCGAGCGCAGCGCCAGCACATAAGCCGGCAGCACGGCCGGAAGCAGGACGCGGCGGACCATCTGCGCGCCCGACAGGCGGAACACGCGGCCGACCTCGACGATCTTGCGATCGACCGACATCACCGCGCCCATCACGCCCAGATAGATCGGGAAGAACACGCCAACCGCAATCAGCGCGACTTTGGAGGTCTCGAATATTCCGAGCCACAGGATGAACAATGGAATCCATGCAATCGAAGGAACCGCGCGCAAGCCTTGCAGGCTTGGATCGACGAGTCGGCGCACCAGCGTCGAATATCCGGCGACCGCTCCAAGCACGGTGGCGGCCGCGGTTCCGAATCCAAATCCGGCGACAACGCGCAACAGCGTCGCGATGACATGCCGTAGAAGCTCGCCGGAGCGCGCAAGGTCGGCGAATTCCTCATAGATGCGTGACGGCGGCGGCACCAGACGGCCGTTGGACAGCCCTGCGCGCACCGCCAGTTCCCAACCGAGCGCGAGCGCCAGCGGCAAAAGCAGCCCGAGCGCCGGGCGGCCCCAGCGCGCAAGGCCGCTTCTGCGCTGCTTTTCTTCCGTCGCCGGCTCGACCGCTACGCTCATTTGCACAAGAGACATTATAACGCCCGCCAAAGGCAAGGTGCCGCACATGAACGCTGTCATTCCGGGGCGTCCGCCCCGGAATGACCGGGGGTTAGTTGGTCACCACCACGTATTGCTCGTCGATCAGGTCGTCGAGCACTTTCTTCACGTCGACATCGGGCTTGATGACGCCGGCCTGCTGCAAGGCGATGCCGGCGGCGAGAATCGATTCGCGCTGCGGCGCGCCGATCTTGCTGTGGGTGAGCTCGGTGCGTTCCTTGAGCTGCTTGTCGACCACCGCCTCGGGCAGCTTGGTCACCGCGATGAAGTCGCGCTTCACCTCGTCGTAATGGCTCAGCGAATATTTGCGCGCCTCTTCGTAGACCTTGAGCACGCGCTTGACCAAATCGGGATGCTCCTTCGCGAAGTCCTCGCGCACATTGAGGATGCCCCAGGTGTTGGCGGCGGCATCGCGATAGAACAGCTTGGCGCCGTCCTCCACTTCCGCCTGCGCCATCATCGGATCGAGTCCGGCCCAGGCATCGACGTCGCCGCGAATGAGCGCGGTCTTGCCGTCGGGATGCTGCAGCAGCACCGGCTGGATGTCCTTTTCGGAGAGGCCGGCGCCGAGCAGCGCGCGCACCAGGAAGATGTGCGGATCGGTGCCGCGCGTGACGGCAACCCGCTTGCCCTTGAGGTCGGCGATCTTGCTGATCGTGCTGTCCTTGCGCACGACCAGTGCGGTCCATTCGGGGCGCGAATAGACGTAGATCGACTTGATCGGATTGCCGTTGATCTTGGCAACCAGCGCCGCGGAGCCCGCGGTCGAACCGAAGTCGATCGATCCGGCGTTGAGGAACTCGAGCGCCTTGTTGGAGCCGAGCGTCTGCACCCAGCGGATGGAAATGCCGTCCTTGGCGAATTCCTTCTCCAGCCAGCCCTTGTCCTTGAGCACGATGGAAACCGGGTTGTAGGTCGCCCAGTCGATATTGACCGTGCTCGGCTGGTCGGCAGCAAACAGCGCCGTGGACGGCAGCAGGCCGACCAGCAGCGCGGAGGTCAGGATGGAACGGCGCGACAACAGACGCATGGCAATCTCCTCGCGTTGAGGGCGCCGCGTTTGCCCGCGCGGGCGCCTTCGTTGGTGGAGGCGGACCGAATGGCCCACCGTCAGCTTGCGAGGGGATTTGCGCGCCCCGTGCTTTAGCTGCATTTGTTAAGCGCCCGCAAGCTGCGTTGCTCAAATCGGCGGTAAATATATTCTATAGAGTGGCCATAAATTGTGGTCAAACGAATGTTTATACTTATTTTTTGCATGATTAGAGAACGTTATTCCTAAACTCGTCGGTCCGCGCTTTGGAAATTTATCTTTGCCGGCAAGCGGTGACTTAACGCCCCTGCTCCGCTATCCCGATGCCCGCCATGGCCTCCCTCGCCCTCGATCAAGATACACGCGCGCGCTCCGAAAGCCCGTCCCGGGCCTCGGCCGAATTGATCGACGGCCGCGCCATTACCGCCGACCTGGAAAAGCTCGCCGAGGCGCATACCGGCGGCGAGCGCGAATTGCGCACGGCGCTGGCGCAGCGGCTCAAGACCGCGCTCAACGAGGGCCGCGCCAAGTCCGAGCAGCTTCTGCTCAAGGATCGTCATGGCCGCCGCTGCGCCGAGCGGCTGTGCCGGATGGAAGACGAGATCATCCGCATCTTGTACGAGTTCGTGCGCAAGCATCTTTATCCGTCGCAAAATCCGTCCGAGGCCGAGCACATGGCGGTGGTCGCCACCGGCGGCTATGGCCGCGGCCTGCAGGCGCCCGGCTCCGACATCGATCTGCTGTTCCTGCTGCCCTACAAGCAGACCGCCTGGGGCGAGTCGATCGCGGAAGCGATTCTGTATTGCCTGTGGGACACCGGCCTAAAGGTCGGCCACGCCACCCGCTCGGTTGACGAATGCATCCGCCAGGCCAAGGCGGACATGACCATCCGCACCGCCATTCTCGAAGCGCGCTTCCTGCTCGGCGACCGCGTGCTGTATGACGAACTGGTGACGCGCTTCGATAACGAGGTGGTGCGCAACACCGCCTCCGAGTTCGTCGCCGCCAAGCTCGCCGAGCGCGAGGATCGCGTCCGCCGCTCCGGACAATCGCGCTACCTGGTCGAGCCGAACGTGAAGGACGGCAAGGGCGGCCTGCGCGATCTCCATACCTTGTTCTGGATCGCAAAGTACGTCTATCGCGTGCGCGAGCCGGACGAACTGATCAAGCGCGGCGTATTCGACAAGCACGAATATCAATTGTTCCGCCGCTGCGAGGATCTCCTCTGGTCGGTGCGCTGCCACATGCACTTCGTCACCGGCCGCGCCGAGGAGCGGCTGTCGTTCGACATCCAGCGCGAGATCGCGGTGCGGCTCGGCTACACCGAGCACCCAGGCCAGCAGGACGTCGAGCGCTTCATGAAGCACTACTTCCTGATCGCTAAGGACGTCGGCGACCTCACCGCCATTCTGTGCGCCGAGCTGGAGGACAGTCAAACCAAGAGTGTGCCGGTGCTCAGCCGCATGATGGCGAAGCTCCGGCCGGTGAAGCGCAAGAAGCTGGCCGAGAGCGACGACTTCATCGTCGACAAGAACCGCATCCGCCTCGCCAGCGCCAGCGCCAGCGCCAGCGCCAGCGCCAGCGCGTTCAAGCGCGATCCGGTCAACCTGATCCGCATCTTCCATCTCGCGCAGAAGCACAATCTGGCGTTCCATCCCGACGCCATGCGGGCGTTGACCCGTTCGCTCAATCTGATCAATGCCGAGCTGCGCGAGGACGAGGAAGCCAACCAGCTGTTTCTGGAAATCCTCACCTCTAAGAACGACCCGGAAACCGTGTTGCGGCGGATGAACGAGGCCGGCGTGCTCGGCCACTTCGTGCCGGCCTTCGGCAAGATCGTGGCGATGATGCAGTTCAACATGTACCACCACTACACGGTCGACGAGCACCTGCTGCGCTGTATCGGCGTGCTGGCGGAGATCGAGCGCGGGGCTAACCTCGAGACGCCGCTCGCCAACGAGCTGATCCACAAGCTGCTGCCCGGCAACCGTACGCTGCTCTACGTCACGATGTTCCTGCACGACATCGCCAAGGGCCGCATCGACGACCATTCGATTGCCGGCGCGCGGGTGGCGCGCCGCTTCTGCACGCGCTTCGGCTTTTCAGCGGCCGACACCGAAACGGTCGCCTGGCTGATCGAACAGCACCTCGTCATGTCGAGCGTGGCGCAGTCGCGCGATCTCTCCGACCGCAAAACCATCGAGAACTTCGCCGCGGTGGTGCAATCCGCCGAGCGGCTGAAGCTTTTGATGATTCTCACCACCGCCGACATCCGCGCGGTCGGCCCTGGCGTGTGGAACGGCTGGAAGGCGCAACTGCTGCGCACGCTGTATTACGAGACCGAGCCGGTGCTCACCGGCGGCTTCTCGGAAGTCAACCGCGCGCAGCGCGTCGCCATCGCGCAGAGCGAATTCCGCCAGGCGCTCAAGGACTGGCCGCCGGAGCGGCTGCAGGCCTATATCGCGCGGCATTATCCGGCCTATTGGCTGAAAGTCGATCTGCCGCACAAGCTCGCGCATGCGCGCTTCGTGGCGGCTACCGAGGACGCCGGCAAGACGCTCGCCACCAGCATCGCCTTCGACGTCGAGCGCGCGGTGACCGAGCTCACCGTGCTGGCGCCCGATCATCCCTGGCTGCTGTCGATCATCGCCGGCGCCTGCGCCATGGCGGGCGCCAATATCGTGGATGCACAGATCTACACCACCACCGACGGGCTGGCGCTCGACACCATCTCGCTGTCGCGCGAATTCGACCGCGACGAGGACGAGGAGCGCCGCGCCAACCGGATCGCCGATTCGATCGAGAAGGCGCTGCGCGGCGAATTGCGGTTGCCCGACATGGTCGGCAAGCGCGCGGCGCCGAAGGGCCGCATCCGGGCGTTCGCGCTCGAGCCGTCGGTCATCATCAACAACCAGTGGTCCCACCGCTACACCATGGTGGAAGTCACCGGCCTCGACCGCACCGGCCTGCTCTACGAGATGACCACGACGCTGTCCAAGCTCAACCTCAACATCGCATCCGCCCACGTCGCCACTTTCGGCGAGCGGGTGGTGGACGTGTTCTACGTGACCGACCTGATGGGCGCGCAGATCACCTCGCCGACCCGCCAGGCCGCGATCAAGCGCGCGCTGATCGGGTTGTTCGCGACCGGCGATGCGGACAGCAAGCAAGGCAAGGGCGCCGCTTCGGCTTAAGGCGAGGCAGATTGTTCCGACGCTGGCGACTTTGCCATCGAAAACGATTATGAGGCCGCCTCACCTAAAAAGACCGAAAAGCGATAATGACAAGAGAGCGCCCGCGATCAATTCTGAGCATCGGCCGAGCGCTAATTCTTGGACAGCGCGGCGCGCGAACTGTTCTTATATTGCTGCGTTATCTCGAGATGGACCATTTGCAGCAAACGGGCGGCATCCATGAATTCGTTCTGGCGCGCCAATTTGGCCAGTTGCTTGCTCATCTCGGCAATGTATTCGGTCGATTCTTCGCTCTTGTTTTTCATTGGCGGCCCCAGCGGTATTTCGAACTGAGCGTGTCAATCCAACCGGACTGAAGAATCCATGTCCAACAATAGTCCCGAAAGCGAACGCTCCAACATCCTCTGCTTTCAACCCCCGGTGACCAAAGCGGCCAGCGCGGGTTGTCCCGAGCGTCCGCTGACCGCAAGCGCCGATGACCCCCCTGGCGCACGAGGGCCTGCGCCTGTGCAAGGCGTTTTTTACGATCGCGGATGCTGGGCTGCGAGCATCGCTGATAGGTCTGATGGAAAATATCGCGGCGCGCGATGGCGTCGTGTGCAAGCGCGACGGGCGCTAAGCAGTCCACCTTGGTCAAGCTGGTGTCGTGGTCGCTGAGATCAAAGTCGGTTGGCTGCCCCCGCCACAAGTGAGCTCGTCACACGCGGCCGGCATGCCGATCGGCTCGGTGGAGATGAATTGCGTCCGGGCCAGGCTGGCGAAGCGGCCGCCGGCCGCCACGAGCTCGTCGAACGTGCCGACCTCGACGATCCTGCCCGCGTCGAAGACGAGGATACGGGACGCCTTGCGCACCGTCGCCAGTCGGTGGGCAATGACGAAGGTGGTCCGGTTCTTCATCACCTCGTCGAGCGCCCGCATCACCTTGGCCTCGGTGTCGGCATCGAGCGCGCTCGTCGCCTCGTCAAGGATGAGGATCGGCGGATCCTTTAACAGCGCGCGCGCGATCGACAATCGCTGGCGCTCGCCGCCGGACAGCGAGCGGCCCCGTTCGCCGACGCGGCCGGCAAATCCTTTGAACTTGCGCTCGATGAACTCCAGCGCTTGCGCACGCTTGACGGCTTCACGCATCTCCGTCTCGGTCGCATCGGATTTTCCGACCTGCAGATTTTCGGCGATCGAGCGGTTGAACAGCAGCGCCTCCTGAAACACCACGCCAATGTTCCGGCGCAACGCCGCGAGCTGGAATTTACGGATGTCGACGCCATCGATCTCGATCACGCCCGACTGCGGATCGAAGGCGCGGTGAAGCAGCGCAATTGCCGTCGACTTGCCCGCGCCGGTGGCGCCGACGAGGGCGATCGTCTCGCCCGGCATCGCTTTGAAGTTTAGATTCGCCACCGCCATCCGCTCCCCGTCATAAGAGAACGAAATATCCTTAAACTCGACGCGCCCGCTGAGGCGCCCAGGATCGACCGCTTCCGGCAGGTCGCGAATGGCCGGAACGGTGTCCCATACCTGAAAAAATTCGCGTAAGCGCGGCGCCTCCGACATCACCCGGTTGATGAAGCCGACGGACTGCTCCAGCCGGGTAATGATGAGGCCGGCAAAGTTCATGAAGGTGACCATCTCCCCGATGGTCGCCTGGCCGTTGATGTGCAGCAGCGTCCCGACGATGATGATCGACAGCACGGTCAATGTGGTCGATGTCCGCGTCAGCACGATGGCCAGCGCCCACCACGAAAGCACCGGCATTTGCGCGGCCAGCAGGCGCTCGACGATTTGGTGCAACTCCACGACTTCCGCTTCGAGCCGGGAAAAGCTCTGCACCAGCGTGATGTTGCCCAGCGTGTCGGACGCGCGCTCCGCAAGGTCGGAGTAATGACGCTCGACGGTGCTTTGCAAGGTCTCGGTCTTGCGCACGATCAGCGCGGTAAGGCCTGCGAACACGACGCACAGCGCGATCAGCAGCGAAGCCAGCCGCCAATTGATAAGCAGCGAGATCGGCAGCAGCACGAGCAGCGAGATGAACGACGAGAGGTGATCGCGGAAGAACCCGACCCACAGCCCCCACAGCGCGTCGGTGCCCTGCAGCATCACCTTCATCAGCCGGCCGGAATGCGTGTTGCCGTGATAAGTGAGCGGAAGCTGCAGCACGTGCTCGAAATAGCCGGTCAGCACGACGTGGCGGCGGCGGTGCGCGAGGCGGTCTGCGTAAAGAGCGATCAGCGTGCCGCAGGCGATGGTGAAAAGCCCGAAGCCGGCCCAGGCGGCCAGCAGCACGCCCAGTTGTGACCACGACGGCGGCTCGCCGCGAGTCTGCGCGCCGGTCAGCGTGTCGATGATGCGGCCGAGCAGCACCGGTTCGGCAAACTGCGCCGAGGCCAACGCCATATTTGCCAGCGCTAACGCCCATGCCAGCCGGCGCTCCGACCCGAGCAGAGCGAGAACGCGGCCGTACAGACGAAAAATGCTCATGTGCAAGTCTCGATCGAGACGTGGACTTCTATGCGCCAAATCGCCGCATACGGTTTTCGAGAAGCTCGTTTTTTGAAGAAAATATGCTCAAGCCCACAAGGCCGTCATGACTTAGGTCAATGAAAACCGCAAATACAGCGTGTTGTATGGCGTGACGCAGGTTGAAATTCAGCGTTCCGGTCTCCAATAGCTGGGCGTCCCGAAGATGTATCAGCCGCCGCCTGCAGTACCGACCGGCCGACCGCTCATCCAACGTTTCTGGACGAGTGCTCGCGACTTCTGGTTTGCGGACACCCGCCGAACGGCCTGGCTGCTTACCCTCGGCCTCATTGCGCTCATTTTCATCGAGCTCGCTTTCCAGTACCGGATGAATATCTGGAACCGCGACATCTTCAACGCCCTTGAAAAAAAGGACGGGGCCGCGGTCTCGACGCAAGCCCTTATCTTCGTGCCGCTCGTTGCGACGATGGTGGCGTTGGCCATTGTCGCCGTGTACGGGCGCATGACGCTCCAGCGCGAGTGGCGCGCGTGGTTGACCAACCATCTGGTCGGCCGATGGCTGGCGAACGGCCGCTATTACCAACTCGATTTGGTGACGGGCGACCATCAGATTCCCGAGGGCCGCATTTCTGAGGATGCGCGTAATGCCACCGACGCCCCGGTCGACTTCGTCGTCGGCATCGTCAGCTCCGCGGTCACGGCGGTGGCGTTCGTCGCGGTACTTTGGTTCGTCGGTGGCGATCTGACGCTCGGCACGTCGGAGGCGCCCATCGTCATCCCTGGCTATTTGGTGATCGCGGCAGTCATTTACGCGGTCATCACCAGCGCGGGGGTCATCTTGGTGGCGAGCCGCTTCGTCGCCGTCTCGGAGCGCACGAATCAAACGGAGGCCGAATTCCGCTATGCCCTGACGCGTGTGCGGGAAAACGGCGAAAGCATCGCGCTGCTGGGCGGAGAGAAAGAAGAGCGCGCCGGGCTGCGGCAAAGCCTCGCTGCGGTCATCCTGCAATGGCGCGACCTCTGCCATCAGCATATGCGCTACACGCTCGTCTCCAACGCCCATTGGTTGGTCGCGCCGGTGGTCACGCTCGTCCTGTGCGCGCCAAAATACGTGGCGGGGACGATGACGCTTGGCGAGGTCATGCAATCGGCGGCGGCTTTCGTTCAGGTCCAGTCGGCGTTCAATTGGCTGCTCGACAACTATCCGCGGCTGGCGGGTTGGGTCGCGTCGGCGCGCCGCGTCGGATCGCTCATGGTCTCGCTCGACCATCTTGAGGCCGCCGGCATACCCGGCGCTTCCCGCGCGATCACGCGGACCGAGCACGAAGGCTCGGCGCTTCGCCTGCAAAATCTCTCGGTGGAGCTCGACGACGGCACCGTCGTTGTCAAAGATGCCGACGTGCTGATCGAACCCGGCGAAAGAGTTCTCCTGGTCGGAGAATCCGGGACCGGAAAGACCACGCTGACACGCGCGATTGCCGGTCTGTGGCCGTGGGGCGAGGGCAACATCGCCGTTCCGCGCGGCGCCAAGATGGTGCTGATGCCACAGCGGCCCTACATCCCGCTCGGCTCACTCCGGCGCGCCGCCACCTATCCGCTGTCGCCGGCCGATGCTCCTGACGGCACGCTGCGCGAGTTGATGGCGACGGTAGGTCTCGGCTACCTGGTCGACCACCTCGATGACGAGGCGCCCTGGAACCGCACCTTGTCCGGCGGCGAATGTCAGCGTCTCGCTTTCGTGCGCTTGCTGCTGCATCAACCGGATATCGTCGTGATGGACGAGGCGACGTCGGCGCTCGATCCGCCGAGCCAGGAACATTTGATGACTCTGGTGGCCGAGCGGCTTCCGCACACCGCCATTGTGAGTATAGCGCACCGACCGGAGCTCGAGGCGTTCCACCATCGCAAGCTCGTGTTCGAGCGGCGGCCGGGCGGGGCTCGTCTGGTGGACGACAGCGTGTTACCGCCGCCGCCGACTGGTTTGCTTGGCCAGGTTGTTGCTTGGCTGCGCCGCTTCCCGATGGCAACGGCCTGATGGGAGGTTATGAATTTTGCATCACATCAAGGAGAACGCAGCTATGTCTCGCATTCGGTTCGGTCTAACGGCGATTGCTGTCGCGGCGGTGTTGAGCGCGAGCGCCGCCATCGCGCAGACATCGTCGACGCCCTCCACAGCGGCGCAGGTCGAGAAGTGGACCGCAAAGCAGTGGGCAGCGGCGAAGAAGGAGTGGGCCAAGGACAAGGCAAAATGGGCCGATTGCCGCAAGCAGTCGAGCAGTCAGAAACTTGAAGGTCGAAAGAGCTGGTCGTTTCTCTACAAATGTATGACGAACTGAGGTTAGATTGCTCCTAGAATGCACTTCTGGAGCCTGAAGGGGCCGTCAGACCATGAATCGTAACATTCTCTATCTCGTCATCGGCGCGCTCGTCGTCGCTACCGCGGTCTTCGGCTATCAGCTCTACCAGGAGCGGCAAAAGACCACTGGAATCGAGATCAACGTCGGCAAAAGCGGCATTTCCATCGAGAAGAAGTAGTTCAGGACTTCGAGATCTGAGTTACTGGGCGGAATATTGGATGACTCGTCTTCGCCTGCATCCGGAGAACCACCTCGTCACCCGCATCGGGTGGTTGCGAGCCGCGGTGCTCGGGGCCAACGATGGCATCGTCTCGACCGCGAGCTTGATCGTCGGCGTTGCCGCGGCGGCCGCGGCGCAGAACGACGTCCTGATCGCGGGTGTCGCCGGACTGGTGGCTGGCGCCATGTCGATGGCCGCCGGCGAGTATGTGTCGGTGAGCTCGCAATCCGACACCGAAAAGGCGGATCTCGCGCGCGAACGCAAGGAGTTGAGCGACAACCCTGCGTTTGAGCTTGATGAGCTTGCCGAAATCTACGTCAAACGTGGTGTCGATCAGGCGCTGGCGCGGCAGGTCGCCCAGCAGTTGATGGCGAAAGATGCCTTGAAGGCCCACGCGCGCGATGAGCTTGGGATTTCGGAAGTCACCACCGCGCGCCCGGTGCAGGCCGCACTGACCTCGGCCGCGACGTTCTCGGTCGGCGCGGCCATGCCCTTGCTCATGGTGGTCGTAGCGCCCGCCGGTGCGCTGGTCCCGATCGTATCCGCTGCGTCTTTGGGCTTTCTCGCGCTGCTGGGTGCCATCGGCGCAAGAGCCGGCGGCGCCAACGTTCTGCGCGCCACCGCCCGCGTGACATTCTGGGGCGCCTTGGCGATGGCGCTCACCGCCGGTATCGGGAAATTGTTCGGCACGGTGGTCTGAAGATCGGGCCAGCGGGCCTGCTGTCGGCGCCTCCACCTCAACAATCAGCCGCGGTGCCATAGCGATTGCTGGACCGGAACGGCGAACGATATCATCGCCAGCGCCGCCGGCGGCCCGCGCGCAAACGCCCAGCTTTACAGGCAAATCCCCCCTTAACGACCCCTTAAATCGCGCCCCGTAGCGTGCCCTCGGGGACCGGCGGATTGTGTCCGCTGGTGTGTCAGTCGGGTCGCGTGATGGCGTCGGGACGGGGACAATCAGGCGCGCGCCGGGAGCCGGTGTTCGACGGCAGTCCCGCATTGCGCGTTGCCGCCGGCGACCGCACGGCCGGGGCCGGCAAACCGTCAGCAAAACGTAAGGCTAAACGCCCGCGCAAAGCGCGCGGACGCGCCCGCCAGCGCTCGCTGCTCCACCGGCTGCTCTATTGGAGCCTCGTGCTGGGGCTGTGGCTGGTGATCGGCGGCGTCGGCACCGTGGCTTACGTCGGCGCGCATCTGCCGCCGATCCAGTCGCTGGAGATCCCCAAGCGGCCGCCCTCGATCCAGATCGTGGACGTGGCGGGCCGCGCGCTTGCCCGCCGCGGCGACATGGCCGGCGCGGTGCTGGCGCTGAAGGAACTGCCGAGCTATGTGCCGAAGGCCTTCGTCGCCATCGAGGATCGGCGCTTCTACGAGCATTACGGCGTCGATCCGTATGGCATCGGACGCGCCTTGGTGGCCAACGTCCTGCACCGCGGCGTGGCGCAAGGCGGCTCCACCATCACGCAGCAATTGGCCAAAAATCTCTTTTTAACTCAAGAACGTACCATCACGCGCAAGCTGCAGGAGGCGATGCTCGCGCTCTGGTTGGAGCGCAAATTTTCGAAAACTCAGATCCTCGAACTCTATTTGAATCGTGTCTATTTCGGTTCCGGCTCTTATGGAATCGAGCAGGCTTCGCTGCACTATTTCGGAAAATCCGCGCGGCACATGTCGATTGCCGAAGCCGCGCTGCTCGCAGGGCTGGTGAAATCGCCGTCGCGACTGGCGCCGACGCGCAATTTCGACGGCGCCGAGCGGCGCGCGCAAGTCGTGCTCGCCGCCATGGCCGAACTCGGCTTCATCAGCGACGCCAACGCGCACGCCGCGATCGCGCGTCCGCCGCGTATCGTGGCGCAGGCCGGCAACGGCTCGGTCAATTACGTCGCCGACTGGATCATGGACGTGCTCAACGATGTGCTCGGCCATATCGAGGAAGACATCGTGGTGGCGACCACGATCGATGCGGGCCTGCAGGTGGGCGCGGAGAAAGCGCTGGTCGATGAGCTGGCGCAGAAGGGCGACAAGGGCGGCGTCGCGCAAGGCGCGCTTGTTGCGATGACACCGGACGGCGCCGTGCGCGCCATGGTCGGCGGGCGCAATTACGCCGAGAGCCAGTTCAACCGTGCGGTCGCCGCCAAGCGCCAGCCGGGCTCCGCCTTCAAGCCATTCGTCTATCTTGCCGCGCTCGAACACGGCCTCACCCCCGACACCGTGCGCGAGGACAAGCCGATCAAGATCAAGGGCTGGCAGCCGGAAAACTACGGCCACGAATATTTCGGACCGGTCACGCTCACCAAGGCGCTGGCGCTGTCGCTCAATACCGTGTCGGTGCGCCTGACCATGGAGGTCACGCCGATGTCGGTGATCCGCACTGCGCATCGCCTAGGCATTTCCTCCAAGCTCGAGCCCAACGCCTCGATCGCGCTCGGCACCTCGGAAGTTTCAATGCTCGAACTGGTCGGCGCCTACGCGCCGTTCGCCAATGGCGGCTTCGCCGTGGTGCCGCATGTGATCGAGCGCATCAGTGGCAACAAAGGCAAGCTGCTCTATGCGCGCAGCGAGCAACAGCTCGGCCGCATCATCGAGGCGCGCTACGTCGATATGATGAATGCGATGATGCAGGAGACGCTGACCATCGGCACCGCGCACAAAGCGACTCTGCCCGGCTGGCCGGCGGCCGGCAAGACCGGCACCTCGCAGGATTTCCGCGACGCCTGGTTCATCGGCTACACGTCGCGGCTTGTCACCGGCGTCTGGCTCGGCAACGACGACGGCGCGCCGACCAAGAAAGTCACCGGCGGCGGCATGCCGGTGGAGATCTGGAGCCGCTTTATGCGTGACGCCCATCAAGGCGTTCCGGTCGCCGCCCTGCCTGACGCAACCGGCGGCGGATTATTCTCCCGACTGTTCGGCGGCGGCGCCCCGACATCGCAACCACGAGCGCCATCGGCGGATGCTGCGGCCCCAATTCCGCCCGCAGCCATTGGAGCATCGGCACCGGCTGCGCGCGCGACGACTGGCAGCGCGGGTCTCGACGGCTGGCTGATTGATAATCTGTTCGGCCGGCGTTGAGCTTTTGGCTTGGCGCATGATTTTTTCAAAAATCGGTGCCCGCTTTTCGGGATCATGCGCTAGTGCCGGACGCCAGCGCGGGCGCGCAGCGCGCGTCGTTATCCAAACCACCAGCGTCGCGCAGCCCATCGCCGCCACCGCGGCGGCGAGCGGCCATCCGACCACCGCCCCGCATAGCGCCGCCGCGCACTGCTGGATGAATCCGAGCAGCGCGGAGGCGGCGCCGGCGCGTTCCGGGAACGGCGTCATCGCACCGGCAATCGATTGCGGCAGCACCATGCCGAGGCCGGCAAGATAGATCGCAACCGGCAACACCAGCGAAACGGCCGAGGTAAATCCGAGCGCGACCGCGGCCACCATGCCGAGCCCGCCGGCGGCGACCGCGCAACTGCCAAGCCCGATGATGCCGTCGAGGCCGAGCCGCACCACCAGCCGCGCCGCCAGTGTCGTGCCGATCATGAAGCCGATCGAGGCGAACGCGAAGGCGATGCCGAAATGGAACGGCGACAGGCCGTATAGGTTTTGCAGCACGAACGAGGCACCGGAAATCCATGCGAACAGTCCGGCATAGCTGGTTGAGGCCAGCGCGAGATAGGCGAGATAGGCCGGATTGCGCGCGACCACGCGATAGGATTTGAGCATCGTGGCCGGCAAAACCGGCTCGGCGGCGCGCGTGGCCAAGGTTTCCGGCAGCAACAGCCAGACGATCGCGGCGCCGGCAAGCCCGGCGGCGACCAGCGTGAAAAAGATCGAGCGCCAGCCGAACCCGGTCTGCAAGACGCCGCCGAGGATCGGCGCGAGCACCGGCGCCAGCGCCATCACCGAGCCGATCAGCGACAATTCGCGCCCGGCGCGCGCGCCAGCACGATGCCGCCGGAGCCGCCCAGCGCCTGCGCGGCACGCGCAACGATCAGCATCTCGATCGAGGTCGACAGTGCGCAGGCCAGGCTCGCCGCGCAAAAAAGCGCGAGAGCGGCGAACAGCGCAGGCTTGCGGCCGTGGCGGTCGGACAACGGGCCGTAGAAAATCTGCCCGACCGCAAAGCCGATCAGATAGGCGGAAATAGTGAGCTGCACCTGCGCGGTGGAAGCGCCAAGCTGCCGCGCGATGTCCGGCAGCGAGGGTAAGTACATATCGGTGGTGAGTGGCCCAATCGCACTCAACGCCGCCAGCAATGCCGTGAGCGCGAAGGTGCCGGTGCGCAGCATGGAGTTATTGTTCCGTTCGACGACAGGCGCCGCGCGAGCATGGCGCCGACGCGTTCTGAACGAAGCGCGCCCACCTGTCACCCGAAATTTCGCTTGAGCGAATGGCGCTAGTAGTCCTGCTGCCAGCCGGAACGGCCGGGCGCGTCGTCTTGCAGGCCATAGCGATGCAATTCGGCGCCGTGCGCGTCGAGCCAGGTTTTGGCGGGGCTCATGTGCGGACAGATGCGCTCGACCAGCCGCCAGAATGCCCGCGAGTGGTTCATCTCGATGAGATGCGCGACCTCATGCGCGGCGAGATAATCGAGCACGAAGGGCGGCGCCAGAATCAGCCGCCATGAATAAGACAGCACGCCGGTGGTCGAGCACGAGCCCCAGCGGCTCGACTGGTCGCGGATCGATACGCGCTTGACGGCGACGCCGAGCGCGTCCGCCGCGCGGCCGCTCGCAGCTTCCAGATCGCCCTTAGCCTCGCGCTTGAGGAAATCGCGGACCCGGCGCGGGATATGCGGCGCCTGCCCGGCGACGCAGAGCAAGGGCTCGCTCGCCTCGCCGCTCTCGATCCAAACCGTGCCGCGCGCGCCGCGCTTGTGCACGATGCGGTGATCGACGCCGCGCAGCGGCAGCACTGTGTCATGGGCGAAGGGCGCGGCGTCGGGAAGCCGTTCGAGCCGCGCCGCGATCCAGGCGCCGTGCCTCTGGGCGAATTCACGTGCCTGCTTCAGGCTGCCGCGCGGCGGCATGGTGAGCACCACCTCGCGCGTGGCGGTATGGATGCGCAGGGTGTAGCGGCGGGCCTGCCGGTGGCGGCGCACGCGCACCAGATAGACTTCGCGTTCGAACGCAATGCTGATCGCCGAAGGTTCGCTCGGCCGTCGGTACAGCAAGGCTCGCAGCGGCATGGGGATCATCCACCCGAACTCAGCCGGTGGGGAAATATTGCCATAACCGTCGGCCGGCGCATCCCCCTCGCGGGCGGATTCGGCAGGATTCAAGCGCCGGGGGATGGATCTGTTCGATGCCACGAAAGAGTGGGCCTTTCCGGGAGCGAATCGCCTTGCACCCGGAGCAGTCTCAACGTGCCGGCCACCGATCCGCAAGCACTCAAAAACACGGCGGCTCAACAGCGGTCAGTGCTTGGCCGATGCCGCCGCCTTGGGCGAGGCCACCTTGGGGGAGGCCGGCTTGGGCGAGGCCACCTTGGCTGCGTCGGGATGGGCGCCATTGCCGCGCCCGCGACCACCATTGTGCGACAGCACGAAATCGGAGATGCGCGGCGCGATCTCGGAGCGGAAACGCGAGCCGTTGAACACCCCATAATGGCCGACCGCCGGCTGCAAATAATGCGCCTTGTCCTCGGACGGAATATTCACGCACAGCCGGTGCGCGGCCTCGGTCTGGCCGACCGCGGAAATGTCATCGTGTTCGCCTTCCACCGTCAACAAGGCGACGCGCTTGATCTGCGCCAGATCGATCCGGCGGCCGCGATGCGTCATCTCGCCCTTCGGCAGCGCGTGACGGATGAACACGGCATCGACGGTCTGCAGATAGAACTCGGCGGATAGATCCATGACCGCGAGGTATTCGTCGTAGAATTCGCGGTGCGTCTGCGCCGAGTCGCCGTCACCCTTGACCAGGTGCCGGAACAGATTGCGATGCGCCTCGATGTGGCGGTCGAGATTCATGCTCATGAAGCCGTGCAGCTGCAAGAAGCCGGGATAAACGTCGCGCATGAAGCCGGGATGCGGGAACGGCACTTTGGTGATGACGTGACTGCGGAACCAGTCAATGCCGCGATCTTGCGCAAGCTTATTGACCGCGTTGGAATTGATGCGCGTGTCGATCGGCCCGCCCATCAACACCATGGAATGCGGTACGTAAGGATTCTTGTCGGCTTCCATCAGCGCGACCGCCGCCATTACCGGCACCGACGGCTGGCACACCGCAATGACATGGACGTCGCCGCCGAGCATGTGCAGCATGGAGATGATGTAGTCGATGTAATCGTCGAGATCGAAGCGGCCGTCCGCCAACGGCACCATGCGCGCATCGACCCACTCGGTGAGGTAGACATCGTGATTGGGAAGAAACGTCTCCACCGTTCCGCGCAGCAGCGTGGGATAGTGGCCCGACATCGGCGCGACGATCAGCAGCTTCGGTTGCGGACGTCGCGGCACGCGGGTGAAGGCGCGCTCGAAGTGCAGCAACCGGCAAAACGGGCGCTCCCAAACGCTGGTGATGTGCACCGGCACGCTTTCGCCGCCGACGGTGACGGAATCGATTCCCCATTCGGGGCGGCGATAACGGCGTGTGGAGCGCTCGAATAATTCCATCGTCGCGGCGATCGACTTGCCGTAGGTCGTGTGCGCGAGCGGATTGGCCGGGTTCTTGAAGAACAGGCGCGTCGCGTCGGCTGCCGCCCGCGACGGATTGAGCGCAGCGAGGCCCATTTCGTAGAGCCAGTAGATCGGCGTCGACAGCAAAACGCTGGTATCGCCGGGCAGTGTCGCTGCCGCGTCGAATTCACCGATTGGCATTTGCTCAGTGCCCGGCTCTTGCTGCACCGCAGCAGAGTGTCTCTTTTCTGTCATAACGTCAACATAGGGATGAGTCCTTCAAGCCCGGTATACACGGGGAAACTGCTCAAATTTCGGCCTATTCGCCGGTCTGCAGCAGCGAACCTTGCACGCGGGCGCTCTGCAACAGCTTCAGAAACGCCAATGACGCAACTGCGAACAGCACCACGTTGAACGCCAGCGCTTCCAGCATCAGGTCGGCGCGGAATACGTGATCGATCAACAGCGCCCGCATGCCCTCGAACACATAGGTCGGCGGCAGCGCCCAGGCGACGTATTGCAGGAAGTCGGGCAACACCGCCACCGGATAGTACACGCAGGTGAGCGGCAGGAACAGAAACATGATGGTCCAGGCCAGACTTTCCGCGCCCAAGCCATTCCTCAACAAGACTCCGGCGACGAATATGCCGATCGACCAGCTGGTCAGAATCAAATTGAGGAAGAAGGCCGCGAGCGCAAAGCCGAGCGCCCACAGATTGAAGCCGAAGAAGGCGATGGCGAGAAACGTGACGGGGATCATGCCGATCGACAGCCGCACGATGCTCATGATCATCAAGGCGGCGATGAACTCGACCGGACGCAATGGCGACATCATGATGTTGCCGAGGTTGCGCGCGTACATTTCCTCCAGAAACGAAATCGAGAATCCGAGC
>DATBZY010000096.1:0-24622 GCA_036512915.1 Pseudolabrys sp. | reverse complement strand
AGCGACTGACCGGCCTTCCATCTCTTCCACAACTCCTCCTTCTGCTGCGAGGACAAGCCCGGTCGACCCATTTGCGCCATCGTGAACCCTCCAGGGACAACATGAAATCAATCATGTTGCGTTCACCCGTTGAATCCACCGGCGCCAAGTTTGCCTATCTGCCGTACAAATCGGGCGGCGAGGCGGCGACCAGCTGGTCGGCAACCATACCGCCTCCAACGTCAACAATCCGTCGGAGAATCTCGAAGTCTGGCGCGCCGGCCAGGTGCGCGCGCTGTGCGTGTTCGACAAGGAGCGCATCGCGTACAAGACCAAGGTGACCGACACGCAGTCGTGGAACGACATCCCGACCTGCAAGGAGGAGGGCCTTGACGTGCAGTACTTGATGCTGCGCGCCATGTTCCTGCCCGGCAAGGTGACGCCGGAGCAGACCGCGTTCTACATCGATCTGTTCAAGAAGGTGTCGGAGACCGCCGAATACAATGACTACATGGAAAAGCAGGCGCTCAAGCCCGTCTTCCTGACCGGCAAGGACATGCTCAACTTCCTCGAGCAAGACGACAAGCTCAACGCCAGCTTGATGACCGAAGCCGGCTTCGTAGCGAAATAATCAGAATGCCCTCGTGGCTCCCGGCCATTCCCGCAATCGGGAACGGCCGGGAGCGCAACGAGCGAACTTGATTTTGCCCCTGGTCCGGGCCTCCTTGCACCGGTAAAGGTGAGCCGGGCCGCATTCGCGCCCCGCCAAAGAGCCAATTCATGTCCACTACCGAAGACGAAATCATCGTTGAGGATCCGACCGCGCCGGTCGCTGACTCGCCGCCGGTCTGCAGCACGCGCACGGCCGAAATCGCCGCCTATGTGTTTCTGTTGGCCTTGGCGGGGCTGATGGGCTTCGACAACTGGCGCACCGGCATGGGTTGGGAATCCGACGGCCCGCAGGCCGGCTATTTCCCGTTCTACCTGTCGGTCATTCTCGCCGGCGCCAGCTTTTTCGGGCTCGTCACCATTTTTATGGCCAAGACGAGGGACACCGAGACCTTCGTCACGCGCGACCAGCTGCGCCGCGTGATGCAGGTGTTCGTGCCGACCTTGCTGTTCTGCCTGTTCACGCAGTGGCTCGGGCTCTATGTCGCAAGCTTCCTGCTGGTCGCGGGCTTCATGTGGATGGTCGGGCGCATCGCGCCGTGGAAATCGCTGTTGGTCAGCTTCCTGTTCACGTTCGCCATGTTTGTCACCTTCGAGATCGCGTTTGACGTCATCATGCCGAAGGGACCGCTCGAAGCTTTTTTTGGATATTAAAACTATGGAAGCCTTTACGCTCCTCCTGCACGGCTTCGCGGTCTTGATGACTTGGAAGACGCTCGCCTTGATGATGGTCGGGCTGGTGCTCGGTATTTTCGTCGGCGTGCTGCCGGGCCTGGGCGGACCGAACGGCGTCGCCATCCTGCTGCCGCTCACCTTCACCATGGATCCGACCTCGGCCATCGTGATGCTGTCCTGCATCTACTGGGGCGCGCTGTTCGGCGGCGCCATCACCTCGATTCTGTTCAATATTCCGGGCGAGGCCTGGTCGGTGGCCACGACCTTCGACGGCTATCCGATGGCGCAGCAGGGCAAGGCCGCGGAAGCGCTCACGGCGGCGTTCACTCCTCGTTCATCGGCTCGCTGTTCGCGGTGCTGCTCATCACCTTCCTGGCGCCCGGCATCGCCTCGTTCGCGCTGCGGTTCGGGCCGCCGGAATTCTTCGCGGTCTATCTGCTCACGTTCTGCTCGTTCGTGGGCCTCGGCCGCGAAGCCAAACATAAGACCATCATTTCGATGGCGCTCGGCCTGCTGCTTGCCGGCGTCGGCATGGACACCGTGTCCGGCCAGTTGCGCATGACCTTCGGCCAGAGCGAGCTCTTGCGCGGCATCAACTTCCTGGTCGCCGTCATCGGACTGTTCGGCATCAGCGAAATCCTGCTCACTATGGAGGAGCGGCTGGCGCTGCGCGGGCACGCCGCGCGCATCAGCCTGCGCGTATTGTGGGCGGTGTGGAAGGACATGCCGCGCTACTGGGTGACGCTGCTGCGCTCCTCATTGATCGGCGCCTGGCTCGGCATCACGCCGGGCGGGGCGATTGCCGCCTCGTTCATGGGTTACAATCTGGCCAAGCGGTTTTCCAAGGATCCCGAAAGCTTCGGCAAGGGCCGCATCGAAGGCGTGTTCGCGCCGGAAACGGCGGCGCATGCCTCCGGCACGGCGGCCTTGCTGCCGATGCTGGCGTTGGGAATTCCCGGCTCCGGCACCGCCGCCATTCTGCTCGGCGGACTGATGGTGTGGGGGATCAATCCCGGCCCGTTGCTGTTCGTCGAGCACAAGGATTTCGTCTGGGGCCTGATCGCCTCCATGTATCTCGGCAATATCGTCGGGCTGGTGATCGTGCTCAGCACGGTGCCGGTGTTCGCCGCGGTCCTGCGTGTGCCGTTCGCCGCCATCGCACCGATGATCGTGGTATCGTGCGCGATTGGCGCCTACGCCATCCAGAACGCCATGTTCGATATCTGGCTGATGCTGCTGTTCGGCGTGGTCGGCTATGTCTTTAAGAAGATCGGGATTCCGCTGGCGCCGTTCACGCTGGCGCTGGTGCTCGGCAGCCGCGCCGAAGATGCGTTCCGCCTGTCGATGATCGGCGCCGGCGGCGATCTGCGCGTGTTCTGGTCGAACGGCCTGGTCGGCTCGATCACCACGCTGGCGTTCATCCTGCTGTTTTGGCCGCTGTTCGACAGGCTGTTCGAGCAAGCGCGCCGGTGGGTGCAGCCGGTCAAGCGCACCGGCTGAATCCGGTCGGCCGCTTTATTCCGCCGGTCCGGGTTCCGGTGCGTGGGGTCGCTGCGCGGGGAGCGATTTGCGCACCGCCGGCATAACCAGTCGCGCGAAGGTCGGGATCACCAGCAGGCTGCAGATCGGCGACAGCAGCATGCCGCCGACGATCACGCAGGCGAGCGGCTGCTGCACCTGCGAGCCGATGCCGGTGGAAAGCGCCGCCGGCACCAGGCCGATGCAGGCTGAAAAGCCGGTCATGAAAATCTGCCGCATGCGGGTTTGCGCGGCGCCGATGATGGCCTCGTCCTTGTCATGGCCCTCGTCCATGGCGCGGCGGATGTAGGAGACCAGCAGGATGCCGTCCATCGCCGACACGCCGAACAGCGAAATGAATCCGACGGCGGCCGACACGCTGGCGTTCAAGCCGAAGACGTAAAGCCCGAGAATTCCGCCGCAGGCCGCGAACGGAATGCCGGACAGCGCCAGCAGGCTGTCGCGTATGGAATTGAACAGGCTGTAGAGCAGCATCATGATCAGCACCAGGCTGAGCGGCACGATGATGGCGAGCCGCTTCTTGGCCTCGACCAAGGCGCCGAACTCGCCCGACCATTCCAGCCGGTAGCCTTCCTTCAACACCACGTTCTTGGCGATGCGTTCCTGCGCCTCGCCCACGGTCGAGCCGAGGTCGCGGCCGCGCACGCTGTATTTGATCGGCACGAAACGCTCGGTGTTCTGCCGGTAGATATAGGCGGCACCGGTCTCCAACCGCACGGTGGCGACGTCGCCGAGTGCGATATAGGAGGTCGGCGATTTCGGATCGGAATTCGGCAATGCCACCGGCACCGAGCGGATGGCGTCGATATTGTCGCGGTATTGCGGCGCCAGCCGCACGGTGAGCGGGAAGTTCATCTCGCCTTCGTAGATGCGGGTGACCTCCTGGCCGCCGATCGCCGCTTGCACCACGGTGTTCATGTCGCTGACGGTGATGCCGTAGCGCGCCGCTTTCGCGCGATCCACCTCGATCACCAGGTTGGGCTGCCCGAGCAGATTGAAGGCGCCCGGATCGGTGATGCCGGGCACCTTTGCGAGTTCGTCCTTGACCGTTTTCGATAAACGTTCGAGTTCGTACAGGTCGCGGCCGAAAATCTTGACCGAATTCTCGCCTTTCACGCCGGAGACGGCTTCCTCGATATTGTCCTGGATGTATTGCGAGAAGTTGAAGTCGATGCCGATGAACTCGCTTTCCAGCCGTGCGGCCAACTCCTTCACCAGCTTGGGCTTGGTCAAACCGTCCGGCCATTCCTCGAATGGTTTGAGCGGCACGAAGAATTCGGCGACGAACGAGCCGTCCGGATCGGTGGCGTCCTCGCCGCGGCCTTGCTCGGACACCACGGTGCGCACCGGCGGATAACTGGCGATCACATTGCGGATTTTGTCCACCGTGTCGCGGCCGGCATCGAGCGTGATGGTGGGCGGGAGCAGGGCGCGAATCCAGAGATTGCCCTCTTCCAGCTTGGGCAGGAACTCGGTGCCGAGCCGCATGCCCAGTCCGCCGCAGATTACCAGGACGGCGACCGCGATCATCGCCGCCAGTCGCGCATTGCGTACGGCCAGCACGAGAACGCGCTGATAGACGGTACGAATTTTGCGCACGAGAAACGTTTCGACTTCGTCCAACTTGTCGGGCAACAGAAGCGACGACATCACCGGTGTCACCGTGAAGGTCGCGACCACCGCGCCGAGCAGGGCATAGGCATAGGTGCGCGACATCGGACCGAAGATCTGGCCTTCCACGCCCTGCATGGTGAACAGCGGCAGGAAGGCGGCGATAGTGATGATCACCGAAAACAGGATCGCCTTGTCGACTTCCACCGCGGCGGTCAGAATGCGGTGCAGCTTGTCGCCCAGACTGGCCTTGCGATCGGCTATTTGCCGCACCGCGTGATGCGCGAGATGGCGGAAGACGTTCTCCACCATGATGACGGTGCCGTCGACAATGATGCCGAGATCGATCGCGCCCACCGACAGCAGATTGGCTGAGTCCCCGCGCAGCACCGTGATGATGACGGCAAAAAACAGCGCCACCGGAATGGTCGCCGCCACGATCAGCGCGCAGCGCAAGTTGCCGAGGAAAATCCATTGGATCAGAAAAATCAGCACGATGCCGAACAGCATATTGTGCATCACCGTGCGCACCGTGATCGCGACCAGGTCGCCGCGGTCGTAGAACGCATCGATCTTGACGCCCGCCGGCAGGCTGCCGTCGCTGTTGATGCGCTCGATCGCCGCCCGCACCCGCGTCACCACGTCCATGGTGCGCTCGAGCTTCTGCATCAGCACGATGCCGAAGATGATGTCGGCCTGATCGTCGCGGCCGGCGATCCCTAGGCGCGGCGTGAAGCCGACCTGATTGCGCGCGACGTCCGAGAGCACCACCGGCAGCCCGCTTTGCTGGCTGAGCACGATGTTGCCGATATCGTTGAGCGAGCCGAGCACGCCGACCCCGCGTACATTGACCGACTGTTCGCCCACCGCGATGGTGCGGCCGCCGACATTGGCATTGCTGGTGGAAATCGCGCTGATGATCTGCGGCAAAGTGAGCCCATGGGCCCGCATGCGATCGAGATCGATCTCGGCCTGGTATTCCTTAGTCTTGCCGCCCAGCACCGCGACGTCGGCGACGCCCGGCACGATGCGCAGTTTCCGTTCCACCACCCAATCCTGCAGCGTCTTGAGCTGGATCAGGTCCATGCCCGGCGGACCTCTGAGTTGATAGCGCAGGATTTCGCTGATGCCGCCGGCCGGCGAGATCACCGGCGTGACCGCAGCCGGCAGCGTCGCGTCCTTCAGCCGGTTGATGACCTGCTGGCGCACGAAATTGTAGTCGCGGCCATATTCGAACTGCAGGCGGATGAAGCCGAGCGCGAACACCGTGTTCGAGCGGATGTAAGTGAGGCCGGGCGTGCTGGCGACCGCGATCTCCAGCGGGATGGTGACGTAACGCTCGACTTCCTCCGGCGACTGGCCGGGATATTGCGCGATGATCTCGATGATCGGCGGCGCCGGGTCGGGATAGGCCTCGACATTGAGCGTCGTGAACGCGGCATAGCCGATGCCGAGGAATGCCGCGAACGCGACCAGCGCCAGCGGCCGCCGCGACAGACAAAACGCGATCAGGTGGCGCAACATGGCAATTCAGCTGTCGGTGTCCACTCAATCGACGAGCGGTCTATTGCTGCCGGCAGCATGCTCCCTGGGCAAAATTTATTTCGCTTTTATGTTATCAATGCAAAATCAGTCTGCCAGCGCAAGGCATCCATCACGCTTGGCGGATAAGTCCAGCAATCGTCAAATCCCGCTGCCAAAACGGCGTGCGGGTTTAAGTTTTCTGCGGCTGCTGGTTGCGACCTACTTTGGGTGCCGGATTCGTTGCGGAATCGGGGTATTTTGCACCGCGGCGAGAAAACAGCGCGATCAGTACCGGTAACGTGATCAAAATGACCACCGGCGCCAGCGTCATGCCGCCGACCACAACGATCGCCAGCGGTTTCTGCACCTGAGATCCAATCCCGGTGGAAATCGCCGCCGGCAGCAGGCCGATGCCGGCTATAACGCAGGTCATCAGCACCGGCCGCATCTGCAATTCGCCGGCACGAAGCACGGCGCTTGCGCGGTCCAAACCTGTCTCAATGAGTTGATTGTACTGCGACAGGATAATGATTCCGTCCATAACCGATATGCCGAACAGCGCGATGAAGCCGATCGCCGCCGAGATGCTAAACGGCATGCCCATGATCAGCAGACCGATCACTCCGCCGATGGTCGCCATTGGGATGACGCTCATCGCCAGCAGCATGTCGGGAACCGAGCCAAAATTGATCCAGAGCAAAAGCGCTATCAGCGCCAGGCTGATCGGCACCACGATTTGCAGTCGCCCGATCGCGTCTTGCAGATTGCCAAACTCGCCGACCCATTCGAGCCGCGATCCCGCCGGCAGCGGGACTTCTTCCACTACTTTTTTCTGAGCTTCCCGAATTGCGCTGCCGAGATCGCGATCGCGCACGCTGAATTTGATCGGCAGATATCGCTGCTGCTGTTCGCGGTAGATATAGGCAGCGCCCGAGTCGATTTGAATCTTTGCAAGCTCGCTGAGTGGGACCTGCATGAATCCTGCCGAGCTTTGGACGCCAACGCCGAGGTTTTTGATCGAGTCCAGGCTTTGCCGGAAGTGCGGCGCAAGTCGTACAACGATCGGAAAATGCTGATCGCTGCCCGGTTCGAAAAGATCGCCCGCCGTATCTCCGCCAATGGCGACGCGAACGGTTGCATTAATGTCGCCAGGAGTGAGGCCATATCGCGCGGCGCGCGCTCGATCGATGTCGATTTGCAGAGTAGGCTGCCCAAGAGAAGTAAATACCGAGAGGTCGGTAATTCCCCGCACGGTGGCGAGGACGTCTTTGATTTTGTTCGCGGTATCGGTGAGCTCCTGAAGGCTATTGCCGTACAACTTGATCGAATTCTCGCCCTTCACGCCCGAAACGGCCTCCGCGACGTTATCCTGAAGATACTGCGAAAAATTGAATTCAACTCCCGGAAAATCGTCTTGCAACCTTTTGAGCATCTCATTGGTGAGCGTGTCCTTGTCGACGCCGGCGGGCCATTCACCGGCGGGCTTTAATGGCGCAAAGAATTCGGCGTTGAAAAAGCCGGTTGCATCGGTTCCGTCGTCTGGCCGCCCGTGTTGCGAAACGACGGATTCTACTTCCGGAAAGCTGCGCAGGGTAATCCTTATCCGATTGACGTAATCACTGCCTTCCTCGAGAGAAATAGTGGACGGCATCGTTGCTCGAACCCAAAGATTTCCCTCCTCGAGTTTCGGCAAAAATTCAAGCCCGAGCATTTTGATCGCCAGCAAAGCAGACGCCAATAAAATTACGGCGCAGACGAGCGTGATCTTTTTGTTGGCGACGGCAATACGAAGGGCAGGGGTATAAAGCCGGTGCAGCACGCGCACCAAAATTGTTTCGACTTCGCGCGTATGGTCGGGCAACAGCAAGGCGCTTAGCGCCGGCGCTACCGTGAATGTCGCCAGCAGCCCGCCTGCCAGCGCATAGGCATAAGTGCGTGCCATCGGCCCAAATATGTGACCTTCCACGCCGCCCAGCGTGAAGAGTGGAATGAAAGCGGCAATGATGATGCCCGCAGCAAAGAAAATCGATCGGCTTACATAAGTGGCCGCCTGAAATATCGCCGCCGGCTTCCCTGTCAGCTTGTCGTCGGGGCCGCCATCACGCAACGGCTTTGGTACCGATGTTTCCCACTGTGAGCCAAGCCGTCTGAAAATGCTTTCGACCATGATCACGGTGGCATCGACGACTAAGCCGAAATCGATCGCGCCAACCGACAACAGATTTGCAGACTCGCCACGCAAGACAATGATGCCGACCGCAAAAAACAACGCGAACGGAATGGTGGCGCCAACGATGAGCGCGCTGCGGAGATTGCCAAGAAAACACCATTGCAAGATGAAGATCAGGATTATGCCGAACGCCATGTTATGCAACACAGTGCTGGTCGTAATTTCGATCAGATCCTTGCGATCGTATATCCGCTCAATTTTCACGCCCGGCGGAAGAAGAGTCGAATGATTGATCCGTTCAATCTCGGCTTCGACGCGGTTTATCGTCGGCGTGCTCTTCTCGCCACGCCGCATGAGGACGATGCCCTCGACGATGTCGTCTTGATTGTCGCGCCCTGCAATGCCAAGGCGCGGCTTGTTTCCAACCGTGACCGTGCCGATATCGCGAACCAGAACTGGTGTGCCGCCGGTTTGCGTCAACATCGTATTGCTGAGATCGTCAATCGAACGAATCAGCCCGACACCGCGTACGACTGCGACCTGGGGGCCGATATCGAGAGTATTGCCGCCGACGTTGATATTGCTGTTGTTGAGCGTCTGCAGGACCTGCGCCAAAGTAAGGCCGTAGGCGGCGAGCCGAATCGGGTCGACCTGAACTTCATAGGTCTTGGTTTTGCCGCCCCATGCCGTCACGTCTATGACGCCAGGCACCGAGCGGAATCGCCGCTGCAACACCCAGTCTTGCAAAGTCTTCAGGTCGCTTAGCGAATAGTTCGGTGGGCCGACGAGCTGGTAGCGGTATATTTCGCCGATGGGGCTGACGGGCGAAATCTGCGGCAGCGCACCGTTTGGAAGCGGCGGAAGCGTGCTCAAACGATTGAGCGCCTGCTGCAATGCCTGTTCGTAAGTAAAATCGAACGTGAATTGCAATTTTACGTCCGACAGACCGTACAGCGATATGGTGCGGATCGTCTGGATATTGGGAAGACCAGCGAGCTGCGTCTCGATCGGAATTGTAATGTATCGCTCGACTTCTTCGGCCGAGAGCCCGGCGGTCTGCGTAACGACGTCCACCATGGGCGGCGTGGGATCGGGATAGGCCTCGATATTCAACTCACGGAATGCAAAGACACCACCGAACAATATCGCGATGAACAGCACAAGCATCAACGTGCGATGCTTCAGAGAAAAGTTGATCAACGCGTGCATGGACTACTTTTTTGATTGTTGACGCGTTTGACGAATCAACTGCCGGCGGCGGCGCGATCGACGAACAGGCTGCCCTTGGTGACGACCTTCTCGCCAAGGCGCAGACCGTCGAGCACCTCAACCATTTGTCCGTTGGAAAGTCCGGTCTTGATTTTGCGCGGCTCGACGGCGTGATCGTCGCGCGCGACCCAGACGCGGGCATTATTGCCGTCGTAGATGATCGCCTCGCGCGGCACCGCCAGCGAGTTGTCGCCTTCGCCGGTCAGGATGTTGACGCTGGCGAACATTTCAGGCCGCAGCACACCTTCCGAATTGTTGATGGTCGCGCGCACCAGCAATCGCCGCGTTGTGGCATCGAACGACGTCGCGACATAGGCGATGTTGGCCGTGAATACGCGGTTGGGAAAGGCCAGCACGGTGAAATGCATGGCTTCCCCGATCCTCACGTTCGGGGCTTCGGATTCGCGGACATAGGCGACAAGCCAGACGGTGGACAGATCGCCGATGATGAATGTCGCGTCGTTGGCGGCGGGGCTGTTCGACGAAGTGTTGACGTACTGGCCGGGCCCGACCTTGCGCTGCACCACCGTGCCGGCGATTGGCGAATAGATCGTGGTCTGCGGACTGATTGCGCCGGTCTCGCCGAATTTGGTGATTTCGTCGTCGGTCTTGCCGAGAATCCGCAGCCGGTTGCGTACCACTTCGAGCGAGGTTACCGCCGCGCGCATATCGTTTTGCGCCGCCAATGTGGCCGCCAGGGACTGCTGCAGGTCACGCAGCGGCACCGCGCGGGTCTCGTACAGCGACTTGTTCTGCTGCTCGACGATCTTGGCGAGCTCGAGTTGCGAGCGCGCCTTGTTCAGTCCGGACGCCGCGCTAATGAAATCGTTCTGCGCCTGCACCATGTCCGGCGATTCGACCACGAACAGTGGCTGGCCGGCGACGACCATGTCGCCCGGCTTGGCGAGCAGCTTGATCACCCGGCCCGAATACGGCGAGAACACCAGCGTCGCGCGATCCTCGTCGACCGCGATCTTGCCTTCGGTGAGATGCTCGGCGCGGAAGACCAGCTCGGTGACCGGCGCAGTCGTGAGCGACGCCCATTGCTTCGGCGTGGGATAGTACAGCTCGCCGACCCGGCGGGCCTGGTTCGACAGATTGACTTCGGCGGTCTTGTCGGTACGACGCGCGAGCGTCGTCGCTGCCACCACGAGCATTATGCAAATGATCAAACCGACGGCGGCGAGCACGCTTTTGGGCGTGTGTGCCAGCGGTCGTAGCTTGAGCCACGCCATGAGATACCTGACAAGCCGATCCAAGGATCCCCCCTCCCGGATCGCCCTCCTGTGACAAGCCTTATAGTGAAATCGCCGGGATGCGGAATTACCGCGGCATAAACATTTTGCCGGCGAACGAAACCCGGACTATGGTGCGCGTTAAGTTGGCGCCCGCCACCAGCCGGGGGAGATGCCGAGATCGCCGTGCTTTGCTGCGGCTTTCCGCCGCTGCGCAACGGTCCTTATTAGGAACAAGTTGCAACAGCGATCTCGACGGTTAAGCTTATTGCGGCATTTGGCGCGACGGTGCGGTCATCCGCAGATCGTCTTTCGGGCGTAAGTGCCACCCGGTGGCGCGTGGTAAGTGGGACGAAAGGCCGTTGCGGCAAGTCATGACAGTGCGTGGGTGGCGAATTTTCAGTGCCGTGCTCCTGGCTGTTGCCGGTCTCGGCCCGGGGCCATTGCTTGCCGCGGATCCGGCATACGATCCTAGCCAAGCCGAGCCGTCGATCGCGAGCAGTCTGCCGAACAACGGCGATCCTACCGGCGTTCGCAAGCGGCTGAGCGACCGCGGCATTAGTTACGGCCTGATCTATACCCACGATGTACTGAGTAATCTGTCCGGAGGCCTCAAACGCGGCACCGTCGATCAGGGCAAAGTCGAAGGCCAGCTGACGGTCGATCTGGAAAAGCTCGCCGGCTGGCAAGACCTGACGCTGTATGCGAATGGCTTTCAGATTCACAACACCGGCCGCATGCGGCGCGACTATGTCGGCGGCATCAATACGATCGCGGCGATCGGAGCCATCCCAACCACTCGCCTGTCCGAATTATGGCTCGAGCGGAAATTTGGGAACGCCAGCGTCCGCGCCGGCCAGCTCGCCGCCGACAGCGAATTCTTCTTCAGCGAAATCAGCGCCATGTTCATGCAGAGCGATTGGCCGACCATCGCGGCGGCCAATCTGCCGGGCGGCGGCCCGGCCTATCCGTTGTCCACGCCGGGCGCGCGCGTAAAATACACCACTGACAGCAAGGACATGGCGTTTCTGTTGGCGATCTTCAACGGCGATCCGGCCGGTCCGGGGCTCGGCGATCCGGAAACTCGTAACCGCTACGGCCTGAATTTCCGGGTTCGCGATCCGGCCCTGATCATCGGCGAGGCGCAATTCAGAGCCAACCAAGATGCCGGGCTGGCGCGGACGCTGAAGCTCGGAGCCTGGCGCCATCTCGGAGAATTCAACGATCAGCGCTAAGCCAATGATGGCTCATTGCTCGCCAATCCGGCGGGGAGCGGAATTCCGGCCAAGCATCGCGGCGACTTCGGGATCTACGGCATTATCGATCAGCAGATTTATCGCCCGCAGAATGGCGCGCCGGACAGCGGCATATCCGTATTCAGCCGCGCGTCGTTGAGCCCGTCGGACCGTAATCTGTTCGACACCTATATCGACGGTGGGATCGTGTTCGCGGGATTGTTGCCGAGCCGGCCGAAAGATCGTTTCGGCGCGAGCGTCATCTATGCGCGCTTCGCCGACGGTGCGCGCGCCTTCGATCAGGACCAGATCAATTTCGGTGTGATGCCGGGACCGGTTCGCAACTATGAGACCAATCTCGAACTTACTTATATCGCTATGATCGTGCCCGGCTGGACCTTGCAGCCGGATTTTCAAATCATCTGGCATCCGAGCGGCGGCCAGTCCGCCCGCGAAGCCAAGGTGATGAGCCTGCGTTCGGTACTGAAATTCTGAACGCCAAGGAACAAGGAAAAAGTGTGACCCGCCCGGACGGGGACTGGCCGGGCGGGTCTTTCGGATCGGCGCTGCATGGACGGGGGGCTGGCGCCGATCGCAGCTGGGTAGCGCATGATCCCGAAAAGTGGGAACCGGTTTCGGACAAGATCATACGCAAGAAAGTTCAATACGGGACGACGTCGCAGACCTTGATGGTGCGGACATTGCCCCAGCGGTCGAAACGCTCGACATAGCGGCATTCGCGGTAGCCGGGATCGACCACATAGCCGGGGCTGGCATAGGCGCTGGAGGCGGCGATACCGACCAGCGCGCCGGCGGCAAAGCCGAGCCCGAGGCCGGCGCCGAAGCGCGGGCGGGCCTGCGCCTCGCCGCTGGTGGCGGCGATGCTGGCGGCGAGGGTGAGCGCAGCGAGAGCGGCGGCGATGGTCTTGGACTTGGTCATGGCTTGCTCCATCCGTTTGATCTGAGGCGGCCTTGACCGGCCGCGTAACGATGGGTCGCGCAGTGGCCCGAAAAGGTTCAAAGGGCTTTGCGGCCGCGGGTTGCCGCGACCTGTCCGGCAATGACAAAGTGCGGAAATGACCAGACTGGCCGTGATTTTGTTGAGCTTTGCCGCCGCCCTGGCGTCCGCCCAGGCGCAGCAGCTCGACAAGGTTCGCTTCGGCACCAATTGGGTGGCGGAGGCCGAGCACGGCGGCTTCTACCAGGCGCTCGCCGACGGCACCTACGCTAAGTATGGCCTCGACGTCACCATCGTGCCGGGCGGGCCGAACGTGAACAACCGCATCCTGTTGCCGGTCGGCAAGCTCGACTTCTTCATGAGCGCCAACACGCTGCAATCCTTCGACGCGGTCGAGCACGTCATCCCGACCGTGGCGGTGGCGGCGAGCTTCCGGAAGGACCCGCAGGTGCTGATCGCGCATCCGGGCGTGCAGAAATTCGAGGAGCTGAAGAAGCTCACGCTGTTCGTCTCCAAGGAAGGCATGGCCAGCTATTTTCAATGGCTCAAGGCCGACTACGGTTTCGATGAATCGAAAGTGAAGCCCTACACCTTCAATGCACAGCCGTTCCTTACCGACAAGAATTCGGCGATGCAGGGCTATGTCACCTCTGAGCCGTTCGCGATCGCAACGCAAGGTGGTGTCACGCCGAAAGTGTTCCTGCTCGCCGATTACGGCTTCAACGCCTATTCGACCTTGATCGAGACCAGGCGCGATCTGGTGGAGAAGCGCCCCGACCTGGTGCAGCGCTTCGTCGATGCTTCGGCCATCGGCTGGTACCACTATCTCTACGGCGACAGCCGGTCCGGCAACGAGCTGATCAAGAAACAGAATCCGGAAATGACCGACGCGTTGCTGACTTATTCAATCGCCAAGATGAAGGACTTCGGCATTGTCGATTCCGGCGATGCGGCAAAGCTCGGCATCGGCGCCATGACCGACGCCCACATGAAAAGCTTCTTCGACAAGATGGTGCGCGCCGGCGTGGTCAAAGCCGGCATCGATTACAAGCGCGCCTACACCCTGCAATTCGTTAACAAGGGCGTCGGCGTCGACTTGCGGCCCCAATGACCCCGCAAGGCCCAGCGGTCGTTTCGCTGCGCAACGTCGGCAAGACGTTCGAGAACGGCACGACCGCGCTCGCCGGTTTTAATCTCGACATACGCGACGGCGAATTCCTGTCGTTGCTCGGGCCCTCCGGCTGCGGCAAGTCGACCGCGCTGCGCATCGTTGCCGGCTTGAGCGCTGCGTCCGAAGGCACGGTCGAATGGCCGGGCGCTGCTGGGGCAGGCCCGAGTTCGGATGGCCGCATCGGCTTCGTGTTCCAGGATCCGACCTTGATGCCTTGGGTCGATGTCGCCGCCAATGTGCGGCTGCCGCTCAAGCTTAACTATGCCGATGCAGCGCGTTCGCGCGCCGCGGTGGCCCGCGCGCTCGACCGCGTCGGGCTCTCAGACTTCGCGAATGCTTTCCCGCGCCAACTGTCTGGCGGCATGCGCATGCGCACCTCGATCGCCCGCGCGCTGGTCACCGAACCGGAACTGCTCCTGATGGACGAACCGTTCGCCGCGCTCGACGAGATCACCCGCTTCAAGCTCAACAACGATCTCTTGGCGGTGTGGCAGGAGCTGCGCCGCACGGTGATCTTCGTCACGCATTCGGTGTTCGAGTCGGTCTATCTGTCGCAGCGCATCGTGGTGATGACGCCGCGGCCCGGGCGGGTGTTCGCCGAAATCGCTATCCCAGCGCCCTATCCGCGCGACGAGCGCTTCCGCACCTCGGCCGATTACGCCGGCTTCTGCCGGCTGGTGTCCGAGGCGCTGGGGCAGGCGATGGCGGCGGGAGGCGCATCATGAGCGACCGCGCTCTGCGCAGCGGCCTGCCGATCCTGGTGCTGGCGTTGGTCGTGCTCGCCTGGGATCTGGTCGTACGAGCGTTCGCGATTCCGCCCTACGTGCTGCCGGGCCCGGGCCTGGTGCTGGCAACATTGATGTCCGACGCCGGCCTGCTGTGGCATTCGCTGCTGGTGACGCTCACGCTAACATTTGAAGGCTTCCTGCTGGCGGCGTTCGGCGGCATCGCGCTGGCGATCGCGTTCAATCAATGGCGGCTGGTCGAATACTCGCTGTACCCTTACGCGGTGATCCTGCAGGTGACGCCGATCGTCGCCATCGCGCCGCTGTTGCTGATCTATCTGCCGCAGCCTTTGGCGGTGCTGGCCTGCGCCTGGATCGTGGCGTTCTTCCCGGTGCTGGCCAACACCACGCTTGGCCTCAATTCGGTCGACCACAATCTGATCGCGCTGTTCGATCTCTATAAAGCTTCGCGCTGGCAGGTGCTGTGGAACCTGAAGCTGCCGGCGGCGCTGCCGCAAATGCTCGCGGGCTTACGCATCGCCGGCGGGCTGTCGTTGATCGGCGCGGTGGTGGCCGAAATCGCCGCCGGCTCTGCCGGCGCCGGCTCAGGGCTTGCCTACCGTATCGCCGAATCCGGCTACCGGCTCAATATCCCGCGCATGTTCGCGGCGCTGCTGCTGTTGTCGGTCGCGGGCGTCGCGATCTTCTTCGCACTGTCGGCGCTCTCGCATCTCGCGCTGCGCCGCTGGCACGAGAGCGCGCTCAAGCGGGAGAGCTAGTTCAGCGCGTATTGCGCGAGCACGCCGAGCGCCGCCATCGCTACCACCACCTCGATCAAGCTGCGATGCAGCCCGAAGGCGAGCACAGCGGCGATCGCCGCCAGCACCGCGGCGCGGATATCGAGCGCCAGCGGATCGAAGGCGTACCAGCGCAGCGGGCCTGCGTGCATTTCGGTCACTTTGCCGAACAGCACATGCAGCGCGAACCAGACCGACAGATTAAGGATGACGCCGACCACGGCGGCGGTGATGGCGGCGAGCGCGCCGGACAGTTGTCGGTTGGCGCGCAGCCGCTCGACGAACGGAGCGCCGGCGAAAATCCACAGCATGCTTGGCACGAAGGTCACCCACGTCGTCATGGCCGCGCCGAGCACGCCGGCCGTGACCGGTGAGAACGGAGCGGCATCGCGAAAGGCGGCGAGGAAGCCGACGAACTGCGTCACCAGAATGAGCGGTCCCGGCGTGGTCTCGGCCAAGCCCAGCCCATCCACCATCTCCGGAGCGGTCATCCAGCCGTAGGTCTCAACCGCTTGCTGCGCCATATAGGCCAGCAGCGCATAGGCGCCGCCGAAACTTACCACCGCGAGTTTCGAGAAGAACATTCCGATGCTCACCAAAACATGCTGCGGACCGAAGATCAGCGCCGCGAGCGCTACCGGCGCCCCCCACGCCAACAATCCGACCAGCGATGCGATGGCGAAATGCCGCCAGCGGCCTTCCGCAGGCGGCGGCACGCTTTCGGTCTTGTCGGCAAGGCCGAGTTGACCCGGGGTCCGGCGCGCGACCAGGTAGCCCACGAGCGCCGCCGCCGCGATGATCAGCGGAAACGGCAGCGCCAGAAAGAAGATGCCGACGAAGGCCGCCGCCGCGAGCCCGAGCAGCACGGAGGTCTTGAGCGCGCGCTTGCCGATGCGGATGAGCGCCTCGATCACGATCACCAGCACGGCGGCCTTGATGCCGAACAATGCGCCGTCCACCACCGAGACGCCGCGCCCGAGCGCATACAGGAGGCTTAAGCCCAGCATCACGAACGCGCCCGGCAGCACGAATAGAATGCCGGCCGCCAAGCCGCCGCGCACGCCATGCAGCAGCCAGCCCAGATAGGTGGCGAGCTTTTGCGCCTCCGGGCCGGGCAGCAGCATGCAGAAATTGAGCGCATGCAGGAAACGCGCTTCGTCGACCCACTTTTTCTCGCCGACCACGACGCGATGCATCAAGGCGATCTGTCCGGCCGGGCCGCCGAAATTGATGCAGTCGATCTTCAGCCAGACCTTGAACGCCTCGGCGATGCTTGGCTTTGGCGCGGTCCGATGAGCGGCATTCATGTCACGCAGCCTTCGCGGGCCAGTTATGGCGTTCCTCGGCGGCGAAGCGCAGCCAAGCGAACAAGGCATCGTAAACCATGAAACCGCGTTCGAGCAGTCCATGATCGTCGTCGCCGGCGAGCGCCGACAGACCAAGCGAAATCGCATGCAGGCCGGCGGCTTCGGCTGCTAGGTCGGGCCGTGCGGTGTCGGCACCGCGCACGATCAGCGCAAGCCGCGCCAGCGACGGCTCGCTTTCCAGCCCGAACAGCTTGAGCATGGTGTCGAAGCTGCAGCGTTCGCCCTCATGGCTCAATTCGACGTCCTTGATGTCGAACGCAACGCCGCCGCTCTCGCGCGCGACGTTCAACACCTGGTCCGGATCGACGAACAGAATGCGCGCTTGGCTTGTCGAGGAAGCGGCGGATCAGCCATGGGATATCAGGCGGGGGCAGCGGCCGGACTGCCCATGGTTGCTAAGCCTGAGCTTGAGCGCTTCGTGCGCACGCGTCCGAGCCTGTGGGCAGCGAGCAGGCCATTGAGAAATCCGACGCCAACCTCGTTAGGAACGCCTTCGTGCGTCAATTTGATCGCCGGTCGCGCCAGACTGTAGATGCTATAGACGACGAGCAGCACGCCAATCCCGATGCGCATGTGGGCCGGGTCGATATAAGTGAGCAGCAGCGTGCCGGCCGGCACACCGATCACTCCGCCGGCGATGAATGGCGTCGCACCTCGCCATCGCACCGCGTGCCGCAACGTCCAGACGCCGTAGCCCTGCGTCACAAAGCCGTAGCCGACGATCAGGGTAGCGGTCTGCATCGGCGTGAGGATGTGCAGATAGATGCCGGACACCACCAGGCCCATGGCGAAACCGGCAAGACCGGAGGTCAAGCCGCCCAAAAATGACGCTAAGAGAAAAAGCCCGAGAACCATGCCATCCATGGGTCGCTCCCAAAAAGAAGTGACCAGCGTTTGGATGGATGGCTGCCATCTCGAGGGGAGGCTGCTATGTCCCCTGCGATCCGAGTATATCAGCAAACCCAGGCCGTTCAATCATCCGCCATGCCGAGCACGACCACCAAGGCGATCCAGATCGCGCACCAGCGCCGTCAGCGCCTCATCGGCATCGCCTTGATGTGCGCTGCGGTGGCGCTGTTTGCCGTGCTCGACACCACCGCGAAATATCTCAATACCCAGATGGACACTTTCCAGATCGCGTGGGCGCGCTACACCAGCGCCTTCGTGCTGACGCTGATCGTTTCCAATCCGCTGACGCACACAAGTCTGCTGCGCACCGCCAGCCCGAAGCTGCAGATCGTGCGTTCGGTCCTGCTGGTCGCCTCCACCGTGCTGAATTTTTTGGCGCTACGCTGGCTGCAACTCGACGAGGTGCTGTCGATCATTTTCACCTTTCCGTTCATCGTCGCCATCGCGTCCGGCCCGATGCTGGGCGAATGGCTCGGCTGGCGGCGCTGGTGCGCGATCTGCTTCGGCTTTGGCGGCGTGCTGCTGATCACGCGTCCCGGCTTCGGCGGCATGCATCCGGCCGCCTTGCTCTCGCTGGCGGCGACCATCTGCTACGGGCTTTACGCGGTGATCACGCGCATCGTGTCGCGCGTCGATTCCAACCAGACCTCGCTGTTCTATGCGAACTGCATCGGCGCGCTGGTGATGCTGCCGGTCATTCCCTTCGTCTGGCAGGCACCGGCGAATTGGGTCATTGCGCTGATGCTGCTGGGAACCGGCGTGCTCGGCAGCCTCGGGCATTTCTTTCTGATCTCCGGCCACCGGCTGGCGCCGGCAGCCGTGCTGTCGCCTTTCGTCTATACGCAACTGCTCTGGGTGGTGATCTTGGGCTATCTGGTGTTCGACCACGTGCCCAACCATTGGACCATGGCGGGGGCGGCCATGGTGGTCGGCTCGGGCCTCTATTTGCTGTACCGGGAGCGCCGGGTGGGCAAGGCCACCACCAGCGAGGCGGTGATCGAATAGGAGAGTTGCGGCCTCGCGTTCATCAGGGCTAAGTTCCGCCCGCTTAAGACAGATTTCGACCCTTCGAGGAACATTCATGGCGACGATAAAAGACCGGGCGCCGGTACCGGCAGGCTCGGGCTTGAACGACGATATCGGCGAGCAGAAGCGCCTGGATCTGTACCGCTCGCAGGTGCGCCTGCGCGAGGCGGAGCAGCGCGCCTTCGACCTGTTTCTGCAGAACCTGGTGAAAGGCACCAGCCACCTGTCGCTCGGGCAGGAGGCGATCGCCGCGGGCTTTGCCGAAGCCATGCAGAAGGGCGATCTCAGCTTCTGCACCTATCGCGGCCATGCCCATACGCTGGCGCGCGGCGTTCCGGTCGAGAAGGTGCTGGGCGAGCTGATGCAGCGCGACAATGGCTTGATGCGTGGCAAAGGCGGCTCCATGCATCTCACGTCGGAAAAGCATGGCGTGATGGGCTCCTATGCCATCATCGGCGCGCATCTGCCGATCGCTTGCGGAGCCGCCTGGCGCGCGCAATACAAGGGCGACAAGGACGTGTCGGTCTGCTTCTTCGGCGATGGCACCACCAATATCGGCGCATTCCATGAGGCGCTCAATTTCGCCGCGGTCTGGAAGCTGCCGGTCGTATTCGTCTGTGAGAACAATCTCTACATGGAATATACGCCAATCAGCGAAGTGACCGCGGTCGAGCACCCGGCCGCCGACCGCGCGGCATCCTATGGCCTTGAGCGCATCGTGATCGACGGCAACGACGCCGACGAAGTGTATCGCACCGCGCAGAAGGCATTCATCAAGGCGCGCGCTGGCGATGGACCTTCACTGATCGAGTGCATGACCTACCGGCACAGCGGCCATTCCCGCGCCGATCCCGCCAAGTATCGCCCCGAGGGCGAACTGGAGAAGTGGAAGGAGCGCGATCCGATCAAGATTTACCGCGAACGGCTGAAGCAGTTCGGCGTGAGCGATTCTGCGATCGAAAAAATCGACGCCAGCGTGCGCAAGGAGGTCGATGACGCGACCGAGGTGTGCAAGGCCGCGCCGCCGCCGTCGCTGGATATTCTCACCACCGATGTCTATGCCGATGGAGGCTGGGCATGGCGGAACTGACCTATCGCGACGCGGTCGCTCGCGGCATCGCGCAGGAAATGGCGCGCGATCCCGACGTCGTGTTCCTCGGCGAGGACGTGGCGAAGGCGGGCGGCGTGTTCAAGGCGACCGTCGGACTGCTCGAGCAGTTCGGCCCGCTGCGCGTGCGCGACACCCCGATCTCGGAGCAGGCGATCCTCGGCGCTGCGATGGGTGCTGCGATGACCGGCCTGAAGCCGATCGCCGAGATCATGTTCTCGGACTTCTTCGCGGTGTGCTTCGACTACATCGCCAATGAATTCCCCAAGAGCCGCTACATGTCCAACGGGCAGACGAAATGCCCGCTGGTGGTTCGCACCGGCAATGGCGCCGGTTCGCGCTTCGGCGCCCAGCACAGCCAGAGCGTCGAGAACTGGTGCATGATGATTCCGGGGCTCAAGGTGGTGGCGCCTTCGACGCCGCTCGACGTCGTCGGCCTGCTGGCGGCGGCGGTGCGCGATCCCGATCCGGTGATTTTCCTCGAGCACAAGTCGCTCTATGCGACCAAAGGCGAGGTGCCGGACGGCGAGATCGTCGACACCCTCGGCACCGCCAAGATCGTGCGTTCCGGCAAGGATGCGACCATTATCGCGTTGGCGCTGATGGTTTCGCGCGCGCTGCAAGCGGCCGAGAAGCTGAAAGCCGAGCACGGCATCGACTGCGAAGTTATCGATGTGCGCTCGCTGGTGCCGCTCGATACGCAGTGCATCCTCGGTTCGGTCGCCAAGACGCACCGCCTTTTCACCGTCGAGGAGAATCCACGCCTGTGCGGCTGGGGCGCCGAGATCGTATCGATCGTGGCGGACGAGGCGTTCTACGAGCTCGATGGGCCGCCGGTGCGCATCACCACGCCGCATATTCCGCTGCCGGCCGCCGATATCCTGGAAGACATCGTGCTGCCGACGCCGGACCGCATCGCGGACACGGTGCGACGGTCGTTGGGGAGTTAGCTCTTTCGTCATTGCGGGGCGGCGCGTGAGCGCCGAACCCGAAATCCGGACGAAAGCGAATAAGGAAAAGCGTCATGTACGAAAATCTTCTCGCCAATGTTCCGACCGATCTGTGGATCGGCGGCAAATGGCGCAAGTCCTCCGACAACCAGCGCTTCGACGTCATCGATCCGGCGACCGAGAAGACCATCGCCTCGGTGGCGAGCGCGACGATCGAGGACGCCAAGGCCGCGGTCGACGCCGCCGCCGCCGCCTTCGAAGGCTGGGCTGGGCGCAAGCCGCGTGAGCGCGCCGAGATTTTGCGCAAGGCCTACGAGTTGATCATGCGCGACGCCGAGCGCTTCGCGAAATTAATCACGGTGGAAAACGGCAAGGCGCTGCCGGATTCGCGCGGCGAGGTGGCCTATGCGGCCGAATTCTTCCGCTGGTACGCTGAGGAAGCCGTGCGCAATATCGGCGAAGTATCGCGCGCGCCCGCATCGGGCGCCCGCATCTTCGTGCATCACAAGCCGGCCGGCATCGCCGTGCTGGTGACGCCGTGGAATTTCCCCGCCGCCATGGCCACGCGCAAGATCGGCCCGGCGCTCGCCGCCGGCTGCCCGGTGGTGCTCAAGCCCGCCTCCGACACCCCGCTCACCATGCTGGCGCTGATGCCAGTGCTGGAGGAAGCGGGCGTGCCCGCCGGCGTGGTCAATGTGGTTCCCTCGCGCCGCTCCGGTCCGGTGGTGAGCGCCATGCTGCACGATCCGCGCGTGCGCGTGGTCTCCTTCACCGGCTCAACCGAAGTCGGACGCAAGCTGCTGCATGAGGCGGCCGACAACGTGATTAGACCTTCGATGGAGCTCGGCGGCAATGCGCCGTTCCTGGTGTTCGAGGACGCCGACATCGACGCGGCGATCGAAGGCGCCATGATCGCCAAGATGCGCAACATGGGCGAGGCCTGCACGGCCGCCAACCGGTTCTACGTGCACGAGAAGGTGCACGACGAATTTGCCAAGAAGCTCACCGCCAAGATGGGCTCGCTGAAGATGGGCAATGGCCTCGACGAGGGCGTCAATCTGGGGCCGCTGGTCAATGCCGAGGGCCGCGACAAGGTGATCGAGCTGGTCGCCGACGCGGTGAAGAAGGGCGCCAAGGTGTTGACCGGCGGCAAATCGCCGGACGGCCCCGGTTTCTTTTATCCGGCGACCGTGCTCACCAATGTTCCGGATTCGGCCAAGATGTTGAACGAGGAAATCTTCGGGCCGGTGGCCGCGATCCAGACCTTCAAGACCGAGGACGAGGCGATCAAGCGCGCCAACGACACCGAATACGGCCTTATGGCGTATCTCTTCACCGAGGACCTGAGCCGCGGCATGCGCGTTTCGGAAAAGCTTGATTTCGGCATGATCGGCCTCAATCGCGGTCTGGTCTCCGATCCGGCGGCGCCGTTCGGCGGCACCAAGCAGTCCGGCCTCGGCCGCGAAGGCGCGCACGAAGGCATGATGGAATTTCTCGAGACGCAGTATGTGTCGGTGACGTGGTAGGCCGCGCCGGGCACTTCAGGAGAATCGCGTGGACGTTCTGATGCCGCAACTCGGCGAAACCGTTACCGAGGGCAAGATCACGAAGTGGTTCAAGGCGGCCGGCGACGCCGTGAAGCCGGGCGACAACCTGTTCGAGATCGAGACCGATAAGACCTCGATGGAAGTGCCGGCGACCAGCGCCGGCACGCTGAGCGCGATCAATTTCGGCGTCGGCGAAGTGGCGAAAGTCGGCGCCGTGGTGGCGGTGCTTTCCGGCGCCGGCGAGGCACCGGCAAAGGCCGCGCCGGCTGCGGCAGCGCCTGCTTCCGCCGCTACAGCTCCCGCGGCCCGGCCTGCCGGCCTGCCGCTCGCGCCCATTGTTGCGCCGTTGCCGTCGACGCGGCCCATCCCGAGGGATCCCTGGCGCGAGGTGCGCAGCCCCGAACGCAATTTTGGCCCCGCCAAGATGCCGGGCGGCGCCGCCACCACGCCGCTGGCGCGCCGCCTTGCCGGCGAACGCGGCATCGACCTTTCGCGCATCTCAGGGTCCGGCCCGCATGGCCGCATCGTCGCGCGCGACGTCGAGATAGCAGGCCCAATCGCCGCAGCAATGGCCTCTGGTGCCAGCGCGGCGCAGGTGAAGGCGCTGTACGACGGTATTGCGTACGAGGAAGTGCCACTCGACTCGATGCGTCGCACCATCGCCAAGCGGCTGATCGAGGCCAAACAGACCATCCCGCATTTCTATCTCACCGCCGATATCGAGATCGGCCGGCTCGTTGCCATGCGCGAGGAGGCGAATGCTGCGGCACCGGTCGATAAGGACGGCAAACCGACGTTCAAGCTGTCGCTCAACGACTTCATCATCAAGGCCTGGGCGGCAGCGCTGCAGCGCGTTCCCGCCGCCAATGCGGTGTGGGCGGAGGACCGCATGCTGCGTTTCACGCATTCGGACATCGGCGTGGCGGTGGCGATCGACGGCGGCCTGCTGACGCCGGTGATCCGCAACGCCGAGACCAAATCGCTCACCGCGATCTCCGCGGAAATTCTCGATCTGGCCGCGCGCGCGCGCGCGAAGAAGCTTAAGCTGAATGAATACCAGGGCGGCGCCAGCGCCATCTCCAATCTCGGCATGTACGGCGTGCGCGAGTTCTCGGCCATCATCAATCCGCCGCACGCCACCATCCTGGCGGTGGGCGCAGGCCGCCGCGCCCCCGTCGAGAGCGAGGACGGTGGTGTGAAATTCGTGAGCCAGATGACCGTCACGCTGTCATGCGACCATCGCGTGGTGGACGGCGCGCTCGGCGCCGAGCTGCTCGCGGCCTTCAAGAGCTTGCTTGAGAAGCCGGTCACCTTCTTGGTGTAAAGGAGAGTAGAGATGGCTGGCGAAAAGCCGGACGTGCTGCTGGTCGGACACAAGAAGCCGGTCATTGTCGGTGGGCTGGAGCCCAAGGTCACCCTGCACAAGCTGATCGACGCGGCCGACAAGGACGCCTTCCTCAAGCCCATCGCCGACAAAATTCGCGCGATCGCGGTGGCCTATACCAACGAGCGTATCAGTCCGGAATTCATGCAGCGCTTCCCCAGGCTCGAGCAGATCTCGAGCTTCGGTGTCGGCTACGACCACATCGACGCCAAATGGGCCGGCGCGCACGGCATCATCGTCACCAACACGCCGGAAGTGCTCAACGAAGAAGTGGCTGACACCGCGCTCGGCCTGCTGCTCTGCACCGTGCGTGAATTTCCGCAGGCCGAGCGTTATGTCCGCGCCGGCAAATGGGTCGAGAAGCAATATCCGCTCACCAAGGCGACGCTGCGCAATCGCACCGTCGGCATGGTCGGCATGGGCCGCATCGGCAAGGCGATCGCGCGCCGGCTGGAGGCCTTCGGCGTGCCGGTGGTCTATCACAGCCGCAATCCGCAGCCCGGCGTGAGCTATAAATACTATCCCAAGCTCATCGACATGGCGCGCGACGTCGATACGCTGATGGTGATCGTGCCGGGCGGGCCGACGACGCAGAACATGATCAACGCCGAGGTGCTCAAGGCGCTTGGGCCCGACGGCATCCTCATCAACATGGCGCGCGGGTCGGTGGTGGACGAGCCGGCGCTGATCGAGGCGCTCAAAAACCGCACGATCTATTCCGCCGGCCTCGACGTGTTCGCCAAGGAACCGCAGGTGCCGAAGGAGCTTATGGAG
>DATBZY010000095.1:0-25568 GCA_036512915.1 Pseudolabrys sp. | reverse complement strand
ACCACGATCACCACCGAAGTGAAATCCTTCGACGGTCGGACGATCTGCGTCATCAACCGGCCGATGGCCGAGGGCGGCTGGGTGGCGACGCATGAGGACATCACCGAACGGCGCGATGCCGAGCGCGAACGCGCCTCGATGCAGGAGCAGCAGGCACGCCGCGCGATGATCGAGCAGGCGATCGCCGCCTTCCGCCGCCGCGTCGAGGATCACTTGCGCACGGTGACCGAGGGAGCGATGGCCATGCGCGCCACCGCCACCACGCTGTTCGCCAATTCCGGCCACACCTCGCAAAGCGCCGAGAGCGCGGTGACGGCTTCCAACGAAGCGTCGGTGAACGTGGAGACCGCCGCGGTCGCCGCCGACGAGTTGACCGGCTCGATCGGCGAGATCGGCCGCCAGCTCGCCATGACCACCGAGGTCGTGCGCGGCGCGGTCAGCGAGGCGCAAGGAACCAATCAGCAGATCACCGCGCTGGCGCAAGCCGCGCAGAAAATCGGCGACGTGGTCAAGCTGATCCGCACCATCGCCGGCCAGACCAACCTGCTGGCGCTCAATGCCACGATCGAGGCCGCGCGCGCCGGCGAAGCCGGCAAGGGCTTCGCGGTGGTGGCCTCCGAAGTCAAATCGCTGGCGGTGCAGACCGCCAAGGCGACCGAGGACATTTCCAAGCTGATCATGTCGGTGCAGGCGGCAACCGGCAGCGCGGTGGCGGCGATCGGCCGCATCTCGAGCCGCATGCAGGAAATCGACAGTTGCGCCACCGCCGTCTCGGCCGCGGTCGAGCAGCAAAGCGCCGCAACGGCTGAGATTTCGCAGAATGTCGCGGGCGCCTCCAACGGCGCCAAGCTGGTGGTGTCGGTGCTCGACGACGTGGCCGGCGCCGCCACGGAGACACGCGAGTCGGCGGAAAGCGTGCTGACCGCCTCGCAGGCGGTGGAAGCCGCCGCCGCCGAGCTGCGCCGCGAGGTCGAGGGCTTCCTCGCCGGCGTCGCGGCGTGAGCGCGCTAAGCGAGTAATCCCGACAGCCAATAGAACAGCGCGGAGAGCAGGCCGGACGCAGGGATCGTGATGACCCAGGCGGTCACGATTTCCTTGGCGACAGCCCAGCGCACTGCTGACATCTTTTTCGCAGCGCCGACCCCGATGATCGACCCGGTGATGGTATGCGTGGTGGACACCGGAATGCCGAGGCTGGTTGCCGCAAACAGCATGACCGAGCCTGCGCTTTCCGCGCAAGCGCCCTGCATCGGCGTCAGCCGGGTGATCTTCGAGCCCATGGTTTTGACGATGCGCCAGCCGCCGGCCATCGTCCCGGCGGCCATCGCGATCTGACACGCGATCACCACCCAGAACGGCACGTAGAATTCTGCTCCGAGTCTGCCTTGCGAAAACAGCAGGACCGCGATGATGCCCATGGTCTTCTGCGCATCGTTGCCGCCATGGCCGAGCGCATAAAGCGACGCCGACACGAATTGCACACGGCGGAAAATATTGTCGACGCCATACGGCGTAAGGCGAACGAAAATCCACGACACCATCAACATGAGCAGCAAGGCGAGCACCAGGCCCAGGCCCGGCGACAAGAAGATGGCGGCAACGGTCTTGCCGACGCCGGACCACACGACGGCATGGATGCCGGCCTTGGCGAGACCGGCACCGACCAGACCGCCGATGAGCGCATGCGAACTCGACGACGGAATTCCCAGCCGTTGGGTCAATATCTGCCAGACAATCGCACCGGCGAGCGCGCCGAAGATCACGTGAGCATCGACGACATTGGCCTCGACAATGCCGCGGCCGACCGTTTCCGCCACATGCAGGCCAAAGAACAGGAAGGCGATGAAATTGAAAAACGCCGCCCAGACGACGGCATATTGTGGGCGCAGCACCCGCGTGGAGACGATGGTCGCGATCGCATTCGCGGCATCGTTCATGCCATTGAGAAAATCGAACGCCAGCGCGACGGCGATCAGGCCGAATAGGAATGGCAAAGCGAGCGCAGCGGCGTCCATCGTCGTTCGGCCTCGGAGCGGTTACTTACACATGTTCGATGACGATGCCGTGCATGATGTTGGCCACGTCGTCGAAACGGTCCACGACTTTTTCCAGATGGTCGTAGACCTCGTTGCCGACGAAGAAGGCCATCGGATTCGAATTCACGTGGGTCTTATAGAGAGTCGTGAGGCCGACATCGTGCAACTCGTCGGCGTGGCCTTCGAGCTGCGAAATCCGTTCGGTCATTGTGCTGATATGCACCGCTTCCGAGCTGATCGAGCGCAGCAGCGGAACGGCTTCCTGCACCAGGTGGGCGCATTTCACGATCGCGTCCGCCATCTCCTTCATCTGCGGCGTGAACTCGGTCACGTCGAACAGCTTGATGCCCTTGGCGGTCTTCTGCATCTGGTCGATGGTGTTATCCATCGAGGTGATCAGGTCGCGGATATTGCCGCGGTCGAACGGCGTGATGAAGGTGCGGCGCACCGCGATCAGCACCTCGCGGGTCACGTCGTCGGCGTCCTGCTCGCGGTCCATGACGATCTGATAGTTGTGCTGTATCGCCGCACCGCCCTCCAGCATCGCCCGCAAGGCCTCGGCGCCGGCCAGCACCGCCTGCGAATGGCGCGCGAACAGGTCGAAGAAGCGCTCCTCCTTCGGCATCAAGGCATGAAACCAGCGCATCATGGGCGGACTCCGGGCGAATCGAATGCGACCTTGCGGCCAACCTAGTCTTTTGCCGGGTGGTTCCGAAACGGGGTCCCGGCCGGCTGTGGGTACAGTGGGTACAACTCGCCGGCCGCCTGACCGATCGGCCGATTGCCGTTGACAAGGTTGTGCCGCCAGGGCCCGGAATTTTCGCCCTCTCAAAATTGATTACGGCCAAGGAATCAAGCGCCTAAGCCCGATCCGGTGACCGCCAGATGGCTGCCATCTGCAACCGAAGATTTGTTGCATCGGCGCGCCGCCTCGCTTTAGCTGCGCATGATCTTTGCCGACCTTCCTTCGCCCGCCGAAGCGGGCTTCGCGAAGGCGGGAAACCGGTTCCCACTTTTCGGGATCATGCGCTAGTTTGCCGGCCCGAGAGGTATTGCAGGCGGAAAAGGCAATGCGGCTGGGTTACTTCACGATGCCGGTGCATCCCATGGGCCGGGACTGGTCGCAGACGCTGCGCGAGGACCGCGCGGCGATCATTCTGGCCGACAAGCTCGGCTTCCATGACGCCTTCGTCGGCGAGCACCTGACCGATGCGTGCGAGAACATCACCAACAGCATGCTGTTCCACGCCCCGCTGATCCACGACACCAAGACCATCAAGCTCGCCACCGGCACCACCAACCTGTCGCAAATGCACCCGGTGCTGGTCGCGGTGAACGCGGCGATGTTCGATCATCTGGCGCAGGGGCGCTTCATCATGGGCGTGAGCGCCGGCGCCCTCACCTCCGACGCGGAAGCGCTCGGGATTCTGGACGAGGACCGCAACAAGATCTTCGCCGAGGCGATCGACGTGATTCTGGCGATCTGGCAGCGCGATCCGCCCTACAACATCGATTTCCCGGACAACCGTTTCAAGGTGACGATCAACCGCGCGGCGGCGCTGCATCTCGGCGTCGGCGCCATGGGCAAGCCGTTCCAGAAGCCGCGGCCGGAAATCGTCGGCACCGTGGTGGCGCCGTTCTCGCCCGGCGTCGTGCTGATGGGCAAGCGCGACTTCCATCCGCTGTCGGCGAACTTCCTGCTGTCGAAGCATCTCAAGTCGCACTGGACCAACTACGCCAAGGGCAAGGCCGAAGTCGGCGCCAAGGCCGACGTCGCCGATTGGCGGGTGGCGCGCACCATCTTCGTCGCCGACGACGACAAGACCGCGCTGCGTTACGGTCGCGAGGACGCCAACAGTCCGTATCGGTTTTATTTCGATCAGATGCGCGCCAAGATGCAGCGCGGCAACCGGCTCTATGTGTTCAAAAGCCACAAGGAGCAGCCAGACGACGAGATCACGCATGATTTCGTCATGGATCATTGCGTGATCCACGGCAGCGTCAACAAGGTGGTCGACGCCATCCTGGCGCTGCGCGAGCAGACCGGCGATTTCGGCGAGTTGGTCTATGCCGGCATGGACTGGGTCGATCCGGCGCTGGCCAAACGCTCGATGCAGTTGCTGGCCGAGCAAGTGATGCCGCGGGTGAAGGCGGCGATCGGCAAGCCGGTGGTCACCGCGGCGGAGTGAAGGTCGCCGCCGGGGCCACGCGTCATTTGCGTCAGCCGCCGTGCGCCATGCGCCAAACGATACCGGCAAAAGTTCCGATCAGCAGCGCGCCGGACGCGAAGGCTTGCACCGCGAATCCGCGATGGCGCTTGTCCGCAAGTTGGGTGTAGCCGCGGATATAGATGACACGGCCGGCGATCCAAACGAGACCCAGCACCGCGGCACCCGGATCGCTGACATAGAGCGCAAACAGCCACAGCAGCGGCAAAAAGATCGGCATCCATTCCAGCGTGTTCATCTGCACGCGGAACACCCGCTCGAAGTCCGGGTGTCCGGTCGTCGCCGGCGCCACCACGCCGAATTTCGGCCGCGCCCGGGCGACCAGCGTGCCCGTGTAAAAATATAAAACGACGGCCAACAATGTAACCAGCGCAGTGTAATTCGGCATGTTCAACGGTCCTCGTTGCTGTCGGATTGAATTTCGGCCGTCATCCTAAACTGACAGCGGATCGGTGCCGAGCCCGGCATAGAGGCCGTGCTTGGCGCCTTGCGTGAACGAGGCGCCCTGGTCGAGCTCGATCGCCACCGAGCGCACGCGTTGCGCCGCAGGCTCGGTCGCCGGCACCGGCTTGCCGTCGGCCGCGGCCTTGGCGGCGCGCAGCAGCAGCTTGCGCGTCATGATGATGCCTGAGTCGGTCGCGCACAGGTGCTCCTTGCTGCGGTCCTGGATCGGACCCATGCTTTCCTGGATCGAAGCATCCTGCATGGCGATGCCGTCGACGCCGGTGGAGCTGTGGCTGGCCGCTTGCGCGTCGCGGTCCATCAGATAGTTGTTAGACTTGTTGGCGAGCGGAATGAAGGTGCCGGGCACGTATTTGACGTGGATGCCCGCGCCGTCCTGCATCGCCGAGACTTCCGCTTTGGTCAGCGCGCGTTTGGGATGGTAGTTGATGCTCCAGGCCCAGCAGGTCTCGTCGTCGATCGGCACCCAGGCATGCGCGCCGAGCGGATGTCCCGCGCGCGGCGGGATGATGGTGTACCAGGGCATGATCCAGGGCGTGATGCGCCAGTAGTACTTGCCGGCGTCGGCGTTGCGCCGCGCGCCGATCAACAGGCCGCCGGGAAATTCTTCCACGTCGAACAGCGGCATGCGGTCCTTCTCGTTGTATTCGTTGCCCTTGCTGCCCTTGAACAACGGATCGCGGTTGAGCTCGCTGCCGTGCAGCCACGACACGTGACTGGAATCGATGCCGCCTTCCATCGCCTGCAGATAATTGCATTCCTGCAGCCGCTTGGAGACGAAGCGCTGCTCGGGCGCGACCTCGGTCCATTCCAGCGCCGGTGGCGGCGGCTGCAAGGCCGGCGGCCCGAGATAGGCCCAGACCATCCCCGCCTTCTCGATGCAGGGGTAGGATTTCAATTTGATGTTCTTGCGGTAGCCGCTGTCTTTCGGCTCCGACGGCAGATCGACGCATTGCCCGGTCACGTCGTATTTCCAGCCGTGATAAGGGCAGCGCAGCCCGCATTCCTCGTTGACGCCGAACCACAGCGAGACGCCGCGATGGGCGCAGAACTCGTCGACCAGGCCGATGCGGCCCTTGCTGTCGCGAAAGGCGACCAGGTTCTCGCCCATCAGTTTCACCCGCACCGGCGGGCAATCCGGCTCGGGGATTTCCTCCGCCAGCAGGAACGGCGCCCAGTAGCGCCGCAGCAATTTGCCCATTAGCGTGCCGGGACCGATCCGGCTGAGCTGCTCGTTCTGTTCACGCGACATCATGGCGACGTTTCCCTGACCCTTTGTTATTCTCGCCCGCGCGAGCGGGCCGGCCATTATAGGCGGCCGTGGAGCCTGCGAAAGAGAACCGCGATGGTTTTGCCAAGGATCGCCATCTCTACCGGGGACCCGGCCGGAATCGGCCCGGAGATCGCCCTGAAAGCCGCGCTCGATGCGCGCGTCAAAGCGCTATGCCGGCCGTTGCTGGTGGGGGATCCGGCGGCGGTGAAACTGCATGCGCAGGCAGCCGGTCTATCGCCGCGGCTGCACGTGATCTCAGAAGCCGGCGATGCCGACTGGTCGGACGGCGCGGTCAACCTGCTCGAGACCAGCGACGGCGCCAATGCGCCGGGCAAGTTCGGCACCGTGAATGCATCTTACGGCCGCGCATCGCTTAGCAGCGCCCGCCGCGCGGTTCGCGCCGCGCTGGACGGCGAGGTGGATGCGGTGGTGGCGGCGCCGCAGACCGAACGCTCGATTGCCGCCGCCGGCGTCGCCTTCGACGGTTATCCGTCGTTCGTCGCGCGCGAGACCGGCACGCCGGTCAACGACGTCTATCTGATGATCTGCTTCGACGACGTGCGCATTGTGCATGCCACGCTGCATGTGAGCGCGCGTGAGGCGGTGGCGCTGATCACGCCGGAACGCGTCGAGCGCGTGCTGCGCGTGACCGACGCGGCGCTCAAGCGGCTCGGTGTCCCTAAGCCGCGCATCTTTGTCGGCGGGCTCAATCCGCATGCCGGCGAGGACGGAATGTTCGGCCGCGAAGAGATCGAGATCATCGCGCCGAGCATCGCGCGCGCGGTCACGGCCGGTATCGATGCCTCCGGCCCATTCGGCGCCGACACCATGTTCCGCAAAAAGGGTTGCGACGCCTTCATCGTGATGCTGCACGACCAGGGCCACATCGCCGCCAAGCTGCAAGCCTTCAACCGAACGGCGGGTCTATCGATCGGCAGCCCGATCCTGTTCTCGTCGGTCGCGCATGGCAGCGCGCACGACATCGCCGGCCAAGGCAAGGCCGATGCCGGCGCCATGATCGAGGCGATCAGCCGATTGGCAAAAGTGAGTGCATCAGGAAAGCGGTCGGCTTAGCGCACCGGCGGCAGCGGAGAGCCAGAAATCGCGGGGCTGTGGCTGGGGGGCGCCATCGGGTTCGCCGGCGCCGGGGCGACGGTACTCCCCGGCGCGCCGGTGTTGGCGATCTTGTCCGGCGCCTTGCCCGGCAGAACGACGACGCGGGTACCAGTCTGCACGCGGCTGTAGAGATCCTCGATGTCCTCGTTGAGCAGGCGGATGCAGCCGGACGACACAAACTGGCCGATGGTCGAAGGCTGGTTGGTGCCGTGGATGCGGTAGAGCGTGTTGCCGAGATAGAGTGCGCGCGCGCCGAGCGGATTGCCGGGCCCGCCCGCCATCACGCGCGGCAGATAAGGCTGCCGCTCGATCATCTCGGCCGGCGGGAACCAGTCCGGCCATTCCTTCATCCTCGAGATGCGCTCGCCGCCCGCCCAGGTGAAGCCCTCGCGGCCGACGCCGATGCCGTAGCGCAAGGCCTTGCCGCCGCCGAGCACCAGATAGAGATAGGTGTTGGGCGTATCGACGATCAGCGTGCCGGCCGGCTCCTTGCTGGCGAAGTCCACCAGTTGCTTCTTGAGATTGGCCGACAGTTCCTTCGGCTGGCCGACTTCCGGCTGATCTTCCGGCGGCAGTGTCATGACGCTCGTGGATGGCGCGGCCTGTTGCGGCGCGGCGTTCGGCGCAGCGCCGATCGCCGCCGACGGACGGATCACATCGGGTTCCGCCCTAGCGGCGGGCGACTGTGCTTCGAGCTGGTGGCCGAAGGTCGGCTGGCGCCCGCCCGGCGTGGCAAAGCCGGGCGGCGGCGGGCCTTCGGCGTCGGCCTCTTCCGGATAAGGCAAAATGCGGCTGGGGGCGCCGGAGGCGCCGCCCTGGCCCTGCGGCGGCACCTGGCTGGCCTGCGGGTCGCGCCGCGGCCGGCGCACCACCTGATCGTCGTCATCGTCGTCGAGCCAATAGCCTGGCGATGGCAGCTGGTCCTGATAGGCGCCCGGCGGGGCACTGCGGTAATAGGGCGAAGACGGCGCGGAATACGACTGCGCCTGCGCGGATACGGCCGGAATGGCCGCCGCGACCGGCAGTGTCAGCAGGAAAAGGCCGAAAGGTCGGATCATCACTCACCTGTGGCAGCCGGGGCGGCCAATCCGCCGCCAAACCAAGCCTTGATTGCTCCGGGATGAAGGCACATTCAAGACAAGAATACGGCCATCTCAGTATCGTGATTCCGCCGTAGACGGCTCAGGTTTTCTTGGCTTTTGCCGCCAGAACCTGCGTGGCCACGCGGTGGCAATCGACCGCGGCCGGGAACCCGCAATAGACCGCGATCTGCCGCAGGATGGCGGCAAGCTCCTTGGGCGTGAGCCCATTGCGCAGCGCGCCGCGGAAATGCGCCTCGAATTCGTGCATTCGGCCGAGGCAGGCAATCATGCCGAGATTGAGGATGCTGCGGTCGCGCGGCTTCAGGGTGTCGTCGCCCCACACCGCGCCCCAGCAATATTCGGTGAGCAGCGTCTGAAATTCGCGGTTGAAGTCGTCGGTATTGGCGACCGCCCGATCGACATACTCGTCGCCCAGCACCTTGCGTCGCATGACCATGCCGCGGTCGTAAACTGCCTTATCCATAATGTTCGAGCCTCCGTTGTGACGGCCTATTCCGTCGATCTAACTCTCAATGTCATTCCAGGACGGCCCTTTGGGCCGGACCCGGAATCCAGATGCTTGCTCATCGCGTGCTTCTGGATTCCGGGTTCGCTCGCTTCGCTCGCGCCCCGGAATGACGGCGAGGACCGCATGTTGACAGGAATTTGCCGATCCCGTCCATTCTCCCCGCGCGCTAGGTGGACAGGATCGCGAACATGGATGTTGCAATTGTCGGTGGCGGCATTTGCGGGCTTTCGCTTGCGCTCAATTTGAGCCAGCGCGGCATCGCCGCCCGCATCTATGAGCGCGCGAGCGAGATCAAGCCGCTCGGCGTCGGCATCACGCTGCTGCCGCATGCGATGCGCGAGTTCACGGCCCTGGGCCTGGGCGAGCAACTGCTCGCAGCCGGCATCGAGAACCGCGAAAGCTGCTTCTTCAACCGCTTCGGCCAGCTGATCTACAAGGAAGCGCGCGGCAAGTTCGCCGGCTACCAGTATCCGGAAGTCGGCATCCATCGCGGCCGGCTGCACCTGATCCTGTACGAGGCGGCACGCAGGCAACTCGGCGCCGCCGACATCTTGCTCGACCACGATTGCGTCGGCGTTGAGCAGGACGAGCGCGGCGCGACGGTCCACTTCAAGCAAACCAGCACCGGCCAAAAACGCGAGAGCGTGCGCGCCGATGTGGTGATCGCCTGCGACGGTATCAATTCGGCGATCCGTAAGCAGTTCTATCCCGACGACAAGGTGGCGTTTGCCGGCATCAACACCTGGCGCGGGGTGACGCGGAGAAAGCCGATCCTCGGCGGCCACACCTATATGCGCGTCGGCTCGATTCTGACCGGCAAGATGGTGATCTACCCGATCATCGATAATATCGACGATGAGGGCAATCAGCTCATCAACTGGATGGCCGAGATCAAGCGTGACACTTTCGAGCCGAACGACTGGAACAAGCCGGACGATCTCGCCGACTTCTTCCCGCTCTATGAAAGCTGGCGTTTCGACTGGCTGGACGTGGCGCAGATGATCCGCGACGCCGACCAGATCCTGGAATATCCGATGGTGGACAAGGATCCGATCGAACGCTGGACCTTCGGCCGGGTGACGCTGGCCGGCGACGCCGCTCATCCAATGTATCCGCGCGGTTCGAACGGCGCCGCGCAAGCCGCGATCGACGCCCGCACGCTCGCCGATTTGCTGGCCAGCCAAACCGATCCGCGCCAGGCGCTCAAGGCCTACGAAGCCGCGCGCAGCGCGCCGGCCGCCAAGGTGGTGCGCACCAATCGCGCGCACCCGCCGGATTTCATCAATATCAAGGTCGAGGAGCTGGTCGGCGACAAGCCGTTCGACGAGCTCGACGACTACATCAGCCAGGACGAGTTGCGCGCGCTGTCGGAGAACTACAAGCGCATCGCCGGCTTTGCGCTGGCTGATGTGACGGCGGCACGCGGCTGACTCAGCAATGACAGCCCAAAAGACGGCCCATGTGTTGATCGTCGGCTGCGGCGCCATCGGCGGCCTGTTCGCCTCGGCGCTGGCCGCGGTCGCCAAGGTCACCGCCTACGACGCCAATGCCGAGCATGTGGGCGCCATCAATGCCCAGGGTCTGCGGGTGATCGGCAAAACTCCGCGCGTCGCCCGCCTCAATGCCACCGACGATCCGACGACGCTCAAGGGCGCGGTGTTCGACGCGGTCATCTTTCTCACCAAATCGAAGACCACGGCTGCCGCGCTCGCCCAATTGCAGCCGCTGCTCGCCGGCCATCCCATATTGGTGACGCTGCAAAACGGCATGGGCAATGCGGAAGTTCTGCTCGGCGTGCCCGAGCGAACCGTCGTGCGCGGCGTCACCATGAATGCCGGCCGCTATATCGAGCCGGGCTGTGTGGAAAATCTGATCGAAGGCAAGACCTGGCTCGGGCCGCAGCGCGGCAGCGTCGACGACATCCGTCCGCTCGGCGACCTGCTCAATGCCGCCGGCATGCCGACTGACATCGTCGCCGATCCGATGGGCGCGGTGTGGTCGAAATTCGTGTTCAACTGCGTGATGAACCCGCTCGGCGCGCTGATGATGGGCGACAACGCCGCCCGTCACAATTCGCCGGAAATGCGCGCGCTGATCGACGACATGGCGGCGGAATGCATGGCGGTGGTGCGGGCGCTCGGCGGCAGCTTCGCCTTCGAGCCGATGGAGTTCGTGGCCAAGATCCGCTCCGGCGAATTGCCGATGTCCAAGCACGCCGGCTCGATGGCACTCGACATCGCCCGCGGCCAGCCTACCGAAATCGATGAATTGACCGGCTTCATCGTGCGCGAGGGCGAACGGCTTGGGCTGGCCGTGCCGACCTGCAAAACGGTCTATCGCTTGATTAAAGGCCTGGAACTCGCCGCCCAAGCCCGCGTGGCAAAACCACGCTAGCTCAAGGGGTTAGGCTGCTATAAGGCGGACTTATCCCCGGTTTCCCCGCTTTCCCGCCACCACAGGATTCCGGCAGCCCACGCGTTTATCGGATAGGCCAGGCACTACAATGGACAGGTCTTTCCGATGGCGGCTGCCACATCCCGATGGATGACAGCGACGAAGCGCTCATGGCCCGGGTCGCGCGCGGCGACGAGCCGGCCTACCGCCTGCTCACGCGCCGGCATCTGCCGGCCATGCTCGGGCTTGCCCGCCGCATTCTCGGCAACGCCGCCGACGCCGAGGACGTGGCGCAGGAAGCCATGCTGCGGGTCTGGACCCATGCGCCGCGCTGGCAGCCGCTGGCGGCGTTTCGCACCTGGCTCACGCGCGTGGTGGTCAATCTCTGTCTCGACCGCAAACGGCGCGCGCCCTGGGTCGGCCTGGAGGCGGCCGGCGAGATCGCGGACCCGGCGCCCGGCGCGGCTGAGAAGGCCGAACATAGTGAGCGCGAGCGCCTGCTCGCGGCCGCGGTTGCCGAGCTGCCCGCGCGCCAGCGCACGGCGATCGTGCTCACCTATAGCGAGGGCATGAGCAATGCGCAGGTGGCGGACATTCTCGACACGTCGGTGTCGGCGATCGAGACATTGCTGGTGCGCGGCAAGCAGAACTTGCGCGCACGCCTGGGCCACCTGATCGAGGGGGATGAGTGATATGAGCGACCAACAGTTCGAAAAGTTTCTCGAAGCCGCGCTCAAGCGCCGCGCCGAAACCACGCAAGCCGACGACGCCGCGGTCGAGCGCGCCCTCAAGCGGCTCAGCGGGCCGCTGCCGCGGCAGAAAATCACGCTCTGGCGATTGCCGGCGGTGCTGCTCGACTGGCAATTCGCGCCGGCCTGGCCACGCGTCGCCGCCTTGGCCTGCTGCGCCGCGCTCGGCTTCGTCATCGGGATTGCCGGTCTCGACCGCGGCTTTGGCACTCCGGGTGCGCCATTCGCGCTCGCCAGCCGCGCCGATCTCGGCTCGATCGTGTTCGAGCCCGAGGCGCTGACCGGAGCACGTCCATGACCATCGCCCAGCTCGCTCCTTCGATGTCGGCGCGCGGCTCGTCGCGCTGGCTGCTGCTCGGCTCGCTCGCGCTCAATCTGTTCTTCGTCGGCGTCGCCGTGGCGATGGCGATCCGCGCGCCGACCTCGCCGTCCTGGGACCGCAACGTGTTCGTGCGCGTCGAGCGGCTGGCCGCGACCTTGCCGGCGGCCGATGCCGATCTGCTGCGCGGCCAGATCAATGGCAACCGCGCGACAATCGAGGACGCGCAGACGAATTACCGCGCCGCCCAGGACCTGATCCGCGCGACGCTGCGGCAAGAGCCGTTCGACGCCGCCGCCATGCGCGCCGCTATGGCCAAGACCCGCGCGGCCAGGCAGAATTTCGACCAAGCCATCCAGGGCATGTTCGCGGGGGCGGCAGCCCAAATGTCGTCCACCGGCCGTCAGGCCCTGGCCGACTGGCCCCGGGGGCGGAAATCCGCGAACAACCAGCAATAATTCGAGCAGCCAGCGATCGTTCAGGCTAGTTTCCCGTCCCGAGCCTGGTTCTAACAGTAGTTTTTGAGAGTTGTGGGTATGCGTCGCGGTAGCCAAGTCGTGCGCTGGGGAACAAAGGCGGGCGTGCGCCCATTTTTGACCATGCTCCAGGGATTCTGCCTGATGCTCCCCCTCGGCGGCTGCCTGCTCACCGACAAGCCCGAGCCCGGGCTCGATATTCCGCAAGCCTATGACCGCGGCCCGCGCAACCCGGTGACGGCCGAGGCGGCGCTGCCGCCGCTCGACTGGTGGCGCGGCTTCCGGTCGCGGGAACTGACCGAGATCATCGAAGAGGCGCGGTCCGCCAATCTCGATATCGCCGCCGCGGTCGCCCGCATTGTGCAGGCCGACGCCCAGTCGCGCATCGTGGGCTCGGCGCTGCTACCCGCCGTCAATCTCAATGGCGAGGCCGCACGATCGCAGGCATCCAAGACTACCGGCCTCGGGAACGGCCAGCCATTCATCGACAGCGGCTTTCGCGTTGGCAATAATCTCTTGGCCTCGCTCTCGGCGAGCTACGAGATCGACTTCTGGGGTAAGAACCGCTCGGCCTTGCGCGGGGCCGAGGAGACCGCGGTCGCCAGCCGCTACGACCGCGAAGTGGTCGGGCTCACCACAGTGGTTGCCGCCGCCAATGCCTATTTCCAGGTCCTGGCCTCGCAGGACCTATTGCGGGTCACGCGCGCGAACGTGCAAAGCGCGACCCGCGTGCTCGATTTGATCCAGCAGCGACTCAACGCCGGCACCGCCTCCGCACTCGATACCGCGCAGCAGGAGAGCCTGGTCAATAGCCAACGCGCCTTGATCCCGCCCTTGGAGCAGGCATTGGTGCAGAATCGCAATGCGCTGGCCCTGCTGATGGCGCGCTCGCCGGAAAGCGTGCGCATCCGCGGCGGCAGCTTGCTCAGCATCGCCATTCCGCGCGTGACGCCGGGTCTGCCGTCCGAACTGCTGACGCAACGGCCCGACATCCGCGAGGCGGAGGCGCAGCTCGCATCGGCGAACGCCAATGTCGCCAACGCGCGCGCGCAGATGCTGCCGAGCATCACGCTCACTGGCGAGGGCGGCTATCAGAGCTCGGTGCTCAAAATTCTACTGCGGCCAGAGTCCACGTTCTTCAATCTCGCCGCCGGCTTGACGCAGCCGATCTTCGACGGCCTGCGACTGCAGGGCAATCTCGACCTGCAGAAAGGCAAGCAGGACGAACTCTTGCAGAATTATCGCAAGGCCGTGATCTCCGGCTTCGTCGACGTCGAGAACGCGCTCGAAGGCATCCGCCAGACCACGCTACGGGTGCGGCTGCAACAGAACGTTGTGACAAGTTCGCAGCGCGCGTTCGATATTGGCGAGCAACGATTGCGCGAGGGCACTGTCGATCTGGTCACCGTATTACAAATTCAGCAGACGCTCTATTCGGCGCAACTCCTGCAGGTGCAGGCGAATCTCGCGCAGGCGCAGGCGATCGTGAGCCTTTATCAGGCCCTCGGCGGCGGCTGGCTGCCGAGGCCGGTGGAAGCCGCCAATGCACGGTGAATTGCCAAGGCAGATCTGGGCGAAGACGAGCCACCGCAATCGCCGCTATCTGGCGATCGGGCTGATCGTCATCGTGATCGCCGTGGCGCTGATCTATGTCTTCACCGGCGCGCCCGAACCGCAGCGCCGCGCCGGCGGCCGCTTCGCCGCCGAGGGACCGGTACCGGTGCTGATCGCAGCCGCCGCGCGCGCCGACGTGCCGGTCTATCTAAATGCGGTCGGAACCACCAAGGCGCTCAACACCGTCACCGTGCGCCCGCAAGTCGACGGCAAGCTGCTCGAAGTCGCCTTCAAGGAAGGCCAGGACGTCAACAAGGGCGACCTGCTGGCGCGCATCGACCCGACCACTTTTCAGGCTCAGCTCGCCCAGGCGGCGGCCAAGAAGGCGCAGGACGAAGCGCAACTCAGCAATGCCAAGATCGACCTCGAGCGCTATGAAAAGCTGGCGGCCACCAATGCGATCAATCGCCAGCAGTCCGACACCCAAAGGGCGCTGGTCAATCAATATTCTGCGCTGGTGCAAGCCGACCAGGCGGCGATCGAGAACGCGCAAGCGATGCTGGCCTACACCACCATCACCGCGCCGATCGGCGGCCGCACCGGCATCCGCCAGGTCGACGAAGGCAATATCGTGCATGCCTCGGATGCGACCGGCATCGTCGTGCTCACCCAGCTCAAACCGATCTCGGTGTTGTTCAACCTGCCGCAGCAGGATCTCAATGCGGTCAATAGTGCTTTTGCCAACGCTCCGCTCAGCGTCGACGCGCTGCGTTCCGACAACGACGCGGTGATCGATCGCGGCACGCTCAGAGTGGTGGACAATCAGGTCGATCAGTCGACGGGCACGGTGAAACTCAAGGCCGAGTTTCCCAACGTCAATCTGCAGCTCTGGCCCGGCCAGTTCGTCAATATCCGACTGCTGATCGACACGCTCAAACAGGTGGTGGTGATCCCGACCGGCGCGGTGCAGCGCGGGCCGAACGGCACCTTCGTCTACGTGGTCAAGGACGACAACAGCGCTTCGATGCGGCCGATCCAGGTGCAGAAGCAGGATGAGACCCAGACCGTGGTGGCCAGCGGACTGGAGCCGCCGGAGCGCGTGGTCACCACCGGATTTGCGCGGCTCAACGACGGCAGCAAGGTTACGATCGGCAGCGCCGACGGCGCTCCCGCCGCCCAGCCGCAAGGCGCGCGGCAACGCAGCGGCCAGCGCCCCGCTGGCGCGAGGCCGAACGCACAGCAATGAGCGTATCTTCCCCCTTCGTTCACCGGCCGATCGCCACCTCCCTGCTCGGCGTCGCGGTGATGCTGGGCGGCGCGCTCGGCTACTGGTGGCTGCCGGTGTCGGCGCTGCCGCAGGTGGATTTCCCCACCGTCCAGGTCACCACCCAGCTTCCCGGCGCCAATCCCGACACCATCGCCGCGCTAGTGACCGCGCCGCTGGAGCGGCAGTTCGGCCAGATCCCGGCGCTGCAAACGATGACGTCGTCGAGCTCGTTCGGCATCAGCCAGGTCACGCTGCAATTCGATCTCAGCCGCGAGATCGACGCCGCCGCGCAGGACGTGCAGTCGGCGATCAACGCCGCCGGCTCCACGCTGCCGCGCAACCTTCCCTATCCGCCGCTCTATTCCAAGGTGAACCCAGCCGACGCGCCGATCATCACGCTGGCGCTCACCTCGACCACCATCGACCTGCGCACGCTCAGCGACATGGCCGATACCATCATGGCGCCGCGGCTGTCCGAGGTGACCGGCGTCGGCCACGTCTCGGTGCAAGGCGGCATCCGTCCGGCGATCCGCATCCAGGCCGATCTGTCGCGGCTGGCCGCCTATGGCATCGCGCTCGAAGATCTGCGCACGGCCATCGTCAGCGCCAATGTGGCCGGGGCGAAGGGCGCGCTCGACGGCGCGCACCAGTCCTACACCATCGCCGCCAACGACCAGATTTCCAGCGCCGAGGCGTACAAGTCCATCACCGTGGCATTCCGCAACGGCGCGCCGGTGCTGCTCAGCGACGTCGCCGACGTGATCGAGGGGCTGGAGAACACCAAGGTCGGCGCCGCGTACCGCGGCGCGCCGGCGATCGTCGTCGATGTGCAGCGCCAGCCGGGCGCCAATGTGATCGAGACCGTGCAGCGCGTGCGCGCCGAGCTGCCGCGCCTGCAACGCTCGATACCGGCCGGCGCCAGGCTCACCATTGTCAACGACCGCACCACCACCATCCGCGCCTCGATCCACGACGTGCAGTTCACGCTGATCCTGAGCATCGTGCTGGTGGTGCTGGTGGTGCTGATCTTCCTGCGCACCATCCGCGCCACCATCATCGCCGGCGTGGCGCTGCCGCTATCGCTGATCGCGACCTTCGGGGTGATGTGGTTCTGCGGCTTCTCGCTCGACAACCTGTCGCTGATGGCGTTGACCATTGGCACCGGCTTCGTGGTCGACGACGCCATCGTGATGATCGAGAACATCGTGCGCCACATGGAAGAAGGCGAGCCGCCGTTGCAGGCGGCGCTGCGCGGCGCCAGCGAAATCGGCTTCACGGTGATATCGCTCACGCTGTCGCTGATCGCGGTGTTCATTCCGCTGCTGTTCATGACCGGGCTGGTCGGGCGCATGTTCCGCGAATTCGCGCTCACGCTCACCGTCGCGGTGGTGGCCTCGGCCATCGTCTCGCTGACGCTGACGCCGATGATGTGCGCCCGCCTGCTGCGCCAAGGTGGCGATAGCGCCGACGGCGGCGACAACGCGCTCACCCGCCGCTTTCATGACCTGCTCGAGCGCACGGTCGAGTTCTATCACCGCAGCCTGCTCTGGGTGCTGCGCCACCAGCGCGAGACGCTGCTGGTCACGCTGGCCACGCTCGCCGCCACCATTTTCCTCTACATCGTCATCCCGAAAGGCTTCCTGCCGTTGCAGGACACCGGCCTGATCACTGCGGTGACCGAAGCCGGCACCGACGTCTCGTTTGGTGAAATGCAGCGCCGTCAGCAGGCCGTGGAAGCCGTAATCCGCTCCGATGCGGACGTCACCGGCGTGGTCTCGGTGATCGGCGTCAGCCCGCTCAACGCCACGCCCAATGCCGGCCGGCTCGCCATCACCTTGAAGCCGCGCAGCGAGCGCAGCACGCGGGTCGAAGCCATCATCGCGCGGATGAAGGACGCGGTCGCTCCGATTCCCGGCATGACCGTGTATTTCCAGGCCACCCAGGACATCCAGATTTCCACGCGCGCGAGCCGCGCGCAGTACCAGTACACGCTGGTCGGCACCGATGCGGGCGACGTGATCGAATGGGCCGACAAGCTCACCCGCCGGCTGCGCGGCGCGCCGGCGTTGCGCGAGGTCGCCTCTGAAGCGCAGGAAGGCGGGCCGCGCGTCAACGTCAATGTCGACCGCGAGCAGGCCGGACGCCTCGGCGTCTCCATGCAGAGCATCACCGACACGCTCAATGACGCCTTCGGCCAGCGGCAAATTTCCACCATCTACGGCCAGGCCAACCAGTATCGCGTTATCCTGGAAGCGCAGCCGCGCTACCAGCAGGACCCAAGCTCGCTGGGCAAGCTCTATGTCACCGGCTCCAGCACCAGCACCGGCACCGCCGCCACCGTCGCCAACACCGCCAGCGGCACCACCAATACCAACACGACCGCCACGCCCAATACCGTCACCGGCAGCAACCAAGTGCCGCTAGCGGCCTTCGCGCGCTTCGAGAATACCTCGGCGCCGCTGGCGATCGCGCACCAGGAACAATTCCCGTCCGTCACCATCAGCTTCGATCTCGCGCCCGGCTATGCGCTGAGCGACGCGGTGTCCCTCATCGGCGCGACGCAGCAGCAGATCGGCATGCCGTCGTCAGTGACCGGCAGCTATTCCGGCGACGCCGCCGAGTTTGCCAAGTCGCTCGCCGGCGAGCCGTGGCTGATCCTCGCCGCCGCCATCACCATCTACATCGTGCTCGGCGTGCTGTACGAAAGCTTCATCCATCCGCTCACCATTCTCTCCACCCTACCCTCGGCCGGCGTCGGCGCGCTGCTGGCGCTGATGCTGTTCGGCTACGACCTCTCGGTGATTGCGCTGATCGGCATCGTGCTGCTGATGGGCATCGTGAAGAAGAACGCGATTCTGATGATCGACTTCGCGCTCGAGGCCGAGCGCCACCAGGGCATGTCGCCCGAGGAATCGATCGTACAGGCCGCCCTGCTGCGCTTCCGGCCGATCATGATGACGACGCTGGCCGCGCTGTTCGGCGCGCTGCCGCTGGCGCTGGAAGGCGGCACCGGCGCGGAGCTGCGCAATCCGCTCGGCATCACCATCGTCGGCGGCCTGCTGCTCAGCCAGTTGCTCACGCTCTACACCACGCCGGTGATCTATCTGTACATGGAGCGGCTGCGTGCGCGGCTGGTGCCGGCGCCGCCGCCGGCGCCGCCCAGGCTGGCCGCCCGGCCGGTACGAGGCCGGTCATGAATTTCTCGCGGCCGTTCATCCGCCGGCCGATCGGCACCACGCTGCTGGCGATCGGTTTGTTCCTGGTCGGCGCGGTCGCCTATAGCTTCCTCCCGGTCGCCAGCCTGCCGAGCGTCGATTTTCCGACCATCAATGTGAGCGCCAGCCGGCCCGGCGCCGATCCCAATATCATGGCGGCAACGGTGGCGGCGCCGCTGGAGCGGCGCTTGGGTGAAATCGCCGGCGTCACCGAGCTCACCTCCGCCAGCTCGCTCGGCCTGTCGCGCATCACCGTGCAATTCGACTTGAGCCGCAGCATCGAAGGCGCCGCCCGCGACGTGCAGGCCGCTCTCAACGCCGCGCTCAGCGACCTGCCGGGCGACATGCCAACGCTGCCGACCTTTCGCAAGGCCAATCCGGCGGCGGCGCCGATCCTGATCCTGGCGCTGACCTCGAAGACCATGCAGCCGAGCGCGATCTACGACGCCGCCGACAGCGTGATCGCGCAGCGCCTATCGCAGGTGGACGGGGTCGCCGACGTCACCGTCGCCGGCTCCGAGCAGCCGGCGCTGCGCGTGCGCGTCGATCCGGCGCGGCTTGCCGCCATGGGCCTGAGCATGGAAGACGTGCGCACGGCGATCGCCAACTCCAACGCGGTCGGCCCCCTCGGCACCTTCGACGGGGCTAAACGCGCCGTCAGCATCGGCATCAATAATCAGCTGCGCACCGCCAGCGAATACGATCCTGTGGTGGTCAAGACCGTGGACGGCACGGTGATCCGCCTGTCCACCGTGGCCTCGATCCGCGCCAGCGTGCGCAACAGCCGGTCCGCCGGCTGGTTCAACCGCGATCCGTCGGTGCTGCTGATCATCACCAAGCAGGGCAATGCCAACGTCATCGACACGGTGGACCGCATCTACGCGCTGCTGCCCGAGCTGCGGCAATGGGTGCCGGCCGGCCTCGATATTTCGATCCTGACCGACCGCACCCAGACCATCCGCGCCAGCGTGCACGATATGCAGCTCACGCTTGCCGCCACCGCGGTGCTGGTGATGCTGGTGGTGTTCCTGTTCCTGCGGCGCACGGCTGCGACAATTGCCGCCGGCATCACCGTGCCGCTGTCGCTCGCCGGCACCTGCGCGGCGATGTGGGCGGCCGGATTCTCGATCGACAATTTGTCGCTGATGGCGCTGGCGGTGAGCATCGGCTTCGTGGTGGACGACGCCATCGTGATGATCGAGAATGTGTTCCGCAATCTGGAAAACGGCGATTCGCCGCTACGCGCCACCTTGAAGGGCGCCAAGCAGATCGGCTTCACCGTGGTGTCGATCAGCGTCTCGCTGATCGCCGCGTTCATTCCGCTGCTGTTCATGGGCGGCATCGTCGGCCGGCTGTTCCGCGAATTCTCGGTGACGCTCGCTTTCGCCATCGGCGTGTCCACCGTAGTGTCGCTGTCGGTCACGCCGATGATCTGTGCTTATTTCGTGCGCGCAGCGCCGAGCCGCGACGCCACCTGGCTCGACCGCAGAGTCGAGGGCGTGCTCTCGCGCATGATCGCCTTCTATGACCGCACGCTGGCCTTCATGCTCGAACACCGCGCGCTGTCGCTGATCGTCTTTGTCGCCACCATCGCGCTCACGGTCGGGCTCTATATCAAGACGCCGAAAGGCTATTTCCCGCAGGACGACACCGGGCTGATCTTCGGCGGCACCCAGGCCTCAACCGACATTTCCTACGCGGCGATGGAGCAGCTGCAGCAGAAGGCAATGGACGTCGTGCTGGCCGACCCGGCGGTGGCGGGCCTGGGCTCTTCGGTCGGCGCTTCCGGCTTCAACGCCTCGGTCAATCGTGGGCGGCTGTTCATCAGCCTGAAGCCGTTGGCCGCGCGCAACGGCGAGAGCACGCAGCGCGTGGTGGCGCGGCTGCGCGCCAAGCTCAACCAGATCGCCGGCATCCGCGTGTTCATGGTGCCGGCGCAGGACCTGCGGGTGGGCGGCCGCCAGAGCGACTCGCAATATCAGTTCACGCTGTGGAGTTCCGATATCGAGCAGCTGCAACTGTGGGTGCCGCGCGTGGTCGACCGGGTGAAGCAGGTGCCCAGCGCCATCGACGTCACCACCGACCGCGAGCAAGGCGGCTTGCAGGCCAATGTCATCATCGACCGCAAGGCGGCCGCGCGGCTGGGCGTGCGCATTCAGGACATCGACAATGCGCTCAACGATGCGTTCTCGCAGCGGCAGATCTCGACCATCTACACCGCGCGCAATCAATACCGGGTGATTCTGGAAGCGGACCGCAAATACCAGCGCGATCCGACCGACCTGACGCAGGTCTATGTCCCCGGCAACGGCACTGCGCAGGTGCCGCTATCGACGGTGGCGCGCGTCGAGCGCGGAATAGCGCCGCTGGTGGTGAACCATCAGGGCCAGTTCCCGTCGGTGACCATCACCTACAATATCGCGCCCAACACCACGATCGAGGAAGCCACCGCGGCACTCGCGCAGGCGGTGGCCGAGATGCACATTCCCGACGTGATCCATGCCGACTTCTCCGGCGACGTCCAGGCCTTCAAGCGAGCCGTCAGCGCACAGCCGCTGTTGATGCTGGCGGCACTGATCGCGGTCTATATCGTGCTCGGCGTGCTGTATGAGAGCCTGGCGCACCCGCTCACCATCATCTCCACGCTGCCGTCGGCGGGCTTGGGCGCGCTGCTCGCGCTGCAGGTTTCCGGCACTGAACTCACCGTGATCGCCTTCATCGGCATCATTCTTCTGATCGGCATCGTGAAGAAGAACGGCATCATGATGGTGGACTTCGCGCTCGAGGGCGAACGCAAGCGCGGGCTGTCGCCACAGCGCGCGATTCATGAAGCCTGCCTGGAGCGTTTCCGGCCGATCCTGATGACGACGATGGCCGCGATGCTGGGCGCGCTGCCGCTGGTGATCGCGTCCGGCCCGGGCTCCGAGCTGCGCCGGCCGCTCGGCATCACCATCATCGGCGGCCTATTGGTGTCGCAGATGCTCACGCTCTACACCACACCGGTAATCTATCTGCTGCTCGACCGACTGCACCGCAAGCTCGGCGGCGCCAGCCCGTCTTTCATCCGCCGCCGCCGCCCGATCGCTCCGCAGCCGGCGGAGTAGCGTCACACCCCCAAATAGCGGTGCTGCACGTCGGGCGCGGCGGCGAGCTCGCGCGAGGCGCCGGTCCACACCACGCGCCCGCGCTCGATCAGGAAATGGCGGTCGGCGATGCGGGTCAGCGCGCCGACATTCTTGTCGATCACCAGGATGGCGAGGCCTAACGCCTTCAGGCGGGTGAGGCAGCGCCAAATCTCGGTGCGGATCAGCGGCGCCAGCCCCTCGGTCGCTTCGTCCAGGATCAACAGCCGCGGATTGGTCATCAGCGCGCGGCCGACCGCCAACATCTGCTGCTCGCCGCCGGACAGCTGGTTGCCCATGCTGGTCGCGCGCTCGGCCAGCGTCGGGAACAGCTCGTAGACTTTGGCAAGCGTCCAAGCCTCGCCGTCGCCGGCGCGCGTCGCCGCGGTCGCAATCAGATTTTCGCGCACGCTGAGATTGGGAAAAATCTGGCGGCCTTCCGGCACCAACCCGACACCGAACTGGGCTATCTTGTACGGCGGTAGGCCGCGAATCTCTTGGCCCATGAAGCGGATGGCGCCGGCGCGCGCCGGCGTCAGCCCCATGATCGAGCGCACGGTGGTGGTCTTGCCCATGCCGTTGCGGCCCATCAGCGTCACCATCTCGCCGGGCGCGATTGTCAACGACACGCCGTACAGCACCTGGCTCAGGCCGTAGCAGGTCTCGATCTCGGCGACGTCGAGGATGCTGTCAGCCATGACCGGCGCCCTCCTTTTCGGCTTCGCCCAGATAGGCGTCGCGCACGTCCGCATTGGCGCGGATATCGTTGGGCGCGCCGGAGGCGATCACCCGTCCGTAGACCAGCACCGTGATGCGGTCAGCGAGCGCGAACACCGCTTCCATGTCGTGCTCGACCAGCAGGATAGTGAGCTCGCGCTTCAAGGCGCGCAGCATCTCGACCATGCGGGCGGATTCCTCCGGCCCCAGGCCCGCCATCGGCTCGTCGAGCAGCAGCATGCGTGGGCTGCCCGCGAGTGCCATGGCGAGCTCGAGCTGGCGATGCGCGCCGTGGCTCAAGGCGGACGCCGGCCGGTCGGCACGCTCGGCCAAGCCCACGCGGGCGAGCAACGCGCGTGCCGGCTGGCGCAATTCCGGCTCGCTCCGCGCATTGCGCCAGAAATGAAACGAATGGCCGGCATGCGCCTGCACCGCCAGCGCGACATTATCGAGCACGCTGAGATCGAGGAACAAGGACGTGATCTGGAACGAGCGCGCCAACCCCAGCGCGCTGCGGCGATACATCGGCAGCGCGGTGATGTCGTTGCCGGCGAAACGGATGCGGCCGGAGTCGGGCGCAAGTTGCCCGCTGAGCTGGGCGATCAGCGTGGTCTTGCCGGCGCCGTTCGGCCCGATCACCGCATGCAATTCGCCGGCGGCGACATTAAGCACGAGATCGTCGGTGGCGACGATGCCCTCGAAGCGTTTGGCCAGGTGACTGACCTGCAACAGCGGCTCGCTCATGCGCGCACCTTTGCACCCACTTTGGCGAGCAGGCCGTCGATGCCGCGGCGCGCGAACAACACGACGAGGAGCAGCAAGGGGCCCATGATAATCTGCCAATATTCCGAGGCACGGGCCGCCGCCTCGCCAAAGAATGGGGTGCCGAGCAGCTTGATCACAAACGGCAACATTTCTTCGAATAGCAGCAGCGCCACCGCGCCGAACAGCGGACCAAATGGCGAAGCCATGCCGCCGAGCACGACCATGATGATGAGGTCGCCCGAGCGCGTCCAATACATTAACCCCGGGCTGACGAAATCGGTGTGATTGGCCAGCAGCGCGCCAGCCAGCCCGCACAGCGTCCCGGCAATGACGAAACAGACCAGGCGATAGCGGTAGGTCGGGAAACCGATCGCCCGCATGCGCGTGTCGTTCGAGCGCGAGCCCTGGATCACCTGGCCGAAGCGCGAATTCACCAGCCGCCAGATCAGGTAGATCGACCCATACAGCAGCGCGAGGCAGACGTAATAGAACTGCACCTTGCTCGACAGATCGATCGGCGCCACGAACTGACTGCGCTTGTAGATAGTGAGGCCGTCGTCGCCGCCATAGCGCGCCAGTCCGGCGATGATGTAATAGGCCATCTGCGCGAAGGCGAGCGTGATCATGATGAAGTAGACGCCGCGCGTGCGTAGGCTGAGCGCGCCGATCACCAGCGCAAATAGCGCGGAGGCGGCCAGCGCCACCGGCCACTGCACGAAGCCGGTGAAAATTCCCTCATGCGCCAGGATACCGACCGCATAGCCGCCGATGCCGATATAGGCGGCGTGACCGAAGCTCATCATGCCACCATAACCGAGAATCAAATTGAGGCTACCGGCGGCCAGCGCCAGGATGATGATGCGGGTGAACAGCGTGATCAGGAAGCGGCTGCCGCCGAGCTCGACATAAACCGGCAGCAGCAGCAGCGCGGCCAAAAGCGCGACGATCACGATATTGCGGACGCTGAGCCAGCCAGTCATTTTTGGCCCGCCGAGAACAAGCCTTCAGGCTTAACCACCAATACGATCGCCATCAGCAGATAGATCAGCATTGATGAGAGCGCGGGCGCCGCGGTCGAGGCCGCGTCCTTGCTCAGCACCATGCGCAACAGATCGGGAAAGAAGGCGCGGCCGAGCGTGTCGATGAAGCCGACGAAAATGGCCGCCACCAGCGCGCCGCGGATCGAGCCGATGCCGCCGATCACGGTGATGACGAAGGCGAGAATGAGGATGTTCTCGCCCATGCCGATCTGCACGGTGAGAATCGGCGCCTGCATCAGCCCGGCCAGCCCGGCGAGCGCGGCGCCCAGCCCGAACACCAGCGTATAGAGCAGCTTGATATTGACGCCGAGCGCACCGACCATTTCGCGGTTCGATGCGCCGGCGCGGATCAGCATGCCGATGCGCGTGCGCATCACCAGAAAATAAAGAAAGCCAGCGACCGCCAGCGAGACGATGATGATCGCGAGCCGGTAGGCGGAATACTGAACACCCGGTAGAATTTGCACCGAGGTGTTGAGCCAGGACGGCAGCGGCAGGCTCATACCCTCCGGCCCCCAGATCAGCCGCACCGCCTCATCGAAGAACAGGATCAGCCCGAAGGTGCCGAGCACATGATCGAGATGGTCGCGGCCGTACAGCCTGCGCATCGCGATCACCTCCACCGCCATGCCGACCACGAGCGTGCCAATAAGGCCGAGCACCGCGCCGAGCACGAAGCTTCCGGTCCAAGCGGCAAAAGTGGCGGCTAAATAGGCGCCGATCATGTAGAGCGAGCCGTGCGCCAGATTGACCAGGTCCATGATGCCGAACACCAGGGTCAGTCCCGCCGCCAGCAGAAACAGCAGCAGGCCGAACTGCAAACCGTTCAGGCATTGCTCGATGAAAAGCGTCATGGCGGATCGATCATGGATCTAAGCGTCATAGCGACAAACGAACGGCGGCAGCGCGCGTGCGCCGCCGCCGCCGTCGTGACTTAACCCCGGATCACTTCATTGGGCACTTGCTGTGGAAGGCGTCCTGGTTGTCCTTGACGATGGTGGCGACGGTTTTCAGCGAAAGCGCGCCGTCGGCATCCTTCACCACATCCTGCAAATAGAAATTCTGGATTGGGATGTGGTTGTTGCCATATTTGAACGGGCCGCGCAGCGACTTGAAATTCGCCTTCTCCATCTCCATCTCCGCCTTCATCGCGTCCTTCTTGCTGGTGTCGCCCTTCACCGCCACCACGGCGCTGTTGATCAATTGTGCGGCATCATAGGATTG
>DATBZY010000094.1:0-2789 GCA_036512915.1 Pseudolabrys sp. | reverse complement strand
TCGACATTTTCTGGCAGGCGGCGGACGAGACCGGCGCGGTCATTCATATCCATCCGAGCTTCGATGTCGGCGACGTGCGCGTAAACGATTTTGGCCTCGCCAATGGTCTCGGCCGCATCACCGATGCCGTGATCGCGGTGGCACGGCTGATCTCGGCCGGCCACCTCGCGCGCTACAAGAATGCGAAAATCTTCGCGCCGATGGGCGCCGCTGCGCTGCCCTTCGTGCTCGGCCGGCTCAAGCGCAATCATCAGATCACCCCCGGCATCGGCGACCCGGTCGCGGGGCTTGGCGCTATCTACACCGACACCATCCTGCACGATGTGCGCGTGCTGAAATTCGTGATCGAGATGATGGGGACGGAGCGCCTGATGATGGGCTCCGACATGCCGTTCCCGATCGGCGACACCGAGCCGGCGAAAATCGTGACCGACGCCGGCCTCTCGCAGGAACAGACGGCTTCGATCAACGGCGGCCTGGCGGCGCGGCTCTTCCACATCCAATAAACGGCGGCAGACCATGAAGCTCGACATCGGCGGCGAGGAAATTTTCGAAGTCCCGATCGAGGCGCTGTGGAGCGCGCTCAACGATCCGGCCGTGCTGAAGAAATGCATTCCCGGCTGCAAAGACATGATCCCCGAAGGCGAGGACCGCTTTCGGCTGGTGCTTAATTTGAAAGTCGCCTCGGTCGGCGGCAGCTTCGAGGGTGAGATCAGCCTGTCGGACAAGATCGCGCCGGCGCAATGCAAGGTCGCCGTCTCGGGCTCCGGCACGCTCGGCCAAGGCAGCGGCACCGCGACCTTTGCGCTCAGCAGCCAGACCGGCGGGACATCCATGCGCTATAGTGGCGAGGGAGAAATCGGCGGCCTGGTCGCCGGCGTCGGGCAACGCATTCTAAAAGGCGTCGCCAAGTACCTGATCGGCCAGTTTTTCACCGCGCTGCGCCGCGAGGTCGCCGCCCATTCGCCCGCATCGGCATAACAAGAAACGATCGCTGCAAATTCAGAACTAAAAGGGAGGATTTGATGACAAGACTTTCCGCTCTCGTGCGCTCGGCCGGCTGCGCCGCCGCGGCGCTCGCCTGCGCTGCGCTGATGGCGCCCGCACCCGCCGCCGCACAGACACCCGCAAAAGTCACTATCGTGGTGTTCGGCTTTCCCTCGCTCGGCGCCTTCATGCCGCCGGTGATCAAGGCCAAGAAGCTCGATGCCGCGCACGGCCTCGATATCGAATTCGTCGAACGGCCGCCGGATGCCTATACGACGCAGTTCAATTCGGGCGAGTTCAAGGTCGGCGGCAGCGCCGCGGTGCTCACCGTGGGCTTAGCCGACGCCCGCGGCGTGAAAGTGAAGTATCTGTTCAACCTGTTCGACTACTGGGGCACGGTCGTCACCTCGCGGCCCGAGATCAAGACGCTCAAGGACCTGGAAGGCAAGCAGCTCGCCGCCGCCAGTTCGACCACCAATTTCGTGATGTTCGAATTCTTCGCCAAGCAACAAGGCGTCGATCGCTCCAAGATCCAAGTCGTCAACACCGCGCCGCCCGGCCTGGTCGGCTATGCCTTGGCTGACCGCGCCGATGCGATCCAGCTCTGGGAGCCTGCCTACACGTTGTTGAAGGCGAAGAAGCCGGATATCCGCGCGCTCGATACCAGCGTGAACAAGACTTGGGCTAGCTTTGCCGGCGGCGAGCGCATTCCCTATTTGGGCGTCGCCGCGCATAGCGACTGGATCGAGCAGAACCAGGCTTTGATCCCGAAGCTGTACGCGACCTACAAGGACGCCGGCGAATTCATCGCCCAGCATCCGGAAGAAGCGGCTGCAATGATTGCGCCGAAATCGACGCCCGAGGATCGCGCCGCGCTGGTGTCGCTGATCAAATCCAACGACCGGCTCGGCATGAGCGTGGTGCCGGCCAACGACGTCGCTAAGCAGATCGAGGCGGTCTACAAGGCCGGCGTCGACGTCGGCTATTTCAAATCGCAGCCGTCGAACGACACGATCTACCAGAAGCCGATGAAATGATGAACTCGCGCGCGATGCGCGTTCTGCAAGCCGCCACCGGCATGATCGTGCTGGCGGCGGGCTGGCAGATTTTGTCGTTCGTGTTTCCGCACTACCTGTTCCCGCCGGTGCCCGAGATCATTACCCGCACCATCGAGGTGCTGATCACCGGCTCGCTGCTGGTCGACGTGCTGCTCACTGCCGGCCGCATCTTCGGCGGCCTGTTCGGCGCCTTCATCCTCGGCAGCATTTTGGCGCTGCTGATCGGCCAGTCGAAGACCGCGGAGAATTTCATCGCGCCGGTGCTCACCTTCTTCCAGGGCATTCCAGCGCTATCCTGGGTGGTGTTCGCTATCATCTGGTTCCACGGCATCGAATTCCGCGTGCTGTTTATTATGGTGATGACGACGCTGCCCGCCTTCACCTTCCAGATTCTCGACGCCTTCCGCTCGATGTCGAAGGATCTGTTCGAGATGGCCATGTCGTTCCGGCCGAGCCGCTGGACGCTGTTCCGCTTCCTGATCGTGCCGACCATCGTGCCCGGCATCCTCACCGCCTGGAAGGTCAACCTCGGCAACGCCGCGCGCGTGGTGGTGGTGGCGGAGCTGGTGGGCGCCACCGGCGGCGTCGGCTATCAACTGCTGCGCCAGCAGCAACTGTTCGACATGGCCGGCGCCATGGCCTGGACGCTGCAGCTCGTGCTGTTCGTGCTGGTCGTGCAGCAGACCATCAACGCGATCGAGACCTGGGCCTTGCGCTATCGCGCGGTGTCCGAGCGGGCGATGT
>DATBZY010000093.1:0-3623 GCA_036512915.1 Pseudolabrys sp. | reverse complement strand
TTTGGCCAAGCGTGCGCCGCGCTGATTTTCAGGTCACATCCCCGTAAGGCCCCGCCGGATCGGCCAACGACTGCAGCCGCAGCGCGGCGGCGCGCGCGAACAGCAGCGTCATGGATTTGCGCGTGGCCGCCGGCAGCCGGTGCTCGGGCGCCTCGCACATCAGTTGCGCGCCGAAGGCGTCGGCCACTATCAGCCCGGTATCGGGCGGGAAGATCTCGCACGGCACCTCCATGCAGGTGGCGAAGAACAACCGGTCGCAATGGGCCCGGTAATCCTGCCACTTCTGATCGGCACGAAAGTCCGCGACTGAAGATTTGATCTCGACGATCCAGATCTCAGCCCCGGCATCGAGCGCCACCAGATCCGCTCTGCGCCCGGACGGCAGCGGCAATTCGCTCACCACGCAAAAGCCGTGCGCATGCAGCAGCCGCGCGGTGCCGCGCGCGATCGCCAGCGCGGTTTCCGACTGGCGGCCGTCGACCGGTACTTGCAGCGGCGGGGTGGCGGCGAGTTTCATGGCGTGACATTAACACTTTGGCGCATGATCTTATCCGAAAACCGGTTCCCACTTTTCGGGATCAGGCGCGGGCACCCTCGGGAAACGCGGCGGCGAGCGCGGCGCGGTTGGCCGCGATCACCCCGCGCTCGGTGATGAGCCCGCTGATGAGTCGCGCCGGCGTGACATCGAAGCCGTAATTGGCTACGGCTGAGCCGTCCGGCACCACCCGCACGGTCTCGATGCGGCCGTCGGCGGTCTTGCCGGTCATGGTAGCGACTTCGTCCGCGCCGCGCTGTTCGATCGGGATTTCGGTGAGCCCGTCGCTGACGGAAAAATCGATGGTCGGCGACGGCAGCGCCACATAGAACGGCACGCTGTTGTCGGCTGCTGCCAGCGCCTTCAAGTAAGTGCCGATCTTGTTGCAGACGTCGCCCTGCGCGGTCACCCGGTCGGCGCCGACGATCACCAGGTCGACCAGGGCGTGCTGCATCAGATGGCCGCCGGTATTGTCCGGGATCACGGTGTGCGGCACGCCGTGGCGGCCGAGCTCCCAGGCGGTGAGCGAGGCGCCCTGGTTGCGCGGGCGGGTCTCGTCGGCAAAGACATGCACCGGAATGCCGTTGTCGTGCGCCATGTAGATCGGCGCCGTCGCCGTGCCCCAATCCACCGTCGCCAGCCAGCCGGCATTGCAGTGGGTGAGCACATTGACGCGCGCGTCGTTTTTCATTTTAGCTTTTTTCGCGGCGATCGTCTCGATGATCTTGAGTCCGTGACGGCCGATCGCCTGGTTGATGGCGATATCTTGCTCGCAGATTTCGCCGGCGCGGCCGAAGGCGGCCTCGACGCGCTGCTGGCGCGGCCGGTTGCGTACCGCCGCCATCATCTCGTCCAGCGCCCATTGCAGATTGATCGCCGTCGGCCGGGTGGCGAGCAGCGTCGCATAAGCGCGCTCCAGGCTCGCGTCGGAGGCGTCGCACCGCAACGCCAGCCAGACGCCGTAAGCCGCGGTCGCCCCGATCAGCGGCGCGCCGCGCACCTGCATGGTCAGAATCGCGCGGGCGGCATCGTCGAGCGTCGCCAGCCTTAACGTGCCGAACCGGTGCGGCAGCAGCGTCTGGTCGATGACGCCGACGCTTTCGCCATCGCCTTCCACCCAGATCGTGCGCATCTGTTTGCCGTCGATTTTCATGGCTTAAGAAATAGCGATGTTTGGCGGCAACGGAAAGCCGCTTTTTCGCGTCAGTGCCACGCGCGTGAATGTCTCGGTGGGCTAGAACCAGTACTGGCGCGCGAACGCCGCAGTCAAAACTGCGCCCACAGCCACGATCAACACCCGCACGACTTTGCGCGGGATCATCCGTGCGATATGCGCGCCGAGAATCCCGCCGCCGATGGTGCCCGCCATCAGCGCCAGAGTTTGCGGCCAGATGATCGCGCCCTGCGTTGCAAACACGACACTCGCGGCGAGGCCATTAAGGCTGGAGACGAAATTCTTGGCGACATTGGCCGAGCGATAGTCGCCGCCGGTCGCCAGACTGAACACGCCGAGCATCAATACGCCGACGCCGGCGCCAAAATAGCCGCCGTAGAACGAGACCGGCAGCAGCATCTTCAGACTTCCGACATTGAAGGCGATGTCATGTCCGCGGTTGGCGGCGCGGGCGCGCAGGCACACGCTGATGCGCTCGGAATAGGCGAACAGCAGCGTGGCAAAGCCGAGCAGCAGCGGCACAAAGACCGCGAACAGCCGCTCAGGCGTGAGCAGCAGCAGCGTTGCACCGAGCCCCGCGCCGAAGATCGAAGCAAAGATCAGGCTGACGAAGGCGCGGTTGAAGGGCGGAAGCTGCGAGCGGTCGGCGAGCGCGGCCAGCATGGTCGCCGGCATCAGCGCCGTGAGATTGCAGACCGCCGCCAGCTGCGGCGATACCCCGGAGGCGATCAGCACCGGATAGACCACGACCGCCGCCCCGCCAACGATAGACGCGATGGCACCAGCGACGACTCCGGTGCCAACCAAGAGCGCAATCGTAAAAACGTCCATTGCCGGCGCGATCAGAAAAACGCCTGAATGCCGGTCTGCGCGCGGCCCAGGATCAGGGCGTGGATGTCGTGGGTGCCCTCGTAGGTGTTGACCGTCTCCAGGTTCGCGAGCACGCGCATCACATGATATTCCTCGGAGATGCCGTTGCCGCCGTGCATGTCGCGCGCCAGCCGCGCGATGTCGAGCGCCTTGCCGCAATTGTTGCGCTTCATCAGCGAGATCGACGGCGGCGCCGCCTTGCCCGCTTCCAGCATGCGACCCAACCGCAGCGCGCCTTGTAGCCCAAGCGCGATCTCGGTCTGCATGTCGGCGAGTTTTTTCTGGATCAGCTGATTGGCGGCGAGCGGGCGGCCGAACTGCTTGCGGTCGAGCGTATATTGGCGGGCCGCGTGCCAGCAGAATTCCGCAGCGCCCATGGCGCCCCAGGCGATGCCGTAGCGCGCATTGTTGAGGCAGCCGAACGGACCGGCCAGCCCCTTCACGTTCGGAAGAAGGTTTTCTTCCGGCACCACGCAGTCTGCCAGCACGATCTCGCCGGTGATGGAGGCACGCAACGACAGCTTGCCTTCGATCTTGGGCGTGGAGAAACCTTGGGTGCCGCGCTCGACGATAAAGCCGCGAATGACGCCGTCGAGCTTCGCCCACACCACCGCGACATGCGCGACCGGCGCGTTGGAGATCCAAGTCTTGGCGCCGTTCAGCTTGTAGCCGCCGGCGACCTTCTCCGCGCGCGTTACCATCGAGCCCGGATCGGAGCCGTGGTCGGGCTCGGTCAGGCCGAAGCAGCCGATCATCTCGGCGGTCGCCAGCTTGGGCAGATATTGGCGCCGCTGCGCTTCGTTGCCATAGGCGTAGATCGGATACATCACCAGCGACGACTGCACCGACATGGCGGAGCGATAGCCGCTATCGACGCGCTCGAGTTCGCGCCCGATCAGGCCATAGCTGACGTAACCCAAGCCGGCGCCGCCGTACTCTTCCGGGATCGTCGGCCCGAGCAGGCCGAGCTTGCCCATCTCGGGCAGCATCTGCGAATCGTATTTTTCCTCGCGATAGGCCGCGACCACGCGCGGCATCAAATAG
>DATBZY010000092.1:0-2015 GCA_036512915.1 Pseudolabrys sp. | reverse complement strand
TGCGCGATAGTTCCGCTGCAAGTTGCCGGCCGCACTCTTAAGGCCGGCCGATTGAGCGGAGGCTAGCGTGCTCGAATCATTCAATGCCTGGGCCGAAACGTTGCGTTTTGCCTGCGAGGTGCAGAACGTCGTCTCCCTGCGACTGCTGCGGATGGCGCAAGGCGGGCCGCAAGCGGCGGCGGAAGCGGAACTGATGATCGCAGAAAAAATCGCGGCGTTCGCCGACGTCGAAGCGGCGATCGCCCAGGCGCTTTCCGCTGGCGAAGGATTCATGGTCGCGGCCGAACGCGGCTACGCGCCGCTGCGCCAGTGCGTGGACGCCAACAGCAGCCGCCTGGCGCGCGCGATGGCGTGACCGCGCAACGATCTCGGGATTCGGAGTTTCAGCCGGCTTTCGCCTTCTGGATCGTCTGCCAGATGCGATGCGGCGTCGCCGGCATGTCGATGCTGAGCACGCCGTAAGGCTTGAGCGCGTCGACCACGGCGCTCACGATCGCTGCCGGCGCCGCCTTGGTGCCGCCTTCGCCGCCGGCCTTGATGCCGAGCGGGTTGGTCGGCGAGAGCACCTCGACGATCTCGGTCACGAACGACGGCAGCAGATGCGCGCGCGGCATGCCGTAGTCCATCAGCGAGCCGGTGAGCGGCTGGCCGGAATCGTCGACCACGCATTGCTCCCACAACGCCTGGCCGATGCCTTGCGCGATGGCACCGTGGGTCTGGCCGTCGACGATGAGCGGATTGATACAGCGGCCGACGTCATCCACCGAGGCATAGCGCGTGAGCGTCAACCCGCCGCTGTCGGGATCGATTTCGATTTCGCAGATCGCGCAGCCGTTCGGGAACACCGGATCGTGCATCTCGTTGTCGGCGACCACCGCAAGGCCGCCGGCGAGATCGTCGGGCAGCGTGAGTTTCGGAATTTCCTGCGCCAGTTCGAGAAAATCGAAACTAAGATTGGTCGCGCGCGCGGCAAAGCGCCCGTCGTTGAATTCGACGTGCTCGGGCGTACTGCCAAGCGCGAGCGCGGCGATGCGCTTGCCCTTGGCGATCAGCGTGGTCGCGGCCAGCGAGAACACGGTGGCGGCATGGCGCATGGAGCGGCCGGAATGCGAGCCGCCGCCGGCGCGCACCACGTCGGTGTCGCCCATGATAATGCGCACGCTTTCGACCGGTACATGGAGCAAGTCCGCCACGACTTGCGCGAAGCTGGTCTCGTGGCCTTGCCCGGCCGGTTGCGTGCCGATGATGACGTCGACGCCGTCCGGCTTGATGGTGATGCGCGCCTGTTCCTTGGGCGCGCCGATAGACGACTCGACGTAGTTGGCGAGGCCGAGGCCGAGCAGATGCCCGCGCTTTTTGGCGTCGCGCCGGCGCGCCTTGAAGCCGTCCCAATCGGCGATGCGCATGGCGAGGTCCATGTTCTCCTCGTAGCGGCCGCTGTCGTAGGTCATGCCGACCGCGTTGCGGTAGGGCATGGCTTTCGGCCGCACCAGATTGCGGCGGCGCAGGCTGATGCGGTCGATGGCGAGTTTTTCCGCCGCGATGTCGATCAGCCGTTCGATGGCGAAAGTCACCTCCGGGCGGCCGGAGCTGCGATAGGCCTGCGTCGGAATGGTGTTGGTAAACACCGAGAGCGCGCGCAGCGAGGCCACCGGAATGGCGTAGTTGCCGGTGATCAGGCCGGCGCCCTTGCTGAGCGGGGAGAGCGACACGCAGCGCGCGCCGGCATTGCTGATATTGGTCGCGCGTAGGGCGAGGAAGCGGCCCTTGTCGTTGAGCGCCAGTTCCAATTTTGATACCAGATCGCGGCCCTGGTAATCGCTGATGAAACACTCCGAGCGCGTCGCGGTGAACTTGACCGGGCGGCCGAGCTTGCGCGAGGCCCACAGCACCAGGCCGTATTCCGGATAGACGCGGTTGCGGGTGCCGAAATTGCCGCCGACGTCGAACGACAACACGCGCACGGCGTCGGGCTTGATACCGAGAATGCTGGCCAGTTCGTTTTTCTGCCGCAC
>DATBZY010000091.1:0-3172 GCA_036512915.1 Pseudolabrys sp. | reverse complement strand
TGCGCGATAGTTCCGCTGCAAGTTGCCGGCCGCACTCTTAAGGCCGGCCGATTGAGCGGAGGCTAGCGTGCTCGAATCATTCAATGCCTGGGCCGAAACGTTGCGTTTTGCCTGCGAGGTGCAGAACGTCGTCTCCCTGCGTCTGCTGCGGATGGCGCAAGGCGGGCCGCAGGCGGCGGCGGAAGCGGAACTGATGATCGCCGAAAAAATCGCGGCGTTCGCCGACGCCGAAGCGGCGATCGCCCAGGCGCTTTCCGCTGGCGAAGGATTCATGGTCGCCGCCGAACGCGGCTACGCGCCGCTGCGCCAGTGCGTGGGCGCCAACAGCAGCCGCCTGGCGCGCGCCATCGCCTGACCCGCGCAACGATCTCGGGATTCAAAGCTTTAGCCGGCTTTCGCCTTCTGGATCGTCTGCCAGATGCGATGCGGCGTCGCCGGCATGTCGATATTGAGCACGCCGTAAGGTTTGAGCGCGTCGACCACGGCGCTCACGATCGCGGCCGGCGCCGCCGTGGTGCCGCCTTCGCCGCCGGCCTTGATGCCGAGCGGGTTGGTCGGAGAGAGCACCTCGACGATCTCGGTGCGGAACGACGGCAGCAGATGCGCGCGCGGCATGCCGTAGTCCATCAGCGAGCCGCTGAGCGGCTGGCCGGAATCGTCGACCACGAATTGCTCCCACAGCGCCTGGCCGATGCCCTGCGCGATGGCGCCGTGGGTCTGGCCGTCGACGATGAGCGGATTGATGCAGCGGCCGACGTCGTCGACCGAGGCATAGCGCGTGAGCGTCAACCCGCCGCTAGCGGGATCGATTTCAATTTCGCAGATCGCGCAGCCGTTCGGGAACACCGGATCGTGCATCTCGTTGTCGGCGACCACCGCGAGGCCGCCGGCGAGCTCGTCGGGCAGCGCGAGTTTGGGGATTTCCTGCGCCAGTTCGAGGAAATCGAAATTGCGGTTGGTCTCGCGCGCGGCAAAGCGGCCGTCGTTGAACTCGACGTGCTCGGGCGCGGCGCCGAGCGCGAGCGCGGCGATGCGCTTGCCCTTGGCGATGAGATCGGTCGCGGCCAGCGAGAACACGGTGGCGGCATGGCGCATGGAGCGGCCGGAATGGCTGCCGCCGCCGGCGCGCACCACGTCGGTGTCGCCCATGATAATGCGCACGGCCTCGACCGGTACATGGAGCAAGTCCGCCACGACTTGCGCGAAGCTGGTCTCGTGGCCTTGCCCGGCCGGCTGGGTGCCGATGATGACGTCGACGCGGCCTTCCGGCTGGATCGTGATGCGCGCCTGTTCCTTGGGCGCGCCGATAGACGACTCGACGTAATTGGCGAGGCCGAGGCCGAGCAGATGCCCGCGTTTTTTGGCCGCGCGCCGGCGCGCCTTGAAGCCGTCCCAGTCGGCGATGCGCATGGCGAGGTCCATGTTCTCCTCGTAGCGGCCGCTGTCGTAGGTCATGCCGACCGCGTTGCGGTACGGCATGGCCTTCGGCCGCACCAGATTGCGCCGGCGCAGGCTGATGCGGTCGATGTTGAGCTTGGCTGCCGCGATGTCGATCAAGCGTTCGATGGCGAAGGTCACTTCCGGGCGGCCGGAGCTGCGATAGGCCTGCGTCGGAATGGTGTTGGTGAATACCGAGAGCGCGCGCAGCGAGGCCACCGGTATGGCGTAGTTGCCGGTGATTAATCCTGCGCCCTTGCTGAGCGGCGAGAGCGACACGCAGCGCGCGCCGGCATTGCTGATATTGGTAGCGCGCAGCGCGAGGAAGCGGCCGGCGCTATCGAGCGCCAGTTCTAATTTCGATATCAGGTCGCGGCCTTGATAATCGCTGATGAAGCACTCCGAGCGGGTGGCGGTGAACTTGACCGGGCGGCCGAGCTTGCGCGAGGCCCACAGCACCAGGCCGTATTCCGGATAGACGCGGTTGCGGGTGCCGAAATTGCCGCCGACGTCGAACGACAACACGCGCACGGCGTCGGGCTTGACGCCGAGAATGCTGGCCAGTTCGTTTTTCTGCACCGCGCCGCCGCTGCCGGCGTGCAGCGTGTAGCGGCCGCTCGCCGTATCGTAATTGGCGACCGCCGCGCGCAGCTCGAGCGGAACGCCGGTGACGCGGCCGATTGTGAAATCCATGGCGACGATATGCGCGGCTAGCGCAAAGGCGCGCTCGGTCGCCGCGCCATCGCCGAAATGCGTATCGACCAGGATATTATTTGGCACCTCGTCCCAGACCGCCGGGGCGCTGGCTTTCATGGCGTCTTCGGAATGCAGCACGAAGGGCAGTTCCTCGTAGACGACGTCGAGCGCTTCGACGGCGTCGAGCGCTTGAGCCTTTGTCTCCGCGACCACCATGGCGACCGCTTCGCCGACGTGGCGCGCCTTGTCGGCCGGCAGCAGCACATGCGGGCCGATGAAGATTTGGCTGCCGCCGGGCCCGGTGAGCTTCATGTCGTCGCGCGTCTTCGGCAGCGGATCGTGCCCGATGGCGCCGAGGTTGTCGGCTTGGCAATCGGCGCCGGTGAACACGCCGAGCACGCCGGGCAGCGCCCGCGCGCGGCTTTTGTCGATCGCGACGATGCGCGCATGGGCGTGCGGCGAGCGCACCATGGCCGCGTAAGTCTGCCCGGGAAAATCGAAGTCGTCGGTGAAGCGGCCCGCGCCGATGAGCAGCGGCGCGTCTTCGTGGCGCGGCATGGGTTGCCCGATGAAGCGGAAGCCGGTTTCCGGTTTATTCATGACCCGACGCCGCGGGAGCTTCCGCTTTTTTCGCCGCGTCCATGGACTTGATGACGCGGGCCCAGCGCTCGGTTTCGCTCTTGATGAAGCGGGCGAAATCCTCCGGGCTGCCGCCGGTGGCATTGAGGCCCTGGCTTTGCAACCCTTGCAAAACGGCCGGATCTTTCAACGCCGCATTGGTTGCTTCGGAGAGTTTGTCGATCACCGGCTTGGGCAGGCCGCCCGGGCCGAGGATGCCGAACCAGAGGCCGGCGGCATAGCCGGGCAGACCCGCTTCGGCAATCGTCGGCAGATCGGGCGCGATGTTTGAACGCTTGGCTTCGGTGGTGGCCAGCGGCTTGACGCGGCCGTCCTTGATGAGCCCGAGCACGGTCGGCGCCGGCGCGAACATCACCTGAATGCGGCCGGCGATCAGATCGACTGCGGTCTGCCCGCTGCC
>DATBZY010000090.1:0-2965 GCA_036512915.1 Pseudolabrys sp. | reverse complement strand
GCGCGCAATGACGTGCGCGCGCATTCGGTCGAGCACAAGCTCGGCATCCATGCCTCGCCCACCTGCACCATGCTCTATGGCGACCACGGCGGCGCGCTCGGCTTCCTCATCGGCGAGGAACACAAGGGCATGGCCTGCATGTTCACGATGATGAACCGCGCGCGGCTCGCGGTCGGCCTGCAGGGCGTGGCGATCGCCGAACGGGCGACACAACAAGCGTTTGCGTATGCGCGCGAGCGCAAGCAGGGCGCCGCCGCCGCCATCATCGCCTATTCCGACGTCAAGCGCATGCTGCTCACCATGCGCGCGCTCACGGGTGCCGCACGCGCGATCTGCTACGCCACCGGCGTGGCGATCGACCGCGCCCGTCGCGCCAAAACCGAGCCCGCGCGTAAAGCTGCGCACGCGCGCGCCTCGCTGCTGACGCCGGTGGCGAAAGCGTTCTCCACCGATATCGGCATCGAGGTCGCCTCGCTCGGCGTGCAGGTGCACGGCGGCATGGGCTATATCGAAGAGACCGGCGCCGCCCAGCATTTCCGCGACGCGCGCGTCGCCGCAATCTATGAAGGCACCAATGGCATCCAGGCCATCGACCTGGTGACGCGCAAACTGCCGCTCGAAGGCGGCAAGACGGTCGCAGCCTATCTCGACGAATTGCGGCGCACGGTGTCGGCGGTGAAAGCGAGCAACGCTCCCGCCTTCGGCGAAACCGCGGCGCGGCTGGGCGAAGCGGTGGACAGCCTGGAGCGCGCGACGCAGTGGCTGCTGGCGCAGAAATCGTCCGATGCGGCGCTGGCGGGGGCGACCCCGTATCTGCGGCTATTCGGCAATGCCGCAGGCGGCTGTATGCTGGCGGAGCAAGCACTCGCGGCCTTGCGCGAGGGCGGCGATGGCGCCGCCCGCAGCGCGCTGGCGCGGTTCTTTGCGGCGAACATCGCTGTGCAGGCGAACGGCCTCGAGCGCAGCGTGACCGAAGGCGCCGGCAGCATTACCGACGCGCAAGCGGCGCTGGCGGAATAACCTCCATGAGCGAGTTGGTCACCGTCACCGACGATGCGCCGGTACGCACCGTACGGATGAACCGCCCGGAGAAGAAAAACGCGCTGACGATGGCGATGTACGATGCCATGGCCGCGGCCATCGAGGACGCAGGGCAGAATTCGGCGCTGCGTTGCGTGCTGATCGCCGGCAGGCCGGCCGCATTCTGCGCCGGCAATGACATCGGCGACTTCCTCAAGGCCGCCGGCGAAGGCGGCGCGCTCGGGGCGCCGATCATGCGCTTCCTGTACGCGCTGGCGCGCAATGAGGTGCCGCTGGTCGCCGCCGTGCGGGGCAGCGCGATCGGAATTGGCACGACCATGCTGATGCATTGCGATCATGTGGTCGCCAGCAGCGATGCGCGCTTTGCCACGCCGTTCGTCGGCCTCGGCCTGGTGCCGGAAGCGGGTTCGAGCTTGATCGCGCCGCGGCTGATGGGCCAGGCGCGCGCGTTCGCGCTGCTGGTGATGGGCCGGCCGTTCAGCGCCGATGAGGCGAGAGGCGCAGGTCTGGTCAATACCGTCGTCGCGCCGGACGCGGTCGAAGCGGAAGCGATGAAGGCCGCGCGTGAGATCGCCGCCTTGCCGCCGCAAGGCGTGTTGGCGTCGCGCCGATTGCTGCGCGGCTCGCGCGACGACATCGTCGCGCGCATCGACGAGGAAGCCGCACTGTTCAAGACCCGCCTGCAATCGGTTGAGGCGCGCGCCGCGTTCGAAGCATTTATGATGCGCAAGCGCTAAGCTGACGGCGCGATCGTCAGGGCATGCGGCCGCCTTCGAGGTGGAATTTCCACCCGGCGGCTGCAGTTGCCTTCTCCACGGCGTCGCGCACGCGCGCGTAATCGAGCGAGCCGCCACCCCCGATCGAGGCATCAACGCGCTCGCCCGATCGCTGCCAACCACTGACCGTGGTTTTTTCGACGGTCAGCGTCGGCGGTGGAATGCCCCAACTGCGCTCGACCACCGCTTCGCGGAAATGCAGCGTGTGATCCGCTTCTGCCAAGCGGCACGACATCCGATAAGTCACTTTGCGGCCACCCAGCCACCACTTCGCGCGAATTGATTCGGCCTCGCCGGCCAGTTCCTGGTGGGCGCCATCGCTGATTTTGAGTCCAAGGGTTGTGGTCTGCTTCTTCAGTTCGGCCAGCAGATCTTGCGTGGGAAGAATGCCCGGCATGCGCGTCATCTCGACAATTTGGCCAAATGCCAGTCAAGGCGATCGCGGGCCTCAGGGTGTTGCGGCAGATCAAGGCCAGCGACAAGCGTGAGATCGCCGCGTTGCCCCCGCAAGGCATTTTGGCGGCGTGCCGATTGTGCGCGGTTCGCGCGACGACATCGTTGCGGGCAGCGACGAGGAAGCCGCGCTGTTCAAGACCGCCAGCAATCGGCGGAAGCGCCGCGTTCGAGGCATCCCTGATGCGAAAGCGCTGACCAGACAAACCTTTTTTGCGTACAGCGCAGCCTCATCCGATAAACTTGGATCCCCAATAAGAGCAATCTAGGATTGTGTCGGGGAATGTCATGCGTATGCGTAATACCTTGCTCGCGCGGCAATGGCATCGGCTGGCCGTTTTGGTCGCCGCATTGGCGTTGGCGGGATGCGCCAGTCTCGTGGCGCCCTATGACGCCTATTTCGACCAAAGCCTGAACAAACTCTCCGAAGACACAGCGAAGTTCCTTGCGGGCGCTGCGGTCAATGGGCCTGAGCGTCAAGCAACGTCAAAGGAAGCCGTCGCGTATTATGCAGCGACCTACAATCTCCTGGACGCCTGTCGCAACGCGCGAAGCTTTCCCGTGCCAGCGTCGCGTGCACGACCAATCCAGTCCTCAAGGTCTACTGGGCGCAACCATCGAGCAGCCAACTGCCGGACGATTATGAGAGTCTGTCCGCGAACATCATGCGGGATTGCATAGCTTTCTCAACATGA
>DATBZY010000089.1:0-2580 GCA_036512915.1 Pseudolabrys sp. | reverse complement strand
CGGCGGCAGAAGAAATCCGGTCTGGCGGTCAATAGTGCGGAAATTGTTCATCGGGGCGACGTTCGTTGCAATGGAGAATCATCGCACCGATTCTATCCCAAACGATTCCTATCCCGTTAAGTCCGACAGGCTGCTAGGCTGACCTAACATTTTGCTGGCGCATGATCTTTTCCGAAAACCGGTTCCCACTTTTCGGGATCATGCGCTTTGCTGGCGCTTGATCTTTTCCGAAAACCGGTTCCCACTTTTCGGGATCATGCGCTCTATCTTCGCCGTCCCCTGACGGCATAGGATGGCCTTCACGAATCGCTGCCTGAGAAGCGGATATGGCTGACACCAACAACGTTGACGTGAAGAAAATGCCCTTCGAGCGGGCGATCGAGGAGCTGGAATCGATCGTCAAGCGGCTGGAGGAAGGCAAGGTGCCGCTCGAGGAGTCGGTGGCGATCTACGAGCGCGGCGAAGCGCTCAAGAAACGCTGCGAGGAGCTGCTGCGGCAGGCCGAAGCGCGGGTGGAGAAGATCACGCTCGACGCTTCCGGCAAGCCGACCGGCAGCGAGCCGCTCGACGTCGATTGATTGCGCCCCGTGCAGGTCCACCGCCGGCTCGTCATTTATGTGCAGGGTTACGACCCGCGCGGCCTGGCCGAATATTATCGCATGTTCCGGCGCGAATTCCGCAACACCTGCGCGCTCTATGGGCTGACCGGAAAAATCGGCCGCGCCGAGAACGATCCCGAGCGCTTCATCACGAGCTGGGATGTAACCACCAACGGCGATGGCTGGCAGGTGGAGACGCGCTACCTGTTCCTGCGCTGGGAAGACATCATCCTTAAGGATTTCGCACGCCCGGCGTGGTGGAAGATCGTGCATATGTATCGCGCGCTGGGGATCGCTGTGCTGAACGGCAGCATGCTCCGGGGCTTGCGGGCGCATTGGCGCTTCGGGCTGTTTATTCTTTATCCGATGGTGCTGATGACCGTCTGGCTGCTGCTGGGCGCTTTCGTCGGCGTGCTGTGCCTGAAACTCGTCGCCGCGCTCGGCGCGCCCGCGCTGGTATCGAACATTGTCGGCACGATTACCGGGCTCGGTGCCTTTGCCTCCCTGCTCTGGCTTACCGAACCGCAGACTTACCTGCTCTATCTCTGCGATGACGTCGTCTCGACCCAACAGTTCGCGCACCGCCAGCGGCCGGACTGGGAGCAGCGCATGGAAGCCTTCGCCGGCGCAGTGGTGGATGCGGTGCGCGGCAGCGACGCCGACGAGGCCGTAATCGTCGGCCACAGTTCCGGCTCGTTCCTCGCCGTCGATGTGCTCGACCGCGCGCTCGCTCGTGACCCGCAACTGGGCAAGCATGGGCCGCGCGTGCGGCTGCTCACCGTCGGCGCCAATTTTCCGATCGTCGGCTTCCAACCACAGGCGCAATGGTTCCGCGACCGGCTGCGGCGGCTGGCGGTCGCGCCCGACATCGACTGGGTCGATTACCAGTCGCGCCACGACATCATGAATTTCTGGCCGTTCGATCCGGTCGCCGATCACGGCATCGTGCTGGGGTCGGAGCGGCGCAACCCGCTCGTTGTCGCCATCAGCTTCCGCGATCTCTGGATACCCGGCGATTTCGGCCGCCGGCGCTGGCACTTTTTCCAGGCCCATTTCCAGTTCCTGCTGGCCAATGAGCGGCTGGGCGCAGCCTATGACTATTACCTGATCTGCTGCGGGCCCCTCGATTTGGTCACACGGGCGACCAAGCCGCAGGAGGCGATCGCCGCCATGGCGGCGAAAACAGGGCCAGAGCGTGACCCTGCGACCGTAAGCTGAATTGCCCGCCCCGGCACATCTAGTGTAAGCCTGCCCCGGGGCTGCTTATTCAGGCCGGCGCCAGCCCGGTCCTGCCGCGGAGGTGCTGTTGTCCGAGAGCTCTAAAACACCCCTACTCGACCGCATTCGCCTGCCGCGTGACATGAAGAACCTGTCGGCCGAGCAGCTCGCGCAGCTTGCCGACGAGCTGCGGCGGGAGACCATCGACGCGGTCGCCAACACCGGCGGCCATCTCGGCGCCGGGCTCGGCGTGATCGAGCTGACCGTGGCGCTGCACGCCGTGTTCGACACGCCGACCGACCGACTGATCTGGGACGTCGGCCACCAGAGCTATCCGCACAAGATTTTGACCGGCCGGCGCGACCGCATTCGCACCCTAAGACAGGGCGGCGGCCTGTCCGGCTTTACCAAACGCGCCGAGAGCGAATACGACCCGTTCGGCGCCGCGCATTCCTCGACCTCGATCTCGGCCGGCCTCGGCATGGCGGTTGCCCGCGATCTCGCCGGTAAGACCAACAATGTCATCGCCGTCATCGGCGACGGCGCCATGTCGGCGGGCATGGCCTATGAGGCAATGAACAATGCCGGCGCGCGCAACGAGCGCCTGATCGTCATCCTCAATGACAATGACATGTCGATCGCGCCGCCGGTCGGCGCCATGTCGGCCTATCTGGCGCGGCTGGGCTCCGGCCGCACCTATTTCAAGCTGCGCGATGTCGGCAAACAGCTCACCAACCACCTGCCCAAGAGCTGGGATCGCGCC
>DATBZY010000088.1:0-8214 GCA_036512915.1 Pseudolabrys sp. | reverse complement strand
CCTCGCATTCGCTCGGACGTCGACCTCTCCCCGCACGCGGGGAGAGGTGAAGAAGGGACCATGACCAACATCGATCGCCAGCAGGCTTTTTCCGGCACCAAGGAGGCCGCGGGCACGCTGCGCCTCGATGCGGCGCGGCTTGCAGCCTATCTGGCGCAGCATGTGCAAGGCTTCGCCGGCCCGCTGACGGTCAAGCAATTCAAAGGCGGCCAGTCGAACCCGACCTATCTGCTGGAGACGTCGGCGCGGCGCTATGTGCTGCGCCGCAAGCCGCCCGGCAAGCTGCTGCCGTCGGCGCATGCGGTCGACCGCGAATATCGCGTAACCCGCGCGCTGCACGCGCAAGGCTTTCCAGTGGCCGAGCCGCTTATTCTTTGCGCGGACGACAGCATCGCCGGCACGCCGTTCTATCTGATGAGCTTCGTCGACGGCCGCGTGTTCTGGGAACCGCAGATGCCGGGTTCCAACGTTGCGGAGCGCGCCGCGGTCTATGACGCGATGAATGCCACCATCGCGCGGCTGCATTCGTATGACCCGGCCAAGATCGGCCTTGCCGACTTCGGCAAGGGTGAGAACTATGTCGCGCGCCAGATCGATCGCTGGTCGAAGCAGTATCGCGCCTCGCAGACCGAGACCATCGACGCCATGGAGCGGTTGATCGAGTGGCTGCCGGCGCATATTCCGCCGGGCGGGGCGCCGCGGCCGGTGCATGGCGACTACCGGCTCGACAATCTGATTGTCGCGGCGGCTGCGCCGAAGATCGTGGCCGTGCTCGATTGGGAATTGTCCACGCTCGGCGATCCGCTGGCCGATTTCACCTATCACCTGATGGCCTGGCACATGCCGCATTCCGAAAGCGCGGCCGGCACCGGCTCGCTGGTCGGCCACGACATCGCAGCGCTCGGCATCCCGTCCATGGCGGATTATGTGGACGCTTACGTTAAACGCACCGGGCTCGATCCGCGCCCGCATCTTCCGGTTTATCTCGCCTATAATTTTTTCCGCATCGCCGCCATTCTGCAGGGCATCATCGGCCGTGTGCGCGACGGCACCGCGACCTCCGAATTCGCGCCGGCCAAGGCCGAGATGATCCGCCCGCTCGCCGACAAGGCGTGGGAATTCGCGCGCGACGCCGGCGCGCGCTGACCGTCACGGTCAACAAATCCTTTCACCGCACCGCCGAATTTCACACGATCGCGATGCGTTTAATTGAGACCCGCGCCCTACGATGCCAGCAATCGAGAAAGGCATCATTTCATGAGCGCCGCCAGTATAGGTATCCAAGTCATCACGCCGAAGACCGGAACATCGGCCCAATCGCGGCCGCAGCAGCAGGCCAACGACCGCGACGTCGACAATGCGCCGGCGGCCAAGCAGGCGCCGCCGCCGCCCGGCATGGGCAAGTTCGTCGACAAGACCGTCTAGGTCGCATCCTTTTGCTTTGGTTTTTTGTCAGCGCCGCGCGGCGAAGAAGTCGCGCAGCAGGCCTGCGCATTCGCTCTCATTGATGCCGCCATAGACCTCCGGCCGGTGATGGCAGGTGGGCGCCGCGAAGAAGCGCACGCCGTGCTCCACCGCCCCGCCTTTCGGATCGGCCGCGCCGAAATAAAGCCGGCGAATGCGCGCGAACGACATCGCGGCGGCGCACATGGCGCAGGGCTCCAGTGTGACATAGAGATCGCAATCGGTGAGGCGCTCGCTTGCGAGCGCCGCTGCCGCCGCGCGAATGGCGAGCAATTCCGCATGGCCGGTGGGATCGCGCAGCTCGAGCGTGCGGTTGCCGGCGCGCGCGACGACCTCGCCATTGCGCACCACCACGCAGCCGACCGGCACCTCGCCGCGGTGCCCCGCGGCGCGGGCTTCATCGATGGCGATTTGCATGAAGGATGGGGCGGGCATTGTTACGCTTGCTGTTGGTCATGTCCGGCACTCGGGCCCGGCTCCGCCGGCCCGAGCATAAGCCTTGTGCCGGGTGTCCACGCCTATATACACGGTCCGCAAGCAGGACGTGGATGGCCGAATTAGGCGAATGGGCAAAGAAACCAATAAAGAAATTCCCGGCGAGCGCATCGCCAAGGTGATGGCGCGGGCCGGGCTGGCCTCGCGCCGCGAGGCGGAGGCGTGGATCGCCGCCGGGCGGGTGGCCGTCAACGGCGCGGTGATTTCCTCACCGGCGCTCAACGTCACGCCGTCTGACCGCATCGCTGTGGACGGCATGCCGCTACGGCAGCGCGAGCGCACGCGGCTGTTCCTCTACAACAAACCGCGCGGCCTGGTGACCACCCATTCCGACCCGCAAGGGCGGCCGACCATCTTCGGCGCGCTGCCTAAAAACCTGCCGCGGCTGATCAGCATCGGCCGGCTCGACATCAACACCGAAGGCCTGCTGCTGCTCACCAACGACGGCGGGCTGGCGCGCGTGCTCGAGCTGCCGGCCACCGCCTGGCTGCGCCGCTATCGCGTGCGCGCGAACGGCCGCGTCACGCAAGAGGCGCTCGACAAGCTGCGCGGCGGCATCACCGTCGAGGGCGTGCGCTACGGGCCGATCGAGGCGACGCTCGACCGCGAACAGGGCGCCAATGCCTGGCTCACTTTTGCCATCCGCGAGGGCAAGAACCGCGAGGTGCGCAAGGTTCTGGAGACGCTGGGGCTGCGCGTGAACCGGCTGATCCGGGTCGCGTTCGGGCCGTTCCAGCTGGGCGACCTGGACGAAGGGGCGGTGAAGGAAGTCGAGACGCAAGCGCTGCGCACGGAGATTGGCGAAAAGATTACCGCCGAGGCGCAGGCGGATTTCGATGCGCCACTGATCGACCATGAGCCGAAGGCCCCTCCCCGTCATTTCGGGGCGCGGGCGCCTCACGATGACGGATCGACAAAGAAGCGCGGCCGCGACGACAAGAAGGAATCGAGCGGCACACGCAATTTCAAAAAGCGATCGCAACAACGCCGCGATCGTTCCGGCGGACCGCGTCCGTCGAGGCCAAAATAGCGCATGATCCCGAAAAGTGGGAACCGGTTTTCGGACAAGATCATGCGCAGGAAAGGACTCTAATGCGCGTCGTCGGCGGCCGCCTGCGTTCGCGCCCGATCGCCGGGCCGAAATCGGATGGCTTGCGCCCGACCGCCGACCGCCTGCGCGAAGCGCTGTTCAACATCCTGGTGCATGCTTACGGCGATCCGGTGATGGGCGCGCGCGTGCTCGACCTGTTCGCCGGCACCGGCGCGCTCGGCATCGAGGCGGTCTCGCGCGGTGCGGCTTACGTGCTGTTCGTCGACGACGGCGTCGAGGCGCGTTCATTGCTGCGCAACAACACCGAGACCCTCGGCCTCGGCGGCGTCACCCGGATTTTTCGGCGTGATGCAACCAAGCTCGGTCCAGTCTATCCGCTCGAGCCGTTCTCGCTCGCGTTCCTCGATCCGCCCTACGGCAAGGGCCTGGCCGAGAAGGCGCTCGCCGCCGCGCACGCAGGCGGCTGGTTTGTGCCCAACGCCCTTGTCGTGGTCGAGGAAGCGGCGGATGCCGGCTTCGCCGCGCCGGACGGCTTTACCGAGTTGGAGCGGCGCCGCTACGACGATACGGAATTTGTGTTTTTGCGGCACACGTGAGCGTCAGCGCCGCCCGAACAACCGCTCGATGTCGGTGAGCTTGAGTTCCACATAAGTCGGCCGGCCGTGGTTGCACTGGCCGGAATTGGGAACCTCTTCCATCTCGCGCAGCAGCGCGTTCATTTCTTCCGGCTTGAGCCGGCGCCCGGCGCGCACCGAGCCGTGGCAGGCCATGGTCGCCGAGACGTGCAGCAACCGCCGCTCCAGCGGCAGGCTGTCGTCCCATTCCGCCATGTGCTCCGCGAGGTCACAAACGAGCCCCCGCACATTGACCTCGCCAAGCAAAGCCGGCGTTTCGCGCACCGCCACCGCGCCCGGCCCGAACGGCTCGATGGCCAAGCCGAAACGGGCAAGCTCGTCCGCGCGCTGGCCAAGCCGGGCGGCGTCGGCCTCGTCGAGTTCGACGATTTCCGGGATCAGCAGGATCTGGCGCGCGACGCCTGATTTTTCGATCGCCGCCTTCATGCGCTCGTAGACGATGCGTTCATGCGCGGCATGTTGATCGACGATGATGAGCCCGTCGCGGGTCTGCGACACGATGTAGGTCTCGTGCACCTGGGCGCGGGCGGCGCCAAGTGGCCGCGCGATCAGGTCGCCCGCCGGCTCGAAGCTCTCGATGCGCGCGTCGGCGGCCGGCTCGCCCACCTCGAAGGCGGCTTGCGCGGCTTCGGCGAAGCCGAGCGCGGCGCCGCCACGTATGGGCACGAAGGCGCGCGGGTCGGGCCGCGACGGCGAACGCCGCCAATCATATCCGCCGCGGCGCGGAACGCCGAGTGGCCGGAATGCCGCGATGGTGGCGCCGCCGCCGGTTGTTGCCGCGCGCTGACCTTCGCGCGCCAACGACTCTTTCAGCGCGCGCACGATCAAGCCGCGCACCAGCGCGCCATCGCGGAAACGCACTTCGGTTTTCGCCGGATGCACATTGACGTCGACCTCGCGCGCATCGAGCGTGACGAACAATGCCAGCAGCGGATGGCGGTCGCGCGGCAGGTAATCGGCATAGGCCGCGCGCACCGCGCCGACCAGCAGCTTGTCGCGCACCGGGCGGCCATTGACGAACAGATACTGCCCGAGCGTGTTGGCGCGCGACAGCGTCGGCAGCCCGGCAAAACCTTGCAAGCGCACGCCCTCGCGCTCGGCATCGATGGCGATGGCATTGACGCGGAAGTCGGCGCCCAGCACGTCGCCGAGCCGCGCCAGGCGGTCGCCGTCTGCCGCTGGCCCCCACGTCACGGCTAAGCGCTCCTCGCCCGCCAGCGTGAAGGCGACGTCGGGTCGGCTCATCGCCAGCCGCCGCACCACCTCGCGCACCGCTTCCGCCTCGCTGCGGTCGGTCTTCAAGAATTTCAGTCGCGCCGGCGTCGCATAGAACAGGTCGCGCACCTCGACCGTGGTGCCCTGCCCGAGCGCGGCGGGCTTGATCTCGGATTTCGTTCCGGCATCGAGGACAAGCGTCCAGGCGTGCGGTTCGCTGGCGTGGCGCGTGGTGATCGCAAGCCGCGCCACCGCGCCGATCGAGGGCAGCGCCTCGCCGCGAAAGCCGAGGGTGCGGATCGACAGCAGATCGTCGCCGGGAAGCTTGGAAGTGGCGTGGCGGTCGACGCTGAGCTCGAGATCGGCGCGCGTCATGCCCTCGCCGTCGTCGGTGACGCGGATCAGCCGGCGGCCGCCGCCGTCGGTGAGCACGTCGATACGGCGCGCGCCGGCATCGAGCGCGTTTTCGACCAGTTCCTTGACCACGCTCGCCGGCCGCTCGACCACCTCGCCGGCGGCGATGCGGTTGACGATGGCTTCGGACAGCTGGCGGACGGGCATTGGGACGGCCTGATTCGGATTCGGGCCGACTCTATCGGCGCGGGATGGCGACCGCGAGGCAAAGGCCGGAGCTACCCCCGCTATTCCAACCCCGGCTTGCCGCCGCGCAGGCTTTTTATGCCGGAACGGTGCTTCTTGGACTCCAGGCGCCGCCGTTTCGCGGCCTTGGTCGGCTTGGTGGCGCGGCGCGGCACCGGCTTAACCGCCGCCTCGCGGATCAAGTCAAACAGCCGCTCGCGCGCATCGGCGCGGTTGCGCTCCTGGGTGCGGTGCCGCTGCGCGATGATGACGATGACGCCGTCCTTGGTCAGCCGTTTGCCGGCGAGCCGCATCAGCCGCAGCGCGACATCGTTGGACAGCGACGGCGACCGCCGCACGTCGAAGCGCAGCTGCACCGCCGACGACACCTTATTGACGTTCTGCCCGCCCGGCCCGGAGGACCGCACGAAGCTCTCCGACAATTCGGATTCGTCGATCGAGATGGTGTCGGTGACGCGGAGCATGGCCGCTAGCCGCCCGTCAAATACTTCTTCGCCAGCAGCTTGCCCTCTTCCACCGCCGGCTGATCGAAGGCGTCGAGCCCAAGCAGATGCGCGGCGATGATGGTCTCCAGCATGAAATGCATCAGCAATTCACCGAGGCTCGCCTCGTCGAGCCGATCGAGCGCGATGCTGCGCACCGGGCAGCCGTTCTTGGCGAGCGTTTCGGCGGTGGCGCGGGCTTCCGCCCCTACCAGATCGCCGATGGTTTTGCCACCAAAGTCGGACTCACCGGCGAGCTTGGCGAGTTCGCCGTCCATGCGCGGCCCCAACCCCGCGCTGGCGACGCTGATGACGGTGAACAGTTTGTCGCGCGGCCCGCCAAGGTAGAGTTGCACTTGGCTGTGCTGATCGACCGGCCCGAGCGCCGCCACCGGCGTCGTGCCCTTGCCGTTCTTGCCGAGGCTCTCGGCCCAGAGCTGCACATACCAGCGCGTGAAGCGTTCCAGCCGGTCGGAATAGGCCATCAGCACGCTGATGCTCTTGCCCTTGCTCTCGGCTAGCGAGACGGCGAGCGCGGCGCCGAGCGCGGCCGGTACTTCCGCCGCCGGTTTCTTCGCCAGCACCGGCGCCAGTGCTGCGCCGGCACCTTTGCGGATGGCGGCGATGTCGAGGCCGAGCGCGGCCGCTGGCAGCAGGCCGACATTGGTGAGCGCCGAGAAGCGGCCGCCGACATTTGCGTCGTGATCGAACATCGCCACCTGATGCGCGGCCAACAGATCGCGCAACCCGTTGCGCTTGCCCGCTTTGACCTGCTCGCTGATGCCGAGGAAAGACGTGCGCGCGTCGAGCCCGGCCAGTTTGAGCGCCGACAGCGAGGCGATGGTCTGCATCAAGGTTTCGGCGGTGCCGCCCGATTTCGAAATCGCCACGAAGCGCGTGCTGGCGAGCGGCAGCTTTGCCAGCATGGTCTCGAAGCTGAGCGGATCGAGATTGTCGATGAAATGCAGGCGCGGGGCGGCGCACAGGCTGCCGACGCCCGGCACCGCGTAGCCGGCAAGCTGCGCCAGCGTCTGGCCGCCGAGGCTGGAACCGCCGGTGCCGAGGATGACAATGTCGCTGGCGCCCTCGCCCAGCCGGCGGGCGGCGGCACGGATGGACGCCAAGTCGTCCTGCTTTTCCGGCAGCCGCATTAGCGGCAGGCCGCCGTCGGCATGGCGCGCCCGCAGCCAGTCAAGCGCAGCTTGGGTGCGGCCGAGCGCCGCGTTCAGCGCGTCGTCAGCGACACCGTGCGGCCCGATGCGCTGCTCGCGCGCGCGGTCGATGGATTGGACGATTGCCATGGACGTTTCACCGCTCCGACGGCCCAGGATTTGCGTAGCTATTTGCCTAGAGTCGCGCGCCCGGCGCAACGGCCGAAACAGCGCGGGCCTGACTACTCGGTTCCGCTCGAGGTCAAGCCGACCGGCCGGCCGGCTACGGTGACCAGCATGCCGCCGCCATAGAGGCGCTTGGCCACCCGCTTGGCATCGGCAATCGTGACCGCGTCGATCATGGCGCCGCGGCGCTGGATATAGTCGATGCCGAGATTGTCGAGCTGGATCTGCGTGAGCTGCGCGGCGATCTTGCCTGAGCTGTCGAGGGTGAGCGCGTAGGCGCCTTTGAGAAACGACTTGGCCGCCGCCATTTCGTCGGCGGTCGGACCGTCCTCGGCCATGCGCTTGGTCTCGAGCTCGATGATCGCCAGCGCGTCACCGGTGCGGTCGGCGCGGGTGGCGGTGCCGCCGATCACGACCGCGGCGCGCTTGAACCACATCAGGCTATCGGAGACGCCGTAAGCCAACCCACGCTTTTCGCGCACTTCCTTGTAGAGGCGCGAGGAGAAACTGCCGCCGCCCAGGATGTGATTGACGATATAAGCGGCCATGAAATCGGGATCGTTGCGTGCAATCCCTTGCCCCCCGAAGGTGACCACCGCCTGCGGCACGTCGACATTGATGACGATGCGGCGGCCGAGCCCGCGCGGGCTCGCAGTGGCGACCGGCTTGAGGTCGTTCTTCGCCGGCAGACCGGCGAAGGCGCGATCGATCAGCTCCCCCGCGGTCTTGGCATCGACGTCGCCGACGATCGAGATTGTCAACTCGTTGCGCGCGAACACGCGGCGCACATAATCGCGCATGTCGTCGGCGGTGATGCGCGGCACCGTCTCCAGCGTGCCCTTGCTCTCGCGGCCATAAGGATGGCCCGGGAAAGCGGTCTGCCACCAGCTGCGGCTGGCGAGATCGTTCGGATTGGTGGTGTCGCGGCGCAACGA
>DATBZY010000087.1:0-2480 GCA_036512915.1 Pseudolabrys sp. | reverse complement strand
CATGCGCCGGGTGATGAGGATGCCGGCGATCAGCATCGCCAAAACCGTCGTCAGGCCGGCGCAAAGGGCCGATACCAGGAGTTCGGGCGCCGCGGCGACCCAGGCGCCGAGCGGCACGACATAATGGAACAGCGCGAAGCTTGCCGGAAAGCAGACGCAGCCGATCAGCGCGGCCAAACGCCAATCGCGCGAGATTTCTGGTGCGGAAGCTGCGGCCATGCTGGTACCCGGGTCGGCGGTCACGCTATTCCCCTACCGGTTGTTTTGCAGTTAATTGCATGCTGTTGAGTGGTTAAGCGAGGATTAACGGCTAAGTCGGGAGGGCAGCGGATGGCGAAGCTGCGGGCGGTCGAATGCCGCGAATTCATCAAGGCGAGCGCCAAGAACCGGCTTTAAATCGGAGTTTCATCATGACGAGTTCGACTGCCGCCATCGCAACATCCGCCTGGGCCGGGCGCGTCGAAGACGACGCGCTGCTGCGCGGCGCCGGGCGTTTCGGCGACGACGTCAAGCCCGCGGGCGCCTTGGCCGCCTATTTCGTGCGCTCGCCGCACGCCTTCGCCACTATCGAGCACATCGACGTTGCGGCGGCGAAAAGCGCGCCGGGCGTGGTCGCGGTATTTACCGCCGCCGATCTGGCCGAGGCGCATTATCATTCCATCTCGCATCCGCATCCGATTCCCGGCCGCGGCGGCAAGGTCGCGGTTTCGCCGCACCGGCCGTCGCTGGCTTCAAGCCGCGTGCTGCATGTGGGAGAGCCGGTGGCGATGGTGATCGCGACCAGCGCGCAGGCGGCGCAGGACGCCGGCGAAAAAGTCGCGGTCGATTACCAGCCGCTTGACGCCGTGACCGATGTGCGCGCGGCCGCAGCAATCGGCGCGCCGCAGCTTTGGCCGGAAGCGCCCGGCAATATCGGTTTCGATTGGAGCGCGCCGGCCGATCACACCCCGGGTTCGGAGGGCAAAAAGCAGGCCGCGCTCGATCACGCCTTCAGGGACGCCGCCCATGTGGTGCGCGTCGAGCTGGTCAATCAGCGCCTGGTGGCTGCCTCGCTTGAGCCGCGCACGGCGACCGCGAGCTACGACGCCGGCCAGAAGCAGTTCACGCTACGCTGCGGCACACAAGGCGTTGCCGCCGTGCGCGGCCAGGTCGCCGGCGCCATGGGCATCAAGCCGGAGCAACTGCGCATCCTCACCGACGATCTCGGCGGCGCCTTCGGCATGAAGGGCTGGTGCTATCCGGAATATGTGCCCATGCTGCACGCCGCGCGCGCGCTTGGAAAGCCGATCCACTGGGTCTCGACCCGTTCGGAGGCTTTCGTCTCCGACAACCAGGGCCGCGACTCGTTCTGGAGCGCGGAGCTTGCGCTCAACAAGCGCGGCCGCTTTCTCGCGCTACGCGTCAACTGCCTCGGTAATGTCGGCGCCTATATCACCGGCGTCGCGCATTTCGTCTTCACCATGCACATCTCCGGCTGTCTGCCGACGATCTACGACATCCCGCACGCACAGGTGAACACCCGCTGCGTGCTCACCAATACGCTGCCGACCGGGCCCTATCGCGGCGCCGGGCGTCCGGAGGCGAGCTATCTGATGGAGCGGCTGATCGATGCCGCCGCCGACCAAACCGGCATCGACGCCGCCGAATTGCGCCGGCGCAATCTGATTGTGCCCGAAAAAATTCCCTACACCACTGCCTTCGGTAACACCTATGACAGCGGCGACTTTCCGGCGATCTTCGAGCGCGCGCTTGTGGTCGGCGATTATGCCGGCTTTGCCGCGCGCAGGAAGGCGGCAAAAAAAACCGGCAAGCTGCGCGGCATCGGCATCGGCTGCTATCTGGAGATCGCCGGCGCGTTTCCGGAAGAAGCCGCACGCATCACGTTTCCCGGCGGCAATGCGGTCAATGTGAGCATCGGCGCCGGCGCCAGCGGGCAGGGACATCAAACGGTGTTCGGCCGCGTGGCGGCGCGCCGGCTCGGCATCGCGCCCGTGGCGGTGACGGTAACTTCCGGCGATTCCGCGCGCGACGTTCCTGGATTCGGCACCGTCGCCTCGCGCTCGGCCATGTATGTCGGTGGCGCCATCGCCACCACGGCCGACAAAGTAATCGAGAAGGGCAAGCGCGTTGCCGCCATGCTGCTGCAAGCGGCGGAAGGCGATGTGGATTATCGCGACGGAAAATTCAGCGTGAAGAATTCGGGCCGCGAAGTCACCTTGTTCGAGGTCGCCGAGCGCGCCGTCGAACTGGCGCGCACGGGCGTGATCCCGGAGAACCTCGACACCCAAGCGACTATAAAAACGCCGCCGTCGTTCCCGAACGGCTGTCATGTCGCCGAAGTCGAGATCGATCCCTTAACCGGTGCGGTTTCGATCGTGTCCTATGTGGCGGTCGGCGATTGCGGCAATGTGCTGGACGAGACGATCGTCGCGGGCCAAATCCACGGCGGCGTGGCGCAGGGGCTCGGCCAGGCGCTGACC
>DATBZY010000086.1:0-12582 GCA_036512915.1 Pseudolabrys sp. | reverse complement strand
GCACTGCGGTCGGCCTCCGGCCTCCCTCCGCACCAGCCCCGGCGGCACCGTCCGTTTTCGCTTCTTTGTTTTGCATGACCACGTGATGGTTGTCCTACGCCCATGTGAGGCTAAACTTTTGGGACTCCGATGTCTCACCATTATTGGCACGGAGGGCGCCGTCGTCCCTTCCTTCCCCCTCGATAAGCCGAGGGGATGGAGCGCCGATTGGCGCTACCTTTCCTTCGTCTACCGCGTCCTCTTTTGGAGAACGCGGGCGCCTCTCGGCGCTCCATCGCGGCGTTTATTTCGGCCCGGGGCCGCGCTTTCTGCGGGGGCTCAAGCCCCGACCGTCAGCGAGCTCCTCGCACCCGGGTCGTACTGCCCGGGGGGCGGGGTCCCGGCGCCGCCCGGGGGCGCGGGTTACGTTTCCCCACGCGCGCAGGCGCCGCATCCGATCCCGCTTGCATGACGCCTCATGACAGCGCCCTCGGTGGACCGGACCGTTATAGGAATATATACTCTAGGATTAAAGTCGAGGCGGAAGAACGCCTGGGCTCACGCCTTCTTCACCCAGCGGCCCTGCTCGTCCGGCTGCCAATAGGTCGCCGCCAAGCCCTTGGCCTTGGCGTCGGCCCAATGCGCACGCGCGGCGGCGACCGCATCCTCGTCGTCGCCGTCGAACACCAGCACGATGCGCTGATAGGCCTCGGCGTCGGCCGGCAGGGCTGCGCCCTCGATCAGGAAGCGCACCGTCGCCGCATTGGGATTGCCGTCATGGACCGTGAGCAGCACCGGCTGCGCCGCCGCTTCGCTCTCGCGCCAGGTGCCGTGCGGCAGGAAGCCGTCGTCGCGGTAAGTCCATAGATGCGCGTCGAGCGCCTCGATGCGCTCTTCCGAGGCGCCCTGCACGATCACCTTCCAGCCGCGCTCAAGCGATTTCTCCAGCAGCGGCGTCAGCACGCCTTCCAGCTTCTGGCCTTGCAGGTGATAGAATAGGATTTCGGTCATAGCACAATGTCACATTGCCGAGCCGATGGCGCACCATCATAATTGTATCACCGTACCGCGGTACTCAAGCCGCGGGCGGCCTCGCCTCAAGCGAATCGATCGCACAGACCGCCGAGCCAACCTATAAAGGCGACCCGAGTGTGTACAAGGTGATTTTCGAGGATGCTAATTTCCGCGTCGTCGAAGCGAACCGGCAGGCGGGCATAAAGGACAAAGCGCATGGCCATCCGGTACCCTCGGTCGTCTATTACGTGAATGATTGCAAATCGAAGCTGACTGGCGCGGACGGCAAGGCGCGGGAGACCGTCAATAAAGCCGGCACGGCCAATGCGGTGCCGATTATCGCCTCGCATACCGCCGAGAACATCGGCACGACACCCTGCAAGCAGATCTTCGTCGAGAAGAAGTAGCGCCGCTAAAAATATCCCCGCGCCTCACGGCGCGTGGTCTAAAGCCGTCTCGTGAGAGACGGCTTTTTTCTTCAACATAGCCTGCACACGCGCCGCAGCGAACATCACCGCTCGTAGTGATCGGCCACCAGCCGATCCAGCAGCCGCACGCCCCAGCCCGAGCCCCAGCTCTTGTTGATGTCGGTCTGGCGTGAATCGAAGCCGGTGCCGGCGATGTCGAGATGCGCCCACGGCGTCTTGTCGGCGACGAAGCGCTGAATGAATTGCGCCGCGGTAATGGCGCCGCCCCAGCGTCTGCCGCCGGTGTTCTTCATGTCGGCAAATTTTGAATCGATCATCTTGTCGTAGGCGGCGCTCAGCGGCATGCGCCAAACCAGTTCGCCGGTGGCAGTGCCGGCCTTGGTGAGACGTTCGGCGAGCTTGTCGTCGTTGGAAAACATGCCGGCATATTCCTGGCCGAGCGCGACGATGATGGCGCCAGTGAGCGTGGCCAGATCCACCATGAATTTCGGCTTGAAGCGCTTGGCCGCGTACCAGAGCACATCGGCGAGCACGAGCCGGCCTTCGGCGTCGGTGTTGATGATCTCGATGGTCTGCCCCGACATCGACGTCACGATGTCGCCCGGGCGCTGCGCATTGCCGTCCGGCATGTTCTCGACCAGCCCGATGACGCCGACGGCGTTGACCTTGGCTTTGCGCGCGGCCAGCGCGTGCATCAGCCCAACGACGCAGGCCGCGCCCGCCATGTCGCCTTTCATGTCCTCCATGCTGGCGGCACCCTTGATCGAGATGCCGCCGGTGTCGAAGCACACGCCCTTGCCGATGAAGGCTAACGGCGCATCGTCTTTTTTGCCGCCGTTCCAACGCATCACCACCACGCGGCTTTCGCGCGCGGAGCCTTGGCCGACGCCGAGCAGCGCGTTCATGCCGAGCTTGGTCATCGCCTTGACATCGAGCACCTCGACCGCGACACCGACTTTTTTCAGCGCCGCCGTGCGGCGGGCGAATTCCGCCGGATAGAGCACATTGGCCGGCTCGTTGACGAAATCGCGCGCCATCAGCACGCCGTCGGAAATAGCCTGACGCCGCTCATAGGCTTTGCGCGCGGCGGCGACATCGCCGACCGCGACCGTCATCTTCACGAGGCCGGCGCGCCGCTCGTCGTCCTTGCGCTTGGTTTTGTAGCGGTCGAAGGCATAGGCGCGCAGACGCACGCCTTGCGCGAGGTCAGCGGCCTGCTCGGCCGTCATCGCGCCGTTGGGGAGTTCGGCGAACACGACGCCGTCGCCGGCGCTGACCGGCAGCTTGCCCATGGCGGAGCCGCCGAGCTTGATGATGTCCTTGGCCGCGAGGTCGGCGGTCTTGCCGGTGCCTATCACCACCAGGCGGGCCACTTTCAGCCCCTCGGGCACGATCAGTTCCAGCGCCTTGCCGCTCTTGCCGGTGAAGTGCTCGGTCTTGGCCGCCCGCGTCACCAGGTCGGCGGCCGACCCAAGCGCCTTGCGGGTGGCGGGGCCGAATTTGAGGCCCTCGTCGCAGAACACGATGAGAACGCCTTTAGCCGGAGCGGCGAAAGGGCCAAATCCGAGCTTCAGGGCGTCGGTCATTGGACGAGATCCTTAATCCTGGGAGACGGGCGGCGGGTAATAGGCCCCCATATGGCGCGCGCTGCCAACCTCTGCAAAGCTCAAAATCGTTTGGTTTTCAGGCTTTTCACAAGCAGCACCACGCCGCCTCGCGGTCAGGCTTTAACCGGCACGGTATTCGCTTGCCAGAATCGGGGTCGAAAGGCACGGATCAAGGCCTAGGTCCGCCCCGGCGTTTACTTTTTATTGTGCATGTTCAACGGCTTTGCCTTTGCACGGCCACTTTGTCGACGCATCAAGGTAAACCTAACGGGGGTTGGGTTTACGCTGATTTGAGCTTTGCGTCCGGTGGGTGGCCGGGCGCGGGGCTGGTGCATGCCGGAACGGGGGACGACACCGCGGATGGGGTCCATCAGCCGATATATCTTCCGCACGACGTTCGGTGCGTTCATGGTCGTGCTCGTCAGCCTGACGGCCGTGATCTGGGTCACGCAGGCGCTGCGCGATATCGACCTGATAACCAACGAGGGTCAGACCATCGTGGTGTTCGTCGGCATCACTGGCCTGATCATTCCGCTGCTGATCCTGGTAATCGCGCCGATCGCGCTATTGATCGCAGTCGCGCACGTGCTCAACAAGCTCTCCACTGATTCCGAAATCATCGTGATGAACGCGTCCGGCATGTCGCCGTGGCTTTTGTTCCGCGCCTTCATGGCGGTGGCGGTCGTGGTGTCGCTGATCGTGTGTGTAATCAGCGCCTATTTTGCGCCGAAGGGGTTGCGCATGCTGCGCGACTGGCTCACCGAGGTGCGCGCCAATGTGGTGAGCACCATCGTGCAGCCGGGCCACTTCACCTCGATCGAAGGCGGCAGCGTCACCATTTATATCCGTGAACGGCGCAACAACGGCCAACTGGTCGGCATCTTCCTCGAAGACCGACGCCATCCAAACGAGCGCATTACTGTGCTCTCCGAGGTCGGCGAGCTGTTGGACAACGACAACGGCACGTTCCTTATCTTGCAGAAGGGCACTGTGCAGCGCCAAGAGGCCAAAGATCCAGATCCAAAAATGGTGCTGTTCGACCGCTACGCCTTCGATCTCGCGCAGTTCGCGGGTGGCCCGCAGGCGGTGAAATATTCGATCCGCGAGCGTTATCTTTGGCAGCTGATGTTCCCCGATCCGAAGGATCCGTTCTTCATCGAGCAGCCCGGCCAATTCCGCGCCGAACTGCACGACCGGCTGATCGCGCCGCTGTATCCGCTCGCCTTTGTGGTGATCGCCTTCGCCTATCTCGGCGCGCCGCGCACCACCCGGCAAAGCCGCGCGCTGTCGATGTTGGGCGCCATTGGCGGGGTGGCGCTGATGCGCCTGATCGGATTTGCCTCCACCGTGTTCGGCGCCACCATGCCGTGGATGCTGTCGCTGCAATATGTGGCGATCGTCATCGCTTTCGCTTTCGGACTGTTCGTGATCCATCGCGGCCTCATCCTGGAGCCGCCGGCATTCCTCACGAATGGGCTCGCAGCCCTCAACGAGCGCCTCAGCCAGCGCTTCGCCACGCCATGATGTGACGCAATGCCGATCCTCGGGGGAACACTTGCGCGATATTTCGGCCTGCGCTTCTTGAGCGCGGTGCTGCTGGTGTTCGCTGGCATTTTCGTGCTGGTGGCGTTGGTCGACTATATCGAGCTGATGCGCCGCGCCACCGACATCCCGAATGTCTCGGCGATCCTGGTGGCGAAGACCTCATTTTATCGCGTGCCGCAGGTGACCGAGCGGATCTTGCCGTTCTGCGTGCTGATCGGCGCGATGTCCTGCTATCTCAATTTGTCGCGGCGGCTGGAATTGGTGGTCGCCCGTGCCGCCGGCATGTCGGCGTGGCAATTCATATCACCAGCGTTGGTGGTGGCCTTCCTGCTCGGGATTTTCGCTACCACTATCTATAATCCAATCGCCGCGATCCTGCAGGAAAGTTCGAAGCGTTTCGAGGCCGAATTGTTCAACCGGAACTCGGCCGACTCGCGCGGCAACGGCGGCACCTTCTGGACGAGCCAGCGCAACAGCGAGGGCCAGGCCATCATCAACGCCAAATCGAGCCGCGACCAGGGCGTCACCCTCAACGGCGTGTCGGTGTTCACCTTCGACAGTGCCGACCGTTTCAAACAGCGCATCGAGGCGCGCTCAGCGGTGCTGGAACCCGGCGTCTGGCGGCTGTTCGACGCCCGCGTCTATGGGGTGGGCACCTTGCCGGCGGATCGGGCCGAGTATCTGCTCAAGACGAATCTGACGCCGGAACAGGTTCGCGAAAGCTTTGCAACCCCAGAGACTGTGCCATTTTGGGAACTTCCACTGTATATCAAGATCGCAGAACACGCAGGTCTACGCGCATCAGGCTATAGATTACAGTTTCAGAAGCTTCTGGCCCGGCCGTTTTTGCTTTCCGCCATGGTTTTCCTTGCCGCTGCCGTCAGTTTACGGTTCTTCCGCTTTGGCGGGGTACAAAAGATGGTTTTAAGTGGCGTGGCCTCCGGCTTTCTGCTTTATGTTTTATCGAAGGTGACTGAGGATTTGAGCAAGGCCGAGCTGATGCACCCTGTGGCAGCGGCTTGGTTGCCTGTGCTCGTCGGGGGCCTGACGGGGTTTATTGCGTTGTTGTTCCAGGAGGATGGGTGATGGCGGGGCTGACTTGCTCTCGTCCACCAGCGCCCCGGCGCCATTGCCGTGGCGTCGTAGGAATTGCTGCCGTCCTCGCCATGCTGGCTTGCGGCGGCTTAATCGCGTCCGCGCCGGCGTCCGCGCAGTTGCTTGCATTCCCGCCGCTGCCGCCGCCAAAGGCCAAGAGTGCCGCCAAGGCCGAGCAGAAGCAGATGCTCGTGCAGGCGAACGAGATCAACTACGACTATTCCAACAATCGCATCGCCGCCGTCGGCGGCGTGCAGATCTACTATGGCGGCTCCACGATCGAGGCCGACAAGGTCATCTATGATCAGAAGACCAAACGCCTGCACGCCGAAGGCAATGTTCGGCTGACCGAGGAGGACGGCAAGGTCACCTTTGGCGAGATCATGGATCTGTCGGACGATTATCGCGACGGCTTCGTCGACTCGCTGCGGCTCGATACCCCCGATCAGACCCGCATGGCGGCCGCCCGCGCCGATCGAACGATCGGTAACTACACGGTGTTCCATAACGGCGTGTACACCGCCTGCGCGCCCTGCAAGGACGATCCGAAGAAGCCGCCGCTGTGGCAGGTGAAGGCCGCGCGCATCATCCACGATCAGGGCGAGAAGATGATGTATTTCGAGGATGCGCGCCTCGAATTCTTCGGCAAGCCGATGGCCTGGCTGCCCTACTTTTCGGCGCCCGATCCGACCGTCAAGCGCAAGACTGGCATGCTGATGCCGATGGCTGGCTACAGCTCGCTGTACGGCGCCAGCCTCGAAATTCCCTACTACTGGGCGCTGGCGCCGGATTATGACGCCACGTTTTCGCCGCGGATCACCAGCAAACAAGGTCCCTTGCTGCAGGGCGAATTCCGCCAGCGTCTATCCGACGGCGCCTACACCATCAGCGCCGCCGGTATTCGTCAATTGGACAAGACCCCATTCGAAGGCGCGCCCGGTTATCTCGATTGGCGCGGTGCTGTGCAGACTGTGGGCCAGTTTAACCTCAACAAAAATTGGGTGTGGGGCTGGACTGGTGTGGCGGTTACCGACACTCAGTTCCTCAACGACTACCGCCCTGGCCTGATGCGCTACACGAATTCCAGCGATCCATTGCAGCCTAGCATTAGCGAGGGCGTGTCCCAGCTTTATATGTCGGGCAAGGGCAATCGCAGCTACTTCGACATACGCAGCATCTACTATTACGGTTTCTCTACCGCGGATACGCAAAAGCAGATACCGACCATCCATCCGGTGATCGATTACAATTATACGCTCGATCATCCGGTACTTGGCGGCGAACTCGGATACAAACTGAACTTTACAAGTTTGACTCGTCAGTCCGCCAATTTTGATGCGATTACAGCGGCCGGCACCAACAATAACTGCAATAGCGCCGACCCGAGGGTGAACTGTTTTCTGCTGCGCGGCGTTCCCGGAAGCTACAACCGCTTTTCGGCTGAATCCAATTGGCGGCGCAGTATCACCGATTCGTTCGGACAGGTATTTACCCCCTTTGCGTCGGTGCGCGTGGATACGGCCGCGATGTCGGTCAATAACGACCCTGGCGTTTCCAACTACATCACCACCGGCGACACCCAAGTGGTCCGCGCCATGCCAACCGTCGGCATGGAATACCGGTATCCGTTCATCAATGTGCAATCCTGGGGCACGCAAACGATCGAGCCTATCGGCCAGGTCATCATTCGACCGAATGAACAGAAGATCGGCGCCCTGCCCAACGAGGACGCGCAAAGCCTGATCTTCGACGACAGCAACCTGTTCAGCGTCAACAAGTTCTCCGGCTGGGATCGGGTCGAAGGCGGCAGCCGCGCGAATGCCGGCGCGCAATATACCGCCCAATTTAATCAGGGCGGCTTCGTGAGTGCGTTATTTGGCCAATCCTACCAATTGTTCGGCGCGAACTCGTATGCGGCCAACGACCTCACCAATACCGGGCTCGACAGCGGCCTCGATACCGGCCGCTCCGACTATGTGGCGCGGCTCTCCTATCAGCCCAACAGTACCTATAAATTCGCTTCGCGCTTCCGCTTCGACCACGACACCTTCGCTGTGCAGCGGATGGAGCTCGAAACCGTCACCACTTTCTCCCGCTGGAATTTATCGTTGATGTATGGCGAATATGCCGCACAGCCTGACATCGGTTACACATATCAACGGCAGGGCATCCTCGGGACCGCATTGTATAAGCTCGACACCAATTGGGTTCTTTCGGGCGGCGCGCGCTACGACCTCACCAAGGATAAGTTCAATCAGACCCGCATCGGCGTCGGCTATATCGATGATTGCCTAATCTTGGGCCTTAATTACCTCACCAACTACAATTATGATGTGGTCGGTAACCCCACGCTGGTCCACCAGGTCATGTTGCAGCTGAGCCTGCGAACGCTCGGTAATGCCGTGACCACGTCAAATGTCGGTAGCCCAACCACGCCGTGACCGCGCAACGGTTCGCATTTGGCGGCGGCCGCCGGCGATCTATAATCGAATTGGATAATGGGCGCCTCCGCAATGAAAGCCATGGACGTCGAAATGCCGAAGATGAGTTTAGCGATCTTTCAAATCCGCCCCTGGCTGGCGTTGGCTCTGCTCGCCCTCGGCCTTGCGGCCGTGCCGGCAGTCGCCAGTGCGCAGGTGGTGGTCGTCGCCAACGGTTCGCCAATCACCGAGCTCGACATCCAGCAGCGCACGAAACTCGTCGCCACCTCGACCCACAAGCCGCCGACCCGCCAGGAGATCATCAACGACCTGATCGATGACCGCCTCAAGATCTCAAAGGCCAAGGTCTATGGCCTGGAAGTGACCGACGCGGAGGTCGATGGGGCCTTCGAGAATATGGCGAAACGCCAGCGCATCACGCCGCAACAGTTCACGCAGGTGCTCGATCGCGCCGGGGTTTCTGCTAATTCCGTCAAGGCGCGCATCCGCGCGGAGCTGACCTGGAGTCAGCTGATCCGCGGCAAGTTCGGCGCCTCGCTCCAGGTCGGCGAATCCGACATCGCCAACGCGCTGCGTGCCCGCAACGATAGCGACAAGGCTGCGGTCAGCTACGTCTACACGCTTTATCCGATTACGGTCGTGCTCGGGCACGGCTCGACCGAGGCGCTTATCGACGGCAAGCGCCGCGAGGCGGAAAACCTGCGCAGCCGGTTCGTCACCTGCAACGAGGGCCTGCAATTGGCGCGTGCGCTGCGCGACGTGGCGGTGCGCGAGCCGATCACCCGAAGCTCGCTCGATCTTCCGCCGCAACTGCGCGAACTGCTCGGCAACATGGAGGTCGGCCGCCTGACCACGCCGGAGGTGACGGCGCAAGGACTGCAGATGTTCGCGCTCTGCGCCAAGAAGGAGAGCAGCGACGACAGCCCGGCCAAGCGTGAAGCGCGTGAGGAAATTTTTACCAAACGGTATGAAAGCGAATCCAAGAAGTTTCTGGAAGAAATCCGCAAACAGGCAATGATCGAGTACAAATGAGCGCGCGCGGCCGCCTCCCTCTGGCGTTGACGCTCGGCGAGCCGGCGGGCATCGGACCCGATCTGACGCTCGACATTTGGCGGCGCCGCGTCGAGCTCGATCTGCCGGCCTTCTATCTCATCGGCGATCCGGATTTCCTCAGCGCTCGCGCCCGCATGCTCGGCCTCGATATTCCGCTTAGCGTCGTTGCGCCCGCGGACGCCAGCGCTGCCTTCGAGCGCGCCTTGCCGGTGGTGCCGCTCGACCTGCCCGTCACCGCCGCGCCGGGCAAGCCCGACGCCACCAGCGCGCCGGCCGCGATCGCATCGATCCGCCGCGCCGTCGCCGATGTGATGGCGGGCCGCGCCGCGGCGGTCGTCACCAATCCGGTCGCCAAGAACGTGCTCTATCGCTCGGGCTTTGCCGAGCCGGGCCATACCGAATTCTTAGGCCGCCTGGCGCAGGAAGCCACCGGCAAACCGGTCAAGCCGGTGATGATGCTGTGGTCAGCCGAGCTCGCGGTGGTGCCGGTGACCATCCATTTGCCGCTGAAGGACGTGGTTGCGACCCTCACCACCGACTTGGTGGTGGAAACCGGGCGCATTGTCGCGCGCGACTTGGCGGCGCGGTTCGGCGTCGCCCGCCCGCGCATCGCGGTCGCCGGTCTCAATCCGCACGCCGGCGAAGACGGCGCGCTCGGCGAGGAAGACCGCACCATCGTGGCGCCGGCGGTCGCGCGGCTGCAGGCGGAGGGCATCGACGCCATCGGGCCGCTACCGGCCGACACCATGTTCCATGAGCGAGCGCGCGCGACCTACGACGTGGCGCTGTGCATGTATCACGACCAGGCGCTGATCCCGATCAAGATGCTGGCCTTCGATCACGCGGTGAATGTGACGCTCGGCCTGCCGTTCGTGCGCACCTCGCCCGATCACGGCACCGCCTTCGACATCGCCGGCAAGGGCAGCGCCGATCCGTCCAGCCTGGTGGCCGCGCTCGCGCTCGCCGCACGCCTGGCCGCGCGTGCCCCGACTTTTGCTCACACAAATTAGCGCATGATCCCGAAAAGTGGGAACCGGTTTTCGGAATTGATCATGCGCAGACTATCATGAGCCAGATCGACGACCTGCCGCCGCTGCGCGACGTCATCCGCCGGCACGAATTGTCAGCGAAGAAATCTCTCGGCCAGAACTTCCTGCTCGATCTCAATCTCACCGTCCGCATCGCGCGCGCGGCCGAGCCGCTTGCAGGCGCGACCGTAGTCGAGGTCGGCCCCGGCCCCGGCGGACTGACGCGCGCGCTGCTTGCGCTCGGCGCCGGGCGCGTCATCGCCATCGAGCGCGACCAGCGCGCGCTAGCCGCGCTGGAGGAGATCGCGGCGCGCTATCCGGGCCGGCTCGAGATCGTTGCCGGCGATGCGCTGCGCATCGATCCGCGCGAGTATGTCGGGCAACAGCGCGCGCGCGTGGTCGCCAACCTGCCCTACAACATCGCCACCGCCCTGCTGGTGACTTGGCTCACCGCCGAGCCGTGGCCGCCTTGGTACGACGCGCTGGTGCTGATGTTCCAGCGCGAGGTGGCTGAACGCATCGTCGCCAAAGTGGGCGACAAGGCTTACGGCCGGCTCGCGGTGCTGGCGGGCTGGCGCACGGAAGCCAAAATCCTGTTCGACGTGGCGCCGTCGGCCTTCGTGCCGCCGCCCAAGGTGACATCCTCGGTGGTGCGGCTGGTGCCGCGCGCCACGCCGCTGGCCTGCGACTCAGTTACGCTGCAACGGGTGACCGAGGCGGCCTTCGGTCAGCGCCGCAAGATGCTGCGCCAGAGCCTGAAAACGCTGGGCGTGGACGCTGCTGCGCTGCTCGCCGCGGCCGGTATCGAGCCGACCGCGCGGGCGGAGGAAATTCCGGTCGAGGGCTTTGTCGCGCTGGCGCGAATTTTTTCAGGCCAAGCGAAAAGCGGCGTGTGATACGCTCGCGCCATGCAGCTGCACCGCCAATCGCTAACCGCTTACGCCGCGCCGCTGTGCGAGACCGTGGTCGATTGCCCGCAACCGACCGGCACGCAAGTACTGGTGCGCATCGCGCGCTGCGGCGTCTGCCATTCCGACCTGCATATGCAGGACGGCTATTTCCTGCTCGGCGACGGCAAGCAGCTCGACGTGCGCGCCGGCCGCACGCTGCCGTTCACGCTCGGGCACGAGATCGCCGGCACGATTGCAAGCGCTGGGCCGGAGGCCCGGGACGCAACGCCCGGCCGTGCGGTCGCGATCTATCCCTGGATCGGCTGCGGCCAATGTGCGGCCTGCAAGGCGGGCGATGAAAACATTTGCGCGGCGCCGCGCCATCTCGGCATCACGGTCGACGGCGGTTTCGCCAGCCATGTGCTGATCCCGCACCCACGCTACACAATCGACTACGCGCCGCTGTCGGCATCCTATGCCGGCGCGCTGATGTGCTCGGGGCTGACCGCCTATGCCGCGCTCAAACGCCTGTCGGATCGCGCCGCGCGCGCTCCGCTGCTGCTTGTCGGGCTCGGCGGCGTCGGGCTGATGGGGCTCGCGCTTGCCCGCGCCATGTATGGCACGGCGCCTTATGTGGCCGACATCGATGCCAACAAGCGCGCGGCCGCGCTCGCCGCCGGCGCGGCGGCCGCCTTCGATCCGGCCGATCCGGGCGCGCGCAAGGAATTGTTGAAAGCCAGCGGCGGCATCTACGCGGCGTGCGACTTCGTCGGCTCCGACAAGTCGCTCAATTTCGCCACCGGTGTGCTGGCCAAGGGCGGCAAGGTCGTCGTCACCGGGCTGATCGGCGGCACCTTTACGACCGCGGTCGCTATGCTCGTGCTCAAAGCCATGAGCATCGAAGGCACCCAGACCGGCACGCTGGCGGAAGCGCGCGAGCTGATCGACCTGGTGCGCGCCAAAAATATCGCAGCCCCGCCGATCGCCGAGCGGCCGCTCAATCAGGCGCAGGCGACCCTCGACGACCTGCGCGCCGGGCGCATCGTCGGGCGGGTGGTGCTGACGGCTTAATAACTAGGGCGCGGATTCATAAATCACGATTGGTGAGCAACCGGTGGTCAATGTCCGCTTTGCCCCCAATAGCGGACTCGCTACCGTAGTCGCGGAATGTCCGCTTCTCTAATCGGCCGTTTGAGGTCAAGCACTTTCAGACTATCCACCACTGCAGTGTCGATGTCGCTCACGGGCTCGCGCTTCTCTTCGGAATCGGCACTAGGGCCCTTCCATTATGGGATTCGAGGACGAGGCGGAACAATCTAAGTGGCGGCCTTACCGTCAGTGTAACGGCAGGTCCAAGCGGACATACGAACTCACCTCATCCATCGTCCCGCGAGGGACATCTTTCCACGGCTTAGTGGAACTCGAGATTCCTCCTATCGTATTTGTTTACCTACGGCCTCATGCCACTACGGCCTCCCGGGTCCAGCGGAACTCGGTGCCAT
>DATBZY010000085.1:0-35020 GCA_036512915.1 Pseudolabrys sp. | reverse complement strand
GTCCATATAGTTCCACGCCCTTCATCCTCCGCCCTCTGCCAATCCGATGCAAAGGGCTATCTGTTGCCGGATTTTTACTCCGGCTGCGCGCCCAGAATATCCGGCCGCCTCACTGAGGGATTATTGCTGTGGCGTTCTCAGCCATCGCGCACCCTTTTTGGAAGTCCGGTCCACCAATAGCTCTAGCAACTATAGCCAATCAGTCACTTTTAGTCACCATAGCTGGTGTATTGCGACCCTCTAGTCGCTTGCGGGGCGGTCTGTCGCAATTTCATCTCCACTTTAATCGTTAGCGGCGGAATGCGAACTTATTCAATCGGCAAATAAATTGTTTTTGACCTCATAAATGGCGTGACGACGGACAATACCTGATCTTACAGTTGCAATTATCTTGCACGCGGCAACTGTCGATACTGCGAGCCTGCAAGAGGCGCCACTGTTTGGACCGAAATCACCGCTGCATTAGGTTCTTGGAACACAAAGCCACACATGCAAAATCAATATTTCTTAGTCGGTAAATGGTTGCCAACATAACCAACTTCTATCGAGCGAGTATTTCCATCTAACGCGATATTAATCCGATGACCAGAATTTAAGCGTACGTGCCAATCATACACTCGCGAATTTCCATTGCGATCTTTATAAGTTCGCGACGCCTTGTACTTAGTGAGCGAAGTTGTTGATTCGTGATCCATATCAACATACCGGGGGGGCAAGTCACCCATATCGCGGCGCCAATCTAAAACCATCCGATCAAGTTTTGCAAAACGCTCAAATGCGGGCGAAACAATAGAGGGCCCGAGCGAATAAAATTGATCTTCTACGTCGCAACCAAACTGTAGGTTTGTAAATAATATCTCTCGGTGGTCCCAAAACGATTGCTGAGTTAGTTGTTCGCGAGCCGCTACAATATATCGAGCGTAGAGCGCGTCTGAATGCGACTCGGTAGCAACATGATCGTAGACAAACTTTTCAGCTTGCTGATTCGCCTCCAACTTGCCAGAAAAGGCTATCTGGTCCCTGTCCCATTCCCCACTTCGAAGCAAACTAGTTAATACTGAACCGCATATTGCGCACATCAAACCTTCAACGCCTGCTGCCCGGGCCACTTCAACCGGACAACTATGACCTTCTAAATTGCTCTCAATTTTCAAGCGTAAGAGCGCCGAGATCACGTCGTCAGATAAACCGGAATCGGATGGAAACGTTCGAGCAAACGCATCAAACAAGGTTGCAATATCGTGAGTTTCAGATTGGAAATACAGAGACGTAATAAGTTCACCAACTGACTCGGGCGCTTGATTGGCCCCGCGTTCAACCAGAGGAATTAGATACGGATTATCGGGAAGCCGGAATACACCACTACACATCTGGTGGCTGTCAAGCACCGCCACAGCTTTCATCAATATCGTTATGTGATTGATAGCTGTATTTCTTTCTGTGTAGAGGGGCGTAAGAGATGCCCGATTAAAAATTAAATCTTGCATGACTTGTCACGAGCGCTGAGGCTTTATTAATGCAGAAGTGTTTTGCCGATGTTGGTCGAAAAAGCCAGAAGGCCAATCTGAAAGTCGACCTTCACTGTCAATGGACGGAGTAACAGCGGTCGCCTCTCCATCCGTCTTTTGAAAATAATGAAAAACCGCGCGAGATGGTGATAGCGTCTTATTGCGGATTTCAATTCTCGCCCCGTCCATAAAATGATCGCTATGCGTTTCAATAATAACCTGAACACCTGCCGCAGCCGCCCGAACTGCCAGCTGGCCCAATCGGGTTTGCCCTTTTGGATGAAGGTGCGCTTCTGGGTTCTCAATCATGACTAACGAATATGGTCTTGCGGCGACTAAAGACACAATGACTGGCAATACGTAGCTTAATCCGAAGCCCACATTTGAAGGCCGAAATGCCCTAGTGGCAACGTCGCCGGGCCTGTTGAATTGAAAACTAGGAATTGCTGCATCGGCTTCTCGAATCATTGCAATTGATAGATGCGAACCGGGACTTATATCTTGTAGCCACATGTCGGTGACAGAAGACATTGAAAGCGTTTCTGTTCCGACTGCACGAGGATCGCCTTCTGCAAGCAAATCGGTCCCGTGAGACAGAATGAAATGAAGGACGTACTCGCCGCGAATGCCAAAGTCTCGGCTCTGCACTCGGCTCTCTGAGAGAGGCGATGTCTTTTTCGGTCCAAATCTGTCGGCGGAAATGTAGTGAAAATCGCCCTCGAATGGTAAGAAATTGAGGTCATTCGGTTCAAATTGCGGAGCGTTAACGCCACTTACGTCAAAAAGAGTATTCTCGGTCATTTCTAGGCGATCACCATCGCGATCATATGAGAATACAAGCGGCCAAAGGTAGTTATTTCCGGCATCCTCATTTTGTATTGCTATTCCAATTTCATCTTTTTCAGCACCATCGGATAAAACATCAATTCCGGTTCCGAGCTCGAGATAATCTCCCGATAGATCCAATCGACCCGCCGCCAACGCTCCGCTTTGACGCGATTGACGTAGCAACAATAGGCTCTGAATTACGCTACTTTTGCCCATACTATTAAGACCGGCCAAGAGCGTGAAACGCGCGAGCTGCAGATCGAGACTGCGAAAGCATTTAAAGTTTCGCAATCCAAGCCCTGTGATAATTCCGCTCATGAAAGCACCTGTTTTATAAGGGCTTGAATTGCACCAAACCGCTTAGACACTCGTTTAGGATCGCCAGTGCTATAGGAAATTGAGACATCAAAAGATCTGTCGTCTTTCATAAGGTCTATAAACGAATGAATTACTCGCTCACGTAGGCCGACAAGTTTTGTAAGAGATGCCTCTTCAAGTCTGGCAAGATTTACGCTCCAGCTTTCAAAAAGCGCCTTGCTCACTGGGTTACGGCCAGAATAAGTGTCGTAACGTTTTCGAAATGCATCATCTCGAAATATTTTTTTCGCAGCTACCATCGCGCGTTTAAAGTCCGCAGCGAGAGTATCGCGCTGCTGATCGGACATTCTGTTTAACTTGCGCATCGCATCTGACAAAAAGCCATCGAGGTCGCTCGAAGAGTATTTTTCCCATGGTGTGAGCCAAAAAGCTGAAAAACGAAGAACGCATTCTCGCGCGGCCATCCGATCATCTCGTACGGAATGGGAAGTTGCCTCACGGAACGTATCGGATTCTGCAATTGTTTGAAGAAACTTGCGCGCCGGTCCTTTATGGAGTGCGTGACGAATTTCTTGACCGTTTAACCGCACCCCCTCCGTATTAATTCGCTTGAAGATGTTAATCATCACTTCGTCGGGAGTGCCGGCTTCGATGACGTTTATGACAAGTTCGGTTTCTTCAATCCGTCTCTGCATTGGTCGTTTTAATTGTGCAAAATTGAGACCTTCGAGATTCTTTAAATACTCGAGGCCCGATAGACCAAAAGACATATCGGTGCTCATAAAGTCTGAAATCGTTGTTAGTCTTTGTAACCCGTCTACAACGGACCACTTGTCTTTTCCATCGGCTGCTACGTAAAAAACCGGCAGTGGTATACGAAGCAATATTGACTCAATTAGCCTTCCCTTTCGTCCCTGATCCCAGATCCTCGCGCGTCGTTGAAATTCTGGCGCTAGATCAATTTCGCCGTGACCGATTCGTTTGACAAGAAGGTCTATTGTTTTCTTATCGGTCCTTACCTTTATGCGCTCGGGATCAAACGGTTCTTTAATGCTGACCGATGAATCTTCTGGTTCGATTTCTACGCCGGCAGGATTGCCGTCATCCAACCGCTCCTCGACAATTGTTTTGACGTCCTGAACCATAGCAATGTCCGATTTCTAGTAGCGGTTATATGACTTGTCGGGACGCTGTCGCCTTCTATCTACGTCGTAAATCGTAGGGTTTGTCGTCGTCGTGCGCACATAAGCAAGATCGCTTTGCTTAACGGATTATTTGTACTAGCGGACGAGAGATTGCTGCATCAGCAAAAACTTATAAACGTCCCTTTTTACGGCTTTCCAGAATCTACTTTTAAGCCGTAGGCTGCTGCTTCAGTAAGCCGTATTCCGGTTTCTGGCGCAACTAGTCTCGGAATTTAAAACGAATAGATGGGCGCGGGTAGAGCGCACCGGAGAAATTCCGTGATTCGCTATAACATATAGGACGCGCGGGGGAAGTTACTCGAGGGTAATCAGTAGTGGTGAAATATCCCGATAATTGGCTTTGCAGATAACAAAGAGATATAACTTTATTCGTCGAGCGTCTGGCCAACTTGAGTCTCTAGCCATTCATGAATCTCTTCAAGCAAGGCAAGTTGCTCTTCAGTAATCGGTAAACTTTGGCCACGAGATGCGTGCATAACTGGTTTTCTTAGATCGTTCACTTCTACGATCCATTTGGTCTTTGCGTCTTTCGAGCCCTTTCCCCGCGTAAATGCAGGCTCAAATAGCAGCCAATTCGCTTGGATAATTTCTCGATAGTCGATTAGGTCAAAGTTCTGCTCTCTGCCGCCCTTTTTTCCGGCCTCTTCATTAACTCGATCATCTACCTTCTTTCTGACACCCTTTGGAACGCCACCAAACCACCAGTCATTTTCGTCCGTCCCAAATTCGCTTTTTAATTCGCTTAGCACTGTCGTTTGAAGAATTTGTTCGATGGCTTGAATTTCCTCAAACGCACGCGTTGTGGTTTGCGCTTTTTCACGATCGAGAAACTCTTTTAACCCCGGTGGATCGAATGTTGGGTGAGCCTGTCGAAGCGCCTCCTCTAACCGACGCGTACCAGTCGTTTGGCCTTGCACTCCGCGAAGCGCCCGAAACTGAACTACTTGTTCTGCCGACAATGAGGCGAAATGCCTGCCAATTGCCATCGCCCACGGTTCTATTACTTCGACCAACTCTTTATCGTCGAGGTCAATGAGATGAATGCCTTTGACCGTTTGAAGATGATGAAAAATGCTTCGAAGCACATTGACGCAGACCGTAACACCGTCATTCATTGCGAGCCCACCGCCCTCACCGGATCCTTTGGTCCACAAATCTGAAGCTTCGGAGCGAATAATTTCGAAGTAGCCGACAAGAAGCGCGATGGTACGCTTTAAAGTTGCTTGACTATCGACAGCCCAAAGCGGGCCATACTCGATCACCTCGCCTTTCCTCATGCGCGCAATGAAAAAGTTTCCTCTCTCCATTGCGTGAAAGACGCTTGTGAGAGAAACACATCGTACATCGCTTCGGGTATCATCGGCTTTGAGAACCCGCCCATGAAAAGGGGAGATGACCTCCGTATCAAGAGCTTGAATAACTTTTGATAAAATTGCCTGAACCCTTACTTCTGGCTCCTCTGCGTCCCAATGAAGTTCAGCATAAAGCTCCTGTAACAGGCTCTGTTTCACCTTCCGTTGCTGCGCATTGATGTCTACGAACAGTCGCGCCTGTTCGCTTGGCTCAAGGCCAACGAATGCCATTACAGAAACCAAACTCTTCCGCGCAAGCGGATGATTTGCATACGCAAACAATCGATGCTGTCCGTCAATGATCCAAGCAACACGGTAGGCGGGGCGAATTTTGAGCCACCCAAAAATTGATTCTTTGCTGTCCGTTTCCTGCTTTCCTCGCTCAAACGTCAACCAGCGACGCTCCGCAATGTTGACAACAATGTTAGTCGGAAAAATTCCACCGTCCGTAATGTATTGTCGAATTGATTTCAGTCGTGATCTCTTCAAAAGTCTTTGATAGGCGTCTATATCAGAAGGCTTACCTTTGGCTCTGTGTGATACGAATGCGATTTTTAGTAAATATTCTGGTGAAACACAAAATGTATATGCATTACCGCCAGCCATTCTCGATCGAATTGCCGGCACGGTAATCTCAAGTCCCGGAACTGACCGCCCCCCTAATAGATCCGCGAGAAATTGAAATCTGGCAGCTGGGCCAATTTGGTTGGCGAGCTGTTCATAATATTCAAGGTCCTTTCCATCCAAGATAGGGACGCGTTCCGCCTCGGCACGAGTTCTGTCATTGTCTGATGCACTTATGCCTGATGTCCAAAAAGCAAATATTGAAGGACGCTTGTTCTCAGAATTAAATTGATTGCGCACAGCAATCGTAAATCGGTCACGTAGGGCAACGTGCTTTGCTAGATCCTTTGAAAAATCGGCAAATTTTCTTGGCTTCTCGCTCGATTTGCATTCAATCGCAAAAGCTACCTCGTCATCAATCGCTACAACATCAATTTGATTGTCTGGGCCCTTTGGCTCATCCGAATTAACAAGGAGATAGGCGCCGCCTTGGCCCGACAGATTCTTGAAGCCCATCCTGTACATCAGCGCCCAAACACGATCCTCAAAATGCCTATCGTGCGTTTTGGGTTTCCGTAATCGGGTGCTGGATTTGTTGCGCTTCTGGACAAGCCAGCCGTTCGCAATCTCTTCCTCGACAAGCGGATGCCGAACGCTTTTAAATTCGTCGCTTTTCGTTTTTCTACTTGCAAGACCCCGCAATTGGTCCGCGGCCATAACGTTGGCTAACACAACCCCCTCCCTGTCCTTTAGGATTTCTACTCCCTAGGATTGCATTGTAGGTGGTGAGTGCGCTTATGCCTACTGTAATCAGCCACTTGCTAAAGCCGGCTCAGGGGGCAACTGGTACGTATAGGTCTTCCAAGTAGGCCTATATTCTAGGTTTGCCTGATTGCCCCATGCCGTCCAACCTCTGCGAGTTCCCCGAGCGAATAGCTCCAGATAGGGGCCGGGGCTGCAAGCTTCGATGATGTCATATTGCTCATCAGGCTTCCGCGAATGCTCGCGCTTTCGTGTTGCAAGAAAATTCACCTGACGCCGCCCCGGCGCAAGTGTCCGCGCATTTTTACCCCGCACGCCAAATAGAACCAGCTCGGTCACGTTACGAAAATAAAATCCGACACCGCGCCCGTCGGGGCCACCATCCTTGCGTACTTTATGCCAGACTAGGTTGCTCTTGTAGTTGAACCCCCACGCCTTCATCACCGCGATGCCTTCCGGAAGCAATGCGTTTGGACACCAAAGATAGAGATGCGCGGTAGGTGCCGCAATCTCTCCAACCGAAAGCTCCATGATCTGATTGAGCGTCAGGGTGCTGTAGCGAGACAAACGCCGATGTTCTGGCGCCATCTTTCCTGTGCGGTTAGCAAATTGCCAGGGAGGATCCGCAAGTACCGTTGAAAAGCGCTGTGACCCAACGAACCCAAGCAGATCGGCGTTGACTTCAGTCATGAGGTCTACCTTTCGTTGCTCGGCTCTTGTGCTCGGACTTTATAAAATTGATTACTAACTGTCGCTCAATCGCTTTGGCGAAGCGTTGCAAGGTCGAAGTCTTTGGCGCCACACGTCCACTCTCCAATCGAGCGATTGCCGTCTGTGTTGTTTTCATTCGCTTTGCGAGTTCAACTTGGGTAACTCCAGCACTTGTACGTGCCGCCATAATTACCTGCGCCACGTCACTATGCAGCACCTTGGACACTAATCGTTCGCCTTTAGTCATGTTTGGGGGTCAGCGCTGTAGAACATAGCGTCGACGCTATATAGCGTGAGGGTTATTATAGCGTTAACGCTATATAGAGCCGATCAACGAGGCGGCACAGAATTGGCCGCCTGTTCAGCACTGGATACACGACCAGGTTGGATTGCACTTGTAACCACGAGGTAACCACGGCTTCCGACGTCAGCTCGGCGACATTCAAAACAGCTCTCCCTGCGTCTCCCGATTGCACGGGAGTGCGCTTCGGTACGCTCTAGACCAATTCTCGGTTGTTAGAAGGTTGGTGCCGGCGGAGGGATTTGAACCCCCGACCACCCGCTTACGAAGCGGATGCTCTACCGCTGAGCTACGCCGGCTCAAAAGTCAGCGCCACTGATATCGGCGCCGGACCTCCTTGGCAAGCAACCTGCAACCCACATTTTATGGGGCAAAACGGCCCTAAACCGCCGTTTTCGCGGCTTAGCGAAACAATTGCATGATGCGCTGCCAGGCATCTCTGGCCGGCGGCGATGACGGCTCCGGCACCGGATCGCCGTCCAGGCCGGAATCGGGGCCCGGATCGTCCGGCGCGTGCACCAGCGGGATCACCGGTTCGACCGGTTTTGCTTTCGCCGCCGCCTTGCCCGCGAATTTGGCCGCGGATTTCGTTGACTTGCGCGCGGGCTTTTCCAGCGGCTCGGGCTTGCTCTGCAATTCGGGCGCCGGCTGAGTCTTCAGATCGGGCACCGAGACCTCGCCAAGCTCCGCGGCGGGCGGGGCTGCGACCTCGATCACCGGACGGCTGACGCCGATTTCGGCCAGCGGCAGTTTCCATTCGAAGCCATCGAGCCGCCCGTTGGGCGACACCGGCAGCCAGCGATCGGACACCACGCCGTCCGCCGTCCACAGCGGATCGCCGGAGGCGCGCATCGCGCGGCCCATCCATTCGCGCACGCGGCCTTCGTCACCGTGCTCGGTCTCCTCGATCTCCGCCATCACGGTGGCGACACGCCGGATCGGCACCGACAGATAGGGCGCCAGCGCCGCCCGCGCGATTCTGAACTCGCGCGCATCGAGCGCGGCGCGCGCCACGGCAATCGCGCCTTCCAGCTGGCCCCGCACCTTGTCGGCAAGCTTCTGCATGCGCGCCAGCCGCTCGCGCGCGGAATCGCCGAGGCGAAGATTGGCGTAAGCGTCCGCAATGTCAGGATGCGGATTGATCGTCCACGCCGCTTCCAGGATTTTTCGAGCCTTGCGATGCTCGCCCGACTCCGCCAGCCGCCGCCCGGCCAGCGCCGCCGCCGGCACCAGATCGGGCGCGAGCTTGACCGCCTCCAGCACCAGCGCGCGCGCGGCATCGCGGTCGATGTCTTCCAGCGCCAGCGCGCGGGCGGTGAGCAGCACCGCGCGCTTACGGCGATAATCGGCCTTCTCGAGCGCGCCCTTCATGTGATCGAGCGCTGAAAGCGCGCCGGCCCAGTCGGCGGCGGCGCAGCGATAATCAAGCACCGCCTGCCCGGCCCAGGCCAGCGAAGGCTGCGCCTTCGCCGCCTGTTCGGCGACCAGCCGCGCGGCCTGCGCATCGTCGCGGCGCTGCGCTTCGATATAAAGCCCGCGCAGGCCCAGCAGCTTGGTGTCGTCGCGTTCGGCCATGGCGCGGAAGGCGCGCTCGGCGCCACCGCGGTCGCCGGCCATCTGCGCCGATTGCGCGCTGAGCAGCAGCGTCAGCGGATCGCCGCCCGACAGCCGCGCCGCCTCATCGGCCGCTTTGCGCGCGATGCGCAAGTCGCCGGCGCCGACCGCGATCAACCCGCGCGAGATCGCGAGATAGCCTTTCATCGCGCGGCGATGCCGGAAGAACAGCGACACCTGCTCGGGCGAGCGCAGAATGCCGCGCACAACCGACCACAGCAGAATGGCGATAAGGATGAGCGCAGCCACCGCGAGAGCGGCCACCATCAGCGAGGCCTCGATCCGGTAGCCCATCCAGGTGATGGCGACGTCGCCCGGCCGGTCGGCGACCCAGACAAAGCCCGCCGCGATGATCGCGACCGACACCAGGAACAGGATGACCCGGATCATCGCGCCCTCACCGCTGGCCGAGCGCGCGCGCGGTTTCAACAGCGAACTGCCGCGCGGCCGCGAGCGCGGCCTGGCGCGCCTGCGCCTTCGCGATCCAGTCTTGCGCGGGCGCGCGCGTGGCAATCGCTAGCTTGCCGAGATCGGTGAGCGCAGCGGCGACGTCGGCATGGGCCGCCGCGATCTCGACGCGCGCCAACACCGCGGAAGGCTCGTCGCCCGGCGGCGCGTCCACCGGGCGGATGCGCACGAGCTTTCCGGCATTGGCCTGCAGCCGTTCGAGGAAGCCGCCGGCCGGCGCCTGCGCGCCGGACGCTTTCAGCATGCTCGGCACCAGGGCGCGCAGCTCCTGCGCCAGCGCTGCTTGTGTCGGCACACCAGAGGCCGCGAACGGCTCGAGCGGCGCCAAAGTCTTCTCAACGGCGCCGAGCGATTTTGCTTGGGCAAGCTCGGCCGCGAACGGCGCGCCGCTCAACGCCGCGTTACGCAGCGCCGCCGCGCTCAAGGCCAACCGCGCGGCGGTGTCGGTGGCCGCCGTCTTGGCAATGTCCTCACGCGCGGCCTTGGCGGATTGTTCGAGCGCGGCGATGCGCTTTTGCAGCGCGTCGAGTTCGGCGGGCAAAATGCCGGTGGCGGCACTTTTCGCAACGTCCTGCATGGTCGCCCGCAAGTCCGTCACCGCTTTCTCCGCCGCCTCGGCGCTTTCGCGCGCTTTCGCCGCATTGCCGGCGATATCGTCGCTGCGGCGGTTGAGCGCGGCAAGCGCGACGCCCAGCGACTTCATGGCGTTGTCGGCGGCGGCAATGCGTTCGCTCACGCTGGCATCGCCCATGGCAAGTTTGGCGAGCGTGTCTTCGATCTTGGCGATGCGGTCGTTGAGCGCGGCTGTCGACTTGCTGTCCCCCGCTCCGGCCGGACGGTTCTGCAGGCCGTGGATCTGCATTTCCAGCCCCGCGACGCGCGCGCGCATGGCGGTCGAGCCGGCGTAGCGGATGGGCACCAGGCCGGTGAGCCAGAGCGCAAACAGCACCAGCGCCATCATGGCCGCGCCGGCGGCCCCGGCGGCGAGCGTCGGCCCGGTGAAATAGGCGTTCAGCCCGCTGCGGGAATTGTCGGCCGTTCCGTTCATACCCGCCACGGGAGGAACTTCGTGATCGGCCGCAGGCTTCTCCTGCGCGGGAGGTGGCGGCGGTTCGGACGGCGGCGGCTCCGCTGCTGAATGTGGCGGCGGCGGTTCGCCAGCCGCAGCCGCCGGCTGCACTTCGGTAGCGGTAAGATCGATGGTCGGCGCCGCGCGCTTCTTGCGGCGCGGACCTTGGGACGCTTCCGGTGTTGTGCGCTTGTCTGCCATGCGCAGGTCCTCGACGAATCGGCCCCACTTGCCCGCAGGGGATAACGCAAATGGCGCGAGCGCGCCAATGTCAAACTTGTGACGCGTCCACGAGTTCGATCAACGCAGCCTCGTCCGGACGCGCAGCGACAGCCATGCGGCTGGCGCCTGCGCCTACGAGTGGCTCGGCGATTTGCGCCGACAAGCAGAGATGGCGCGGCGCCAGCGCTTCCGCAAGCAGGCCGGCGGCCTTCGCGCCGGCAAGGTAATTGTCGGCGCTGCGCCGGGAAAAATGCAGCACCGCGTCGAGCGCTCCCGCCTTGAGCGCCGCGATCAGCTCGGACGGGAACGGCACGCTGACTGCGCGATAGACGATCCGCATCTCGGCGGCGATGCCGTGCGCGGTGAGTTCGCTGATCAGGTCGGCGGCGCGATCCTCGCCGGCAAGATAAAGCAACGGCCCCGATGCATCGGCGCGGCGCTCGGCAATGAGCCGCACCAGATCGCGCACATCGCCGCCGGCCGAGGTGACATCGGTAAATCCCGCAGCCCGCGCTGCATCGGCGCTGCGCCGGCCGACCGCAAACACCGGCAGCTTGATCAGCGCGTCGCGCGCCGGGTGTGCGGCAATCGCGGCGGGCGCGTTCGCGCTGGTCATAATGACGGCCGCCCAGCTGCCGCGCAGATCGGCCGCAACCGGCTCGACCCGCATCAATGGCGCGACCAGCACCTGATGGCCGCGCGCGCGCAGTGCCGTTGCGGTGCGTTCACTATCGGCCTGCGGGCGGGTGACGGCGAGGCGCATGATCATTTTTTTCTGCGCATGATCTTGTCCGAAAACCGGTTCCCACTTTTCGGGATCATGCGCTAGTCGAAAAAACCGGGACCGGCGAGCCGCTTGAGTTCATGTCCGGCTTCGGCGCCGATCTTGATTGCGTCCTGGCGATTGCCCGTTCCGTCGATGTCGTGAGCGGCGGCACCGTCCGGCCGCGCGATCAGGCCGCGGAAGTGCACCGCGTCCCCCGACAGCGTGGCGTGCCCGGCGATCGGCGTTTTGCAAGAGCCATCGAGCGCCGCCAGAAATGCGCGCTCGGCGGCGAGCGCGGTCGAGGTGTCGGCATGATCGATGCGTGCGAGTATCTCGCGGGTGCGCTCGTCGTTCTCGCGCGCTTCGATGCCGATGGCGCCCTGCCCGACCGCCGGGAGAAATTCATCCGCGCTCATGATCGTAGTTCCACGATCCACGAGACCGAGCCGCTTCAACCCAGCCAGCGCCAGGATCGTTGCGTCCACATGTCCCTCATCGAGCTTGCGCAGCCGTGTGTCGACGTTGCCGCGCAGCAGCGTCATCTTCAAATCGCGCCGCGCCCGCTTGGCGATCGCCTGCCGCCGCAGCGAGGCGGTGCCCAGCGTCGCGCCGTGCGGCAGGTCGGCGAGCGATTTGGCCTTGCGGCTGATGAAGACATCGCGCGGATCTTCGCGCTCGAGGCAGGCCGCCAACATCAGCCCCACGGGCAGCAAGGTCGGCATGTCCTTGGCCGAATGCACGGCCAGATCGATGCGGCCGTCCCGCAAGGCGTCCTCGATCTCCTTGGTGAACAGCCCTTTGCCGCCTTCCTCCGCCAGCGGGCGGTCCTGGATGGCGTCGCCGGTGGTGCGGATGATCTTGATCTCGATCGCTTCCTCATTCGCCCCCAGTGCCACGGCCAGCCGCGCGCGCACGGTTCGCGCCTGCACCAGGGCGAGCGGGCTGCCGCGCGTGCCGATGCGCAAGGCGGCTGCGCCTGAGGATTGCCCAAAGGATTGCGCCAAGGATTGCAACCTGTAACCTCACGATGCTAGGCCGAACCGGATCGGCCCCTGGGACAATGGACTAGCTATTATTTCACCCGCCGTCGACCTCGCCCTTACCGGGAGAGGTAAGAAGTGAGGATCGAATGATCGTCCTCGGCATCGAGACGACCTGCGACGAGACCGCGGCAGCGGTGGTCGAGCGTTCCGAGGACGGCCGCGGCAAGATCCTGTCCAATATCGTGCTCAGCCAAGTGAGCGAGCACGCGGCCTTCGGCGGCGTGGTTCCCGAAATCGCCGCGCGCGCCCATGTGGAGGCGCTCGATCTCATCATCGCCAAGGCCATGGGCGAGGCCGAGCGCTCCTTTGACGAGATCGACGGCGTCGCCGCCGCCGCCGGGCCGGGACTGATCGGCGGCGTCATCGTCGGGCTGACCACGGCGAAGGCGATCGCGCTGGTCAAGAACAAGCCGCTTATCGCGGTCAATCATCTGGAAGCGCATGCGCTCACCGCGCGGCTGACCGATGCCACGCCGTTTCCTTATTGCCTGTTCCTCGCCTCCGGCGGCCACACCCAGATCGTCGCGGTGCGCGGCATCGGCGATTACGTGCGGCTCGGCACCACCATGGACGACGCCATCGGCGAGGCCTTCGACAAGACCGCCAAGCTGCTGGGCTTAGGCTATCCGGGCGGCCCGCAGGTCGAGAAGGAAGCCACGCGCGGCGATGGCAATCGCTTCGCGCTGCCGCGCCCGATGCACGGGCGCAAGGACGCGGACTTTTCGCTCTCCGGTCTGAAGACCGCGTTGCGGCTGGAAGCGGAAAAGATCGCGCCGCTGTCGGATCAGGACGTGGCCGACTTGTGCGCCTCGTTCCAGCAGGCGGTAGTGGATGTCGTGCTCGACCGGCTGCGCGCCGGCCTGCGCATGTTCCGCGCCACCTACGGCGCGCCGTCCGCGCTGGTCGCCGCCGGCGGCGTCGCCGCCAATCAGGCGATCCGCAAGGTGCTGCATCGTCTCGCCTTCGAAGTCGGCACCGTGCTGGTGGCGCCGCCGCTCGAGCTGTGCACCGACAATGGCGCCATGATCGCCTGGGCCGGCGCCGAACGGTTGGCGCTCGGCCTCACCGATACGCTCGATGTGGCGCCGCGCGCGCGCTGGCCGCTCGACGAGATCGCTGCCACTAAGGCGGTCGGACAACGCAATGCGGCATATAAATGATTCAAACGTCGATGATTCAGCCGAGCGTCATACTCTCTTCACCTCCCCCCTTGAGGGGGAGCGAGCACATTGTTGCCGCGCACATTTTCATCAGTGACGCTTTCTGGGGCTGCAAAGCATGACCATCAACCGCATCGCCGTGCTCGGTGGCGGCGCCTGGGGAACCGCGCTGGCGCAAACCTGCGCGCGCGCCGGCCGCAGCGTGACGCTGTGGGAACACGATGCGGGCAATGCCGAGCATCTCGCCGTCAACCGCGAGAGCCGCTTCCTGCCCGGCGTTCGCCTCGACGTCGGCATCAAGGTCACGCGCGACCTGGCCGAGGCGGCGCACGCCGACGCCATGCTCTTGGTGGTGCCGGCGCAGGCGATGCGCTCGGTGGTCACGGCGCTGGCGCAGTCTATTCAAAAACGCACGCCGCTGATCGCCTGCGCCAAGGGCATCGAGCACGGCACCCATAAATTCATGACCGAGATCATCGCCGAATGCGCGCCTGACGCGGTGCCGGCGATTTTGTCCGGCCCGAGCTTCGCCGCCGACGTCGCGCGCGGATTACCGACGGCGGTGACGCTGGCCGCGACCGACGCCAAGATTGCCGGCGCGCTCGCGCAAGCGATCGGCTCAGCGAGCTTCCGCCCCTATCATTCGAGCGACGTGCGCGGCGTTGAGATCGGCGGCGCCGCCAAGAACGTGCTGGCGATCGCCGCCGGTATCGTCGCCGGCCGTGGGCTGGGCGCGAGCGCGGCGGCGGCACTCACGACGCGCGGCTTTGCCGAGCTAATGCGTTTCGGCAAGGCGTTCGGCGCGCGGCCTGAGACGCTCACCGGCCTGTCCGGCCTGGGCGATCTCATCCTCACCTGCTCCAGCCCGCAGTCGCGCAATTTTTCGTTCGGCGTCGCGCTCGGCAAAGGCGAGACGCCCGACAGCGCCGCGCACGGCAAATTGGCCGAAGGCGCCTTCACCGCGCCGGTGCTGCTGGAAATGGCGCGCGAGCGCGACGTCGAGATGCCTATTTCGACGGCGATCGCCGCCGTGCTGGCGGACAGACTGAGCGTCGACGAAGCGATCGAATCGCTGCTGACGCGGCCGATCAAGTCGGAAGAGTGAAATGCCCTACTGGCTGATGAAATCCGAACCCGATGCCTGGTCGTGGCAGCAGCAGGTGGCGAAAGGCGCCAAGGGCGAAGCCTGGTCGGGCGTGCGCAACCATCAGGCCAAGCTCAATTTGATGAAGATGAAAAAGGGCGACCGCGCCTTCTTCTATCACTCCAATATCGGCAAGCAGGCCGTCGGCATCGTCGAGGTGATCCGCGAGCATTATCCGGATCCGAGCGCCAAACCGGGCGAGCCGTGGGTGGCGGTGGACGTGAAGGCAATTGAGCCATTGCCCACGCCGGTGACGCTCGATGCGATCAAGACCGCGTCGAAGCTCAAGGCCATGATGCTGGTCAACAACACGCGGCTGTCGGTGCAGCCGGTAACCGACGCCGAGTGGAAGATCGTGTGCAAGATGAGCGGGCTGGGATAGCGGGAGGACCTCCATGACCTTCGCAGGCATCAATTACTTGGCCGTGCTGGTGGCGGGCGCGCTCGGCTTCGGCCTCGGCGGCGTCTGGTATCGCCTGCTGGCTAGACCATGGATGGCGGCGCACGGCTTCACCTCGGAGATGATCCGCGCCCATCACGGCAAGGGCGCAGGTCCTTGGCCGCTCATCATCGCCTTCGTCGCCGACCTGATCATGGCCTGGATGCTGGCTGGCGTGATGGGCCATCTCGGCGAGTTGACCATGAAGAACGGCGTGATCTCGGCCGCCTTCATCTGGTTCGGCTTCGTCATCACCACGCTGGCGGTCAACAACACCTTCGGCATGCGCAGCCCCAAGCTGATCGTGATCGACGGCGGCCATTGGCTGGCGGCGCTGCTGCTGATGGGCGCGATTATCGGCGCCTGGGGCGTATAGGCGCAAAACGGCTCAAAAGCCGTCAGCCGCGGTCCGGCCGAGAATGCATTGATATTTCTCAACCGGCAGTCACGACCAAAGTGTAATGCCCCCGCCTTGTCGCTCGTCGGACCGCCAGCGCATAATAGCTTAAACTGCGCAGCAATAAGCACCCACGGGATAGCCGGGTGGGGCGGGGAGGAAGTTCCGATGTCCGACAAGATCTATGACGTTCCAGCCGACTGGCGGAAGCGCGCCTTTATCGACGACGCCAAGTACCAGGAGATGTACGCGCGCTCGATCAAGGATCCGAACGGCTTCTGGGCCGAGCAGGCCAAGCGCATCGACTGGATCAAGCCGTTCAAGAAGGTCAAGAACTCCTCCTTCGATCCGCACAACGTCTCGATCAAATGGTTCGAGGACGGCACGCTCAACGTCGCCTACAACTGCGTCGACCGGCATCTCGCCAAACGCGGCGAGCAGACCGCCATCCTGTGGGAAGGCGACGACCCCAAGGACGACAAGAAGCTCACTTATAAGCAGCTGCACGCCGAGGTCTGCCGCTTCGCCAACGTGCTGAAAGCGCGCGGCGTCAAGAAGGGCGACCGCGTCACCATCTACATGCCGATGATTCCGGAAGCGGCGATTTCCATGCTCGCCTGCGCGCGCATCGGCGCCGTCCATTCGGTGGTGTTCGGCGGCTTCTCGCCGGATTCGCTCGCCGGCCGCATCGAGGATTGCAAGTCGACCGTCATCGTCACCGCCGATGAAGGCGTGCGCGGCGGCCGCAAGATTCCGCTGAAAGTGAATGCCGACGCCGCGGCCGACAAGGCCGGCCACGTCGCCAGCATCATCGTGGTGCGCCACACCGGCGAAAAAGTGAACATGAAGCCCGGGCGCGACGTCTATTACGACGATATCGCCAAGATCGTACCGGCCGATTGCCCGTGCGAGGAGATGAACGCGGAGGACCCGCTGTTCATTCTTTATACCTCGGGCTCCACCGGCAAGCCGAAGGGCGTGCTGCACACCACTGGCGGCTATCTGCTCTACACCGCGATCACGCACCAATACGTGTTCGACTATCACGACGGCGACATCTTCTGGTGCACCGCCGATGTCGGCTGGGTCACCGGCCACAGCTACATCGTCTATGGCCCGCTCTGCAACGGCGCCATCACCATGATGTTCGAGGGCGTGCCAAACTATCCGACCAGCTCGCGCTTCTGGGAGGTATGCGACAAGCACAAGGTCAACATCATCTACACCGCGCCGACCGCGATCCGCGCGCTGATGCAAGGCGGCGATGCACCGGTGAAGAAGACCTCGCGCAAGTCGCTGCACTTGCTCGGCACCGTCGGCGAGCCGATCAATCCGGAAGCTTGGGAGTGGTACTACCACGTGGTCGGCGAGGACCGCAGCCCGATTGTCGATACCTGGTGGCAGACCGAGACCGGCGGCATTCTGATCACGCCGCTGCCGGGCGCGACCAGGCTCAAGCCCGGCTCGGCGACGCGGCCATTCTTCGGCGTCGTGCCGGAGATCGTCGACGCCGAAGGCAAGGCACTGCAAGGCGCCTGCTCCGGCAATCTGTGCATCGCCGATGCCTGGCCGGGGATGATGCGCACGGTCTATGGCGACCATCAGCGCTTCATCGACACCTACTTCAAAACCTATCCCGGCAGGTACTTCACCGGCGACGGCTGCCGTCGCGACGAGGACGGCTACTACTGGATCACCGGCCGCGTCGACGACGTGATCAACGTCGCCGGCCACCGCCTCGGCACCGCCGAAGTGGAAAGCGCGCTGGTCGCGCATCCGAAAGTTTCGGAAGCGGCGGTCGTCGGCTATCCGCACGACATCAAGGGCCAGGGCATCTACGCCTATGTCACTTTGATGTCGGGTGAGAAGCTCAGCGAAGAGCTGCGCAAGGAACTGGTGCAGTGGGTGCGCAAGGAGATCGGCCCGATCGCCTCGCCCGATTTGATCCAGTTCGCGCCCGGCCTGCCGAAGACGCGCTCGGGCAAGATCATGCGCCGAATCCTGCGCAAGATTGCCGAGGACGAATTCGGCAATCTCGGCGACACCTCGACGCTGGCCGATCCGCACGTCGTGGATGACCTGGTGCACAACCGGCAGAACAAGAAGGCCGGCGCCAAGGCGGGGGCGTAACGCTTTCCCTCTCCCCATTTTACGGGGAGAGGGTGAAAACAGCTGCCTTTTAATCGTCGTTTACGTTACTTCGAGCTTTCGCCCGAGCCGTCCGCGCGCCGCATTATCATTGCGGCCGTTAACAGGTGCGGGCGGATGCTATGGTTTTCGTGCTGAGACGGGCGGCACTTTTCATCGCGATCGTGTTGGCGTGGGCGCTGCTGGCGGCGGCGGTGGCGCATTCCGCCACGCTTGATCGCGAGGTCGTCGCGTTCTCCGGATTCGCGCCCGGCACCATCGTGGTTAAAACCGGCAAGCGCAGGCTTTATTACGTCATCGATGAGCAGCGCGCGCTGCGCTTCTCCGTCGGCGTCGGCCGCAGCGGCAAGACCTGGACCGGGCGCGCGCGCGTCGAAGGCAAATATGTGCGGCCGGCCTGGGCGCCGCCGCAGGCGATCCGCGGCGAGCATCCCAATCTGCCGGACGTCATTGCCGGCGGCGCCGCCAACAATCCGATGGGCGCGGCCGCGCTCATGCTGCGCGGCGGCGAATACGCCATCCACGGCACCAACCGGCCGGCCTCGATCGGCGGCTTCGTCTCCTACGGCTGCATCCGCATGCACAACCGCGACATCGTCGAGCTCTACCGCCTGGTCGCTGTCGGCACGCCGGTGATCGTCGAGCGATAGCGCATGATCCCGAATAGTGGGAACCGGTTTTCGGAAACGATCATGCGCAAGAAAAATGTCATGACCCGCCGGCATTGGCTCAAAATCGCCGTCGTCGCCGGCGCGCTGGCGCTAAGCGCGCAGCTGTCGGCGTCCGCGCGCGAGATCGTATCGTTCCGCGGCTATGAGGCCGGCACCATCGTGATCGTGACCCACGCGCGCGAGCTTTATTACGTGGTCGGGCATGGCCAGGCGATCCGCTGTCCGGTCGGCGTCAGCAAGGCCGGCATGGCTTGGCACGGCAAGGCCTGGGTGGCGCAGAAGCTGCTGCGTCCGTCCTGGGGGCCGCCGTCCGACATCGCGCGCGCCAATCCGCAGATCCCTTACACCATTCCCGGCGGCTCGCCGCGCAATCCGATGGGCGCCGCGGTACTGGGTTTGAATCGCGGCAACTACGCCATCCATGGCACCAACGATCCGGCTTCGATCGGCGGCTTCGTCTCGCACGGCTGCATCCGGATGCACAACGAGGACGTGCTCGACCTTTATCGGCGGGTGCCGCTCGGCTCCGAGGTTTACGTGCTTCAGTAGTGTCGTTCTCCGAGGGCGAAACAGTATTTCTGCGGAATTTCCGGCTAGCTTGGTTTTTATTGATTTCAGGCTTAAGAGTTCTTTAGAGAAACGGCGGGTCGCGCAGTGCGGGCGTGCCTGCAAAACGCCCCTCGGCAAAATAAAAAATGAGCCATGAGCAAATGAGGTACCCCGTGAAGATATTCACGGCAACAATGATAGCGATGGCGCTGCTCACACAAATTTCTTATGCGCAGCCAATTCCGGGACTCAGCCCCAAGGAGAAAGCGCAGTTGGAGCAAAAGCAGGCGCACGAAAAAGATACCGACAGGGCGTACAAATCCACGCTCGACCGGATTCCGGACGCCAGTAAAAATGCCGATCCGTGGGGAAGCTTGCGAGCGCCGAGCGCGCCTTCCTCCGCTGGAACCAAGTAGCGCCAAGCGCGCGCTCTGAAGAGCGCTCGTCACCCGCACCAGCTTTCGCGCCGACCGCCGGAATACCGGCGCGCCAAGCCGCGCTCGAACAGCGCCGCCGACACATCAGGCGTCCTTGCGGTCGAGACATCGGCATCGACGCGGCCGCCGTATTTGTCCTGACCGATACGCGAGATGCCGACCGTGCCTTCGTTTAAGATTCGCACCAGCGCGTCGCGCGCGGCCAGCGCCTTCGCCCGTTCGTCCTCGCAGCGCGCGTGCATTTCCGGCGCGTCGATGCCGCGCAGGCGGACGCGCGTGGTGATCTCCATGCCCGGCCAGATGCGCACCCGCGCCTCGAAGGTGTCGCCGTCGATCACCCGCTGCCGCCTGCCGTCGATTCGCGCAAGCGCAATCTGAGGTGGTAATTAAAATATTTCGCAACTAAATCCGCCGCGGTCGGCCCGCGTAAACCTGTGCGCCGATGAGGTTTTTTCCAAACGGTTCGCGCCCACGCCACAATTTATGGCAATGATTGCGTCATGGCGCGACCGCGCACCTCCCCTCAGCCGGAAGTCCCCGGCCTCGCCGCCCGCAGGATCGCCGCCGATATTCTCGACGGCGTGCTGCGGCGGCGCATTGCGCTCGACGAGCAGCTCTCCGGCAAAGCCGCACATCCCGGCCTCGCCACGCTCGCCGACCGCGACCGCGCGCTGATGCGCCGGCTTACCGCCACCGTGCTGCGGCGGCTCGGCACCTTGCGGCACCTGCTGGCCGGCTTCCTCGAGAAGGGATTTCCCGCCGACGCGCCACGCGCCGAGACCATTCTGCTGATCGGCGCCGCGCAGATTCTCTGGCTCGAAGTTCCCGACCATGCCGCGGTCGATCTGTCGGTGCGCCTCGCCCAGGCCGACCGCCGCGCCGCGCGTTACGCCGGCCTGGTCAACGCGGTGCTGCGCCGCGTGGCGCAGAGCCGCACCACCGTCCTCGCCGAACAAGCTGCCCGTGACACGCCGGAATGGCTGCTGGCGCGCTGGACCAAGACTTACGGCGCCGACATCGCGCGCGCGATCGCGGAGGCCAATGGCCACGAGCCCGCGCTCGATCTCACGGTGAAGCAGGATGCGGCAGGCTGGGCCGAGCACCTGCGCGGCCGCGTGCTGCCGACCGGCACGGTGCGCACGATCGCGCATGGCGCGATCTCGCTGCTGCCGGGATTTTCCGAAGGCGCCTGGTGGGTGCAGGACGCCGCTGCCTCATTGCCGGCGCGGCTGCTCGGCGACGTGCGCGGGCTTGAGGTCGCCGATCTATGCGCGGCGCCGGGCGGCAAGACCGCGCAGCTCGCCTTCGCCGGCGCCCGCGTCATTGCGGTTGATCGCTCAGGCGTGCGGCTGGCGCGGCTGCGCGAAAATCTCACGCGGCTTTCACTGCAAGCCGAGACCGTCACTGCCGACGTGCTGGAATGGAAACCTGGATCGTCCAATGGCGGCCCATTCGACGCGGCGCTGCTCGATGCGCCGTGCTCCTCGACCGGCACCATCCGCCGCCATCCCGACGTGCCCTGGCTCAAGACCGAAGCCGATCTCGCCGCGCTCACGTCGCTGCAGCAGCGGCTGCTCGACCGCGCGGTCGACCTGCTCAAGCCTGGCGCCAGTCTGGTCTATTGCGTCTGCTCGCTGGAACCGGAGGAAGGCGTGAACCAGATCGCGGCCTTGCTGGCGCGTAACCAAAGCGTCGCCCGCAGGCCCATGACAGCGGAAGAGCTGTTCGGCCACGCCGAATTCGTGACCGCGGATGGCGATTTGCGCACGCTACCGCTGCAGCTTCCCGATCCCGACCCGCGCTGGGGCGGATTGGACGGGTTCTATGCCGCCCGTCTCACCAAAGCGCCTTAATTCACGGTGCCAGCTGGCATATTGGCCGTTTGGCAACGCTTCGCTATCGTGTGGACTGCGCGTAGGGATAGGGCCGCGTTGCCGGGGACGAGCAGCTTCATGATGCGGGTTTCGGTCGCGGAACGAGCCAGGCTCTCCGTGCTGATCGGGCGCCGCGCATTCCGTAGCCTCATCGGCGCCATCCACGCGCATCCGCTGATGCGCTGGCGGTTCGCCTCGGCCAAGACCGACCGGCTGGTGATCGCGCCGCAAGATCTGCGCACCGCCGACGCCACCCGTGCCAGCGAAATCTATGCCGGCCGCTTTGCCTTCGCCGGCAAGGTGGTGATCTGCGACCGCCGCTCGCCGTTCGAAATGACGCCGCCGTCCGACGAATGGGCGGTGATGCTGTTGAGCTTCGCCTGGCTGCGCCATTTGCGCGCCGCCGATTCCGCCATCACCCGCGCCAATGCCCGTTCGCTGATCGACGACTGGATCAACATCCAAGGCGGCTGGCATCCGGTCGGCTGGCGCCTCGATATTCTTTCGCGCCGCGTCCTCTGCTGGCTCAGCCAGGCGCCGTTCGTGCTGCAGGACGCCGATGCACGCTTCTACCGCCGCTTCATCCGCAGCCTGTCGCGGCAGGTGCGCTATCTGCGCCGCACGCTCAAGGAGTCGCGCGACGGCTTGCCGCGGCTGCAGGCGCTGATCGTGCTCAATTATGCGACGCTCTGCATGCAGGGGCAGTCCAGCAACCTGCGCGCCGATGCGCGCCGCCTGATCGACGAATTGCGCGCGCAGATCCTGCCCGACGGCGGTCATGTCAGCCGCAATCCCGGCGCGCTGATCGAATTGCTGGCGGACCTGCTGCCGCTGCGCCAGTTGTTCTCCGCGCGCAATCTGCAGCCGCCGTCGGCGCTCAACAATGCCATCGACCGCATGATGCCGATGCTGCGCTTCTTCCGTCATGCCGACGGCAATTTCGCGCAATTCAACGGCATGGGGCCGACGCCGGTCGATCTGCTCGCCACCGTGCTCGCCTATGACGACGCCCGCGGCACGCCGGTGTCGAATGCGCCGCATTCCGGCTATCAGCGCATCGACGCAGGCCAAACCGCGCTGCTGATGGATACCGGCCGCCCGCCGCCGGTGGCCTTGAGCCAGGAGGCGCATGCCGGCTGCCTGTCGTTCGAATTGTCGTGGAAGCAGCACCGGCTGGTGATCAATTGCGGCTTGCCGGCGGTCAACAAAGAGACCTGGCGGCAGGTGGCGCGCGCGACCGCCGCGCATTCGACCGTCACCTTCAACAACACATCCTCGTGCCGCTTCCTCGAATCCGGTCCGTTCCGCCGGCTGCTCTCCGGCATGCCGATCGTCACCGGCCCGCGCAACGTGCAGGTCGAGCGCGAGGACACGCCCGACGGCGCGATGTTGCGCACGTCGCATGACGGCTACGCCAACGATTTCGGCGTGATCCATAGCCGCGCCATCCGGCTTGGCACCGACGGGGCTGCGCTCGACGGCGAGGACAGCTTCACGCCGCCCGCGGGCCGCGCCTTCTCCGCGCGCGCTGGCGACGAATTCGCCATTCGCTTTCACCTGCATCCGGCAATCAAGGCCAGCCGGCTGTCGGACGGCCGCGGCGTGATTCTGCTGATGCCGGACCGCGAGGTGTGGACATTCGCGACCTATGGCGACGCGGTGGAGATCGAAGAAAGCGTGTTTCTTGCCGGCAACGACGGCCCGCGCCGCGCCGTGCAGATCGTGATCTACGGCCATGCGCGCGAGCACGCCAAGGTGCGCTGGAGCTTCTGCCACACCCCGCCGGTCGCGCCGGGCACCCGCCCCGCCCGGGCGGACGAGCCGGAATTACCGCTTTAGGGGCTGACCCTTGTAACGGCGCGTGCGGCCTCTCTGATGCTTGTGGATGCACCCGGCAACCTGACCAGGGACGCATACACTTTCGCCCGCTTCATGTGCTAGCTCGTAAGCCATGACCAGCCATCCGCGACGCATCACCCGCGCCCTGCTGTCGGTATCCGACAAGACCGGCCTGGTGGATTTCGCTAACGCGCTCGCCGACTACGATGTCGAGCTGGTCTCCACCGGCGGCACCGCCAAGGCGCTCAAAGACGCCGGCCTCACGGTGATCGACGTCGCCGAGCTCACCGGTTTTCCCGAAATGATGGATGGCCGCGTCAAAACGCTGCATCCGAAAGTGCATGGCGGCCTGCTGGCGATCCGCGGCAACAAGGACCACGCCGCGTCGATGGAGAAGCACGGCATCAAACCGATCGATCTGCTGGTGGTCAATCTCTATCCGTTCGAAGCGACCGCCGCCAAAGGCGCCGCGTTCGACGACTGCATCGAGAACATCGACATCGGCGGGCCGGCGATGATTCGCGCCGCCGCCAAGAACCACGCCGACGTCACCGTGGTGGTCGAGCCCGACGACTACGACAAGGTGCTGGCCGAACTGGCGCAGCACAGCGGCATGACCACGCTCAAACTGCGGCAGCAGCTGGCGGCGAAGGCCTACGCGCGCACCGCCGCCTATGACGCGGCGATCTCCAACTGGTTCGCCGAGACGCTGCATGACAACGCGCCGGACTACCGCGCCTTCGGCGGCCGGCTGGCCGAGGCCTTGCGCTATGGCGAGAACCCGCACCAGAGCGCGGCATTCTATCGCTCGCCCAACGAGCGATTTGGCGTGGCGTCGGCGCGCCAGCTGCAAGGCAAGCAGCTGTCCTACAACAACATCAACGACACCGACGCGGCCTATGAATGCGTGGCCGAGTTCGATCCGCGCCGCACCGCCGCTTGCGTGATCGTCAAGCACGCCAATCCTTGCGGCGTGGCGGAAGGCGACAGCCTGCTCGACGCCTACCGAAAAGCATTGGCTTGCGATGCAACTTCGGCCTTCGGCGGCATCGTCGCGCTCAACCGCAAGCTCGACGCCGATGCCGCGCGCGCGATCACCGAGATCTTCACCGAGGTCATCATCGCGCCGGACGCCACCGACGAGGCGATCAAGATCGTCGCCGCCAAGAAGAACCTACGTCTGCTGCTGGCCGGCGGATTGCCCGATCCGCGTAGCGTCGGATTGACGGTGAAATCGGTGGCCGGCGGCCTGCTGGTGCAGTCGCGCGACAATGCGGTGGTGGACGAGATGGAGCTTAAAGTCGTCAGCAAGCGTGCGCCGACCGAGGCCGAGTTGCGCGACCTGCGTTTCGCCTTCCGCATCGTCAAGCACGTGAAGTCCAACACCATCGTCTATGCCAAGGGCCTCGCCACTGTCGGCATCGGCGCGGGGCAGATGAGCCGGGTCGATTCCGCCCGCATCGCCGCCCGCAAGGCAGAAGACGCGGCGAAAGAAGCAAAGTTGCCAGCGCCTTTGACCAAGGGCTCGGTGGTTGCCTCCGACGCGTTCTTCCCGTTCGCCGATGGCCTACTGGTCGCGATTGAGGCCGGCGCCACTGCGGTGATCCAGCCTGGCGGCTCGGTGCGCGACGACGAGGTGATCAAGGCCGCCGACGCGCATAATGTCGCGATGGTGTTCACCGGCGTGCGGCATTTCAGGCATTGAGGCTTCTTATTCCCCGCTTGCGGGGAGGGATAAGAGTCACCGCCTCGCCAAATCCCCCAGCAAGCTCGCCGCCACCGACAGCTTCGACAGCGTCAGCCCGGAGCCGGCGATCTCGTGAATCGCGGAACGAATCCGCTCGACCTCGGCCTGCCGCGGCTTGACCCATTCCGCCACCGCGCCGGCACCGGCGACGCCGTTGCCGACCATGGCGGCGGTAAGCCGGCGTTCCGCTTCGCCAATCGAATCGAGCGCGCGGTCGAGCGCCAGCCGATCGAAATAATCCGACACCACGATGCTCGGCACCGCATGGGCGACGCGGTCGAGCTGGAAGAAGGCCTCGGTGGCGAAATAAGTCGCGGTCACCTCGCCGACCGGCTGCTTGGCGCGATCCGCCACCAGCACGATGTCGGGCGCGGCCTTCAGCGCCGGCAGGCTGGCGATGCGGTGCGCGAGTGCCTCGGGCACCCCCGCCTTGGCAAGCTCCGCCACCCGCGCGGCGCGCGCGGCCGCTGCTGCCTTCGACAGCGCAGCGTCGAGCGCCGCCGCCACCTGCGCGATGCCGTCGCGATAATGCGCGACGATGGTCTCGAGCCCCTGCTTGAGATCGACATTGCGCAGGAACCACACCAGCCGGTCGAGCAACAAATCTTGTACCGCGGCATAAAGATCGAGCTGGGTCTTGCCGGAGACCCTGTTGTCGAGGCCGTCGATCTCGCTGTTGAGTCCAACCAGATCGTAACTGTTGCGCACGGCCGCGAAGGCGCGGGCGATGGCCGCGGGCGCGGCGCCGGTTTGGTCCGCGATGCGCACGACCAGCGTGGCGCCGCCGCGATTGATCATGGAATTGGTGAGCTGGGTGGCGATGATCTCGCGCCGCAGCCGATGCGCGTGCAGCGCGTCCGGATAGCGCTCCGACATTTCCTTCGGAAAATAGCGGTTGAGTTCGCGCCCGAGATAGGGATCGTCCGGCACCGTGCTATCGAGCAGTTCGTTGTAAAGCGAGAGCTTGGCGTAGGCCAGCAGCACGGCGAGCTCCGGCCGCGTCAGCGCCAGGTTGCGCTTGCGGCGGTCGGCGATCGCCATCTCGTCGGGCAGGAATTCCACCGTGCGGTCGAGCTGGCCGCGCATTTCCAGGATTTGCATCAGCCGCTGCTGGAAGCCGAGATCCTCCAAGGCGCGCCGCTGCGCCAGCGACAGCGCCAACGTCTGCTGGTAGTTGTTGCGCAACACCAGGCGCGCGACCTCGTCGGTCATCTCGGCGAGCAGCGCGTTGCGCGCCGCAATGGTCAGCGCGCCGGAGCGCACTGGAGCGCTCAGCGCAATCTTGATATTGACCTCGACGTCGGAGGTGTTGACGCCGGCGGAGTTGTCGATGGCGTCGGTGTTGAGCCGGATACCGCGCAAGCCGGCCTCGATGCGGCCGCGCTGGGTCATGCCGAGATTGGCGCCCTCGCCGATCACCTTGCAATTGAGATCGGCACCACTGACACGGATGGCATCGTTGGCACGGTCGCCGGCCGCTTCATCGCTTTCGCTCGCCGCCCGCACGTAGGTGCCGATGCCGCCGAAGAACAGCAGATCGACCGGCGCCTTGAGGATCGCCTTCATCACGTCCTGCGGCGTCACGCTTTCGCTTAACCCGAACAGCTTTTGCGCCTCCCCGCTCAGCCGGATTTCCTTCGATGCGCGCGGATAGACGCCGCCGCCTTGGGAAATCAGTTTCTTGTCGTAGTCCTGCCAACTCGAGCGCGGCAACGCGAACAGCCGCTTGCGCTCGGCGAAGCTCGCGGTCGGATCGGGATCGGGATCGATGAAGATGTCGCGATGGTCGAACGCCGCGATCAGCTTGATGGTGTTCTCGCGCAGCATGCCATTGCCAAACACATCGCCCGACATGTCGCCGACGCCGACCACGCTGAATGGCGTTGCGGCCGTATCGACGTCGATCTCGCGGAAATGCCGCTTCACCGCCTCCCAGGCGCCGCGCGCGGTGATGCCCATGGCCTTGTGGTCATAGCCGGCCGAGCCGCCGGAGGCGAAGGCGTCACCCAGCCAGTAGTCGTGCGCGATGGAAATGGCGTTGGCGATGTCGGAGAACGTCGCAGTACCCTTGTCGGCGGCGACCACCAGATAAGGATCGTCGCCCTCGTGCCGCACCACGCCGTCGGGTGCGATGATCGCGCCGTCGGGCGCGAAATTGTCGGTGATGTCGAGCAGCGTGGAGATGAGCAGCTTGTAGGTCGCGACGCCTTCCGCCTGCACCACCTCGCGCGCGGCGCCTTTCGGCATCAGCTTGGGCACGAAGCCGCCCTTGGCGCCGACCGGCACGATCACCGCGTTCTTCACCTGCTGCGCTTTCACCAGGCCGAGAATCTCGGTGCGAAAATCCTGCGGCCGGTCGGACCAACGGATGCCGCCGCGCGCCACCTTGCCGAAACGCATGTGCACGCCTTCGACACGCGGCGAGTAGACGAAAATTTCGTAGAGCGGGCGCGGCAGCGGCAGCTCGGTGAGCTTGCCGCTTTCGAACTTGACCGCGATCAGCGGCTTGGACTGGCCGTCCTTGTCGATCTGGTAGAAATTGGTGCGGATCGCCGACTGCACCGCGTTGGCGAAATGGCGCAGGATGCGGTCTTCGTCCAGGCTATCGACTTTCCCCAATTCTTCTTCGATGCGCGCGGCAATCGCGCTCTGCTTATCGGCGCGGTCCTTGGCGGCTTCGGCGCGCGGATCGAAGCGGGCGTGGAACAACTCGACCGCGTCGCCGGCGATGGCGGCATGCTTCACCAGCGTCGCCCACATGTAATCCTGCGAATAGGGCACGCGGATCTGACGCAGGAAGCGCGACAGCGTGCGGATCAGCGCCACGTCGCGCCACGCCATTCCGCCGGCGAGCGTGAGCGCGTTATAGCCGTCGCTCTCGGCGACGCCGCGCATCACCATCAGGAAGGCGGCCTCGAGCCGCGCCTTGGCTTGAGCGAGATCGATCATGCCGCCGTCGCTGCGCTCCAGCAGCATGTCGTGGAACCAGACGCCCGCGCCGCCTTGCGGCTCGATGTGATAGGTGCGCTCGTCCACCACCCGGAAGCCCATGTTTTCCAGCACCGGCACGCGCTCGGACAGCGGCAGCGGGCGCGCGAAGCTCCACACTTTCAAGCCGCCCGCGCGCTGCTCCTCCTCCAGCCGGTGATGGAAATCGACGCCGAGCGGACATTGCTCGCTGAGGCCTTCGATCACGCGCACGTCGCCAGCCGCGATCGCCGGCGAATAGGCCTCGTGGAAGCCGACGGAAAACGCATCGCGATAGCGGTTGCACAGCTCGCGCGCCTTGCCCGGCGCGTTGACCAGTGCGAGCGCCGCGCTCAGCCCATCGCTCCAGCTGCGCACGATCGCAGCGATTTCGTTTTCGAGCGTTGCGCGGTCCACCTCAGGCGTGGCACCGCCGGAGCGGCCGATGATGAAGTGCACGCGCACCAGCGGGCCTTCCGGAAAAAACGGATAGAACGCCGAGACCCGCCCGATGAAGGCGCGGCTAAGGTAGTCTCCGATCTTTGCGCGGATGTGGCTGTCGTAGCGTTCGCGCGGAACAAACACCAGCACCGACACGAAACGATCGAAACGGTCGTGGCGCGCCAGCACGCGCACGCGCGGCCGTTCGTCGAGCTGCAATATTGCAAGCGCGAATCGATAGAGCGTGTCTTCGTCGACCTGGAACAATTCATCGCGCGGATAGTGCTCGAGCACATTCGCCAGCGCCTTGCCGGAATGGCTGTTGGGATCGAAGCCGGCGCGCTGCTCGACGCCCGCGATCTTGCGGCGCAGATAGGGAATGCTGTGGGCGGCACGGGTATAGGCGGTGGAGGTGAACAGCCCGATGATGCGGTGTTCGCCGATCAGATTGCCGGACGCGTCGAAACGCTTGACGCCGATATAGTCGAGATAGACGCGCCGGTGCACATGGGCGTGGATATTGGCCTTGGCGATGATCAGCGGCCGCGGCTCCTTCAGGAACGCCATGATCTCGGGCGTGAACTCCAGCAGCTCGTCGCCGCGCTTGAGCACGCGCAAATCGCGCGAGCGCATGATGCCGAGCGCGCTGTCAAAATCGGGTTTGAGCGCGTGGCCGTCGAAGGTGTAGTCGCGCACGCCAAGGAAGGTGAAATTGTCGGCCAGCAGCCATTGCAGGAACTGGATCGCTTCCGCGATCTCGTCCACCGGCAGCGGCGGCGGATTGGTTTTCAGTTCGGCGACGATGCCATTGACGCGCGCGCGCATGGCGCGCCAGTCCTGCACCGCCCGCTGCACATCGCTGAGCACGCCGTCGAGCGCGCGCACGACTTCGGCGCGCGTGCCTTCGTCCTCGATCGGCTCGAGATGAATGTGGATGAAGCTTTCGCGCGCGCTGGCGGCCGCATCGGGTGCGCCGAGCGCGACCAGCTTGGCACCGTCGCGCCGCACGCCGAACACCGGATGCGCGACCAGCCGCACCTCGAGCCGGCGATCGGCCAATTCGCCCATCACCGAGTCGACCAGAAACGGCATGTCGTCGTTGACGATTTCGATCACCGAAACCGCCTTGCGCTCGCCCGAGGCCGCGAGCGTCACCGTCTCGCAGCGGATTTTCGGCGCGCCCGGCGGCCGCTCAGCGACGAAATCGTAAGCCCGCCCGGCGAGATCGGCGAGATCGGCGGCGCCGTAACGCACCACGTCCTCCGGCACCGCGCGAGCATAGAGCTGCGCGACGAAGCTGGCCGGGATGTCGTTGCGGCTACGGCCAAGCGCTGCGCCGGCCTGCTCTAGACAAGCGCGGGCGGCGACTTCTTCCTCGCTGGCGGGAAGCTCAACGGCCAAGTTACCTGGCACTGGAACCTCGCCCATTTCACGGGAATCAGTCGCGCCGGGATCGGAGTTTTCACCTTCCGCGGCGGGCCGTCGAGAGTAACACACCAATTGCTGACGCGGCCGTGACGGAGCTGCGCAGCACCGTTGCCGCCACCCCTTAAGATGCTGAAATAAAAGGCGAAAGCGGGGCGGTGCGGTCGTATCGCGGGGCCGGATAACGTTGTAGTCTTGGCGCCGGGCGAGGACAGTCAGGGGCGAGGGAAATGGCCAAGGCCAACAAGTCAGTCAAAACCGCTGTCAAGGCGGGCATTGCGAAGCAGGCCAAGGACCAGCCGGTGCTGCACGCCATCAAGGGCGGCAAGGCCGCGCCCGCGAAATCGCTGCCGTCCAAACCTGCCGCCTTTACGGCGACGGTGAAGCCCGCCAGCAAGCCGGCTGCGACAAAGCCGTTCCCGCTCAAGCCCGCGCCGGCAGTGGCCGACGACGCGCCGGTGATCGCGCTCAATTTGGCGCCGGCAAAACTCTCGCCCGCGATGGCCGCCTATTTCAAGAAATGTCAGGACAAACTCGGCTTCGTGCCGAACGTGCTGCTCGCTTACGCATTCGACATGGCGAAGCTGGAAACCTTTGTCGCCATGTACAACGACCTGATGCTGGGCGCCTCCGGCCTCAGCAAACTCGAGCGCGAGATGATCGCGGTGGCGGTGTCGTCGCAGAACCGCTGCTACTACTGCCTCACCGCCCACGGCGCCGCCGTGCGGCAATATTCCGGCAATCCGCTGCTCGGCGAGCACTTGGTGATGAACTATCGCGCGGCGCGCTTGAGCAAGCGCCAGCGCGCCATGCTCGACTTCGCGGTCAAGCTCACCGCCTCGCCTTGGAGCGTAGAGGAAGCCGACCGCGAACGGCTGCGCCGCGCCGGCTTCGCCGACCGCGACATCTGGGACATTTCGGCGGTGGTCGGCTTCTTCAACATGTCGAACCGGGTGGCCAGCGCCACCGACATGCGGCCGAATGCGGTTTATCACGGGCAGGCGAGGTAAGCTGCTTCCCTCTCCCCGCTTACGGGGAAAGGTGACATAAGGAAGCATGCGCCGGTTCATCCCTCATCTTCTTTTCCTGTTCGTCGCGCTTTTGCTCAGCGCCGCGGCGCTGGCGCAAGTTGCGCCGGTTTCGCGTGCGCCGGCGATTCCGCAAGCGACTGCAATCCACGCCCACAACGGCATGGTGGTGGCGCAGGAGAGCCGCGCCGCCCGCATCGGCATCGAGATCCTCGATCGCGGCGGCAACGCGGTCGATGCAGCCGTGGCGGTCGGCTTTGCGCTCGCGGTCACCTATCCGCGCGCCGGCAATATCGGCGGCGGCGGCTTCATGGTGATCCATCTCGCCAAAGATAATCGCGACACGACCATCGACTATCGCGAGATCGCGCCGGCGGCGGCAACCAAGGACATGTTCCTCGACGCGCACGGCGAACCCGATCCGGCGAAGTCGCGCGATAGCGCGCTCTCGATCGGCGTGCCCGGCACCGTGGCGGGCCTCGCGCTGGCGCACCAGAAATACGGTTCCGGCAAGCTCCCGCTCGCCGAGCTGATCGCGCCGGCGATTCGCCTGGCGCAACAAGGCTTCCTGGTGGAAGACGACACCGCCGATTCGCTGCCCGGAGCAGCTAAGCGTCTCGCGCGCTGGCCGTCGGCGGCGGGAATTTATCTCAAGAACGGCGGCCAGCCATTGCAGGCCGGCGACCGGCTGATCCAGTTCGATCTCGCCGACACGCTGCAGTCGATCGCCACGCAAGGGCCGCGCGCCTTCTACCAAGGCCGCACCGCCAGCCAGATCGCCGCCGCCGTACAAAAGGCCGGCGGCATCATAACCAAGGACGATCTCGCCAATTATCATGCGGTGGAGCGCGCGGTCGTGCGCGGCAGCTATCGCGGCTATTCAATCGTCTCCATGCCGCCGCCCTCCTCCGGCGGCGTGCACCTGATCGAGATGCTCAATATCCTGGAAGGCTACGATCTGGCCAAGCTCGGCCGCGGCGCACCGTCGCTGCATTTGCTGATCGAGGCCATGAAGCGCGCTTATGCCGACCGCGCCGTGTTTATGGGCGATCCCGACGCGGTGACAATGCCGATCGCCGGCCTGACGTCGAAAAAATACGCCGCCGCGCTGCGCGCCAGCATCGGCGAACGCGCGACGCCGTCGGCCGACATCCGCCCCGGCAAGCCGGCCGATTTCGAGGGCCAGAACACCACGCATGTCTCGGTGATCGACCGCGACGGCAACGCCATGTCGAACACCACCACGCTGAATTTCTCCTACGGCCTCGGCCTGGTCGCCGACGGCACCGGCGTGCTGCTCAACAACGAGCTCGACGATTTCACGGCCAAGCCCGGCACGGCGAATGCGTACGGCCTGGTCGGCTTCAACGCCAATCTGCCGGGGCCGGGCAAGCGCCCGCTGTCGTCGATGGCGCCGACCATCGTGCTCAAGGACGGCAAGCCGTACCTGATCACCGGCTCGCCCGGCGGCAGCCGCATCATCAGCGCGGTGCTGCAGGTGATCGTGAACGCGATCGACTTCCATATGCCGATTGCCGAGGCGGTCAGCGCGCCGCGCCTGCATCACCAGTGGCAGCCGGAGGAAGTATTCGCCGAGCCGGATTTCTCGCCCGATCTGCTCGATGCGCTTGAACGCCGCAGCCACCGAATCGTGGCGACGCAGCCGCACACATCGGCGAATTCGATCGAAGTCACGCCCAACGGCTATGTCGGCGCCGCCGACACCCGCACCCGCGGCGCCCTGGCGGCGGGGTATTAGCAACAGCTGTCATTCCGGGTCGCGCTGACGCCCGACCGGGATTGCGTAGGCGGCGGCGTCCGCCTGATGAGGCGGGGTGGAGTATTTGTCGGTGGAATTGGCAACCCGATATTTGCAACCGCAATTCATGAAAAATTAGTTAATTTGGCTCACGCCTGCCCACCGGCCTTTCACAGATGAAGAAAGCAACCGTGGCAGACGAGCTTGTCGATAGCGACAGCATGCGGAAACGGGTGGAAGCATACGCCACCTGGATCACGCAATTGCGGAGCGGCGGGCCCCGAGAAATTCGGGCCGATTTTAACGTTAATCCTCAACCTCTGGAACAAAACAGTTTCCAGCAACGCTTTGCCGGACGGCCCGCGCTGCCTATGTCAAGGTCGGGCAATACCGCCCTTCCAAAGAAAGCGAAGCACATGAAGACGAAGACAATATCGAGAGGATACGTCAGCCCGAAGACTCCACCGGAGATCGCGGCGCACAACCGAGCGGGCTATCGCCTGTGGCGAGCAACTCACAATTTCGTTCGCGCGCATAATGCGATGCTCAACGCTGAGACAACACCTAAATTTCCGGCAGCGCAAAAGCGGTGGCACAAAGCTATCACTGCGCTGGTCAACGCCGAGCAAGCTCGTTTGCTGGCAATAGCGGAAGTCGAAGAGGTTCGGCTCAGCAAAAGAAAGGCCGCATGATCGTCGGCTTGTGGAGCGCGACGGCAACGTCGGGCTCTACAGGCGGGAGACCATGCCAAGCAACTCGACAATGCGCTTTGAAATTTTTGTCTGACTCCGCCGCACCGCGAGGCCCGGGTTGAAAATCATCCGGACAATATATTTTTGTGAACGGGTCGGCCGCCCACGGCGGTCCGTCGGCTCTTGCGCTATTCCACCCACCGCTCTAGGTTCGGCCCATCGTCAAGAATTAGGCCTCCGCGAATTGGCCTAATGCCAACCGGCTTGCTTCGGGCAACGGTGGCTCGCATCGACGTGGCGGTTGCCTGATGGCGCCGCAAATAACCGGAGAAATCACCATGACCTACGAGACCAAGAAGCAGCAAAGGGATCGGTTCCTCGCAAAGTTTTTGCGGCGCCTACGTGAGGCGCCTCCAGGCACACGGGTCTATATGCCGGTCGGCGACGTGTTCAATGACGCCGATGTTCACAGCATTGACGAATTGCGGGCCGCTCGCCAGGCCGCGGTTGTCTGCGACGATGACGATGAGGGGGAAGATGGTTCATAAATTCCTGGACCGCGCTGATGAGCAAAGCAAAGAGGCTGAGCTGGTGCTGCTCCGCACGCCTCCCCGGATCATATGGATTGATTTGATGACAGGAACAATCTGCGCTCCCGAGCCAATCGAGCACGGCGGCCAGGTCATTCCATTCACCGCGCCGCGCAGCGGCTTACGCGGGAAAGGCAAATAGAGCCCTACGGGATGCTAATCCTCATTGGTCTCCTCTTCATCCTGCCGATGCTGGGTGTGCAATTGGGAGTCGATCTCAGCATCGTCTCGCGAGTAATCGCAAGCTCGACCGGCGCCATCATCGACGCCATACTCCGATTGACTGGCAACACATGACGACATGCAGTCGCTGCTCGACTCGCCACGAGTGCTGCTGGGCGACGGCGCCCATCCCTGGACCGTACCCGCGATGCGCCACGCTGGCAGCGACCACGACACCTTGAGCGCTCGGATTGCCCTGCCGCCTGCAAAGTTTCAGAGTACTGTCATCGAGCTGCTGAATCGGGCTTAATGCGAGACATCAGGCAGAAATTCTTGCCTCATCGTCCAACGGCTCGCGCAACACGTAGCCCCGGCCCCACACGGTTTCAATGTAGTCCTTGCCATTCGACGCGCTGGCGAGCTTCTTGCGCAGCTTGCAAATGAAGACGTCGATGATCTTGATCTCCGGCTCGTCCATGCCACCGTAGAGCTGGGTGAGGAACATTTCCTTGCTGATCGTTGCGCCCTTGCGCAGACTCAGGAATTCCAGCATCTGGTACTCCTTGCCGGTCAGGTGGACGCGGGCGCCGCTGACTTCGACGGTCTTCTGGTCAAGGCTAACGATGAGATCGCCGGTCTGGACGACCGACTGCGCATGGCCCTTGGAGCGGCGGACGACGGCGTGGATGCGTGCCACCAGCTCGTCCTTGTGGAATGGCTTGGTCATGTAGTCATCGGCGCCGAAGCCGAGACCCTTGACCTTGTCCTCGATGCCGGCGAGGCCGGAGAGGATCAGGATCGGCGTCTTCACCTTGGAGAC
>DATBZY010000084.1:0-7619 GCA_036512915.1 Pseudolabrys sp. | reverse complement strand
GGCTCGGACGCCAGCATGTGCCGCACGCTGTCCTGCACCGTGTGGGAGCCGCGGCGCGCCGCATAGACGCGGATCGAGCCGCCGTGGCTCGGGATCGGGCGGGCGTGGAACACGTCGAGGTCGTGCATCTCGAGCAGGTGCTTGAGGCTCGCTACCGAATAGTAGCGCAGGTGCTCGTGATAGACGGTGTCGTATTGCAGCGTGTCGAGCAGGCCGATGAGATAATGCGATTCGGAAATGAACACGCCGTCCGGCGCCAACATTTCGACGATGCCGTCGACGATCGCATGCACGTCTTCGATATGCGCGAAACAATTGGCCGCGGTGACGACGCGCGCAGGCCCGTAGTCGCGTTTGACCTCGCGCGCGATGTCTACGCCGAAATAGCGCTTGAGGGTCGGGATGCCGCGCTGGTTGGCGATGTCGCCGACGTCGGTCGGCTCGATGCCGAGCACGCGGTGACCGCCGTTTTGGAAGTTCGACAGCAGCGTGCCGTCGTTGGAGCCGATATCGACGACGAGATCCTTGTCGCCCAAGCCCAGCATGGCGGCAGATTCGCGGTGCAGGTCGGCGAAATTGTCGCGCAGCAATTTGGTGGTGCCGCTGGTGTAGGGATATTCCGGCGGGAAGATGATCACCGGGTCGACGGCCAAGCCCAGCTGCACCAGATCGCAATTACGGCAATGCAGCAGGTTGGTCGAAAACCACGGCTGCTGGCGCGGCACTTGGCCGATCGGCACCATCTGGTTGACCGGCGGCATGTAGCCGAGCGAGAGCACGTCATCGAGCGGCGCGTGGCCGCAGACCTGACAGCTTTCGACCGGAACGCTGGCGCCGGTGCCGGCGGCGCGCGCGACTTTGGTGGGGCGCAAGGGCTTACGTCTCCTTTAGCGGCGGAATGCGGGCTTATATTGCTTGCGCATGATTTTTTCCGAAAACCGGTTCCCACTTTTCGGGATCATGCGCTAGGCCTTTGGCGCCAGCTCGGTATGGCTCCAGTACCAATCGAGTGTCGGGCCTAGGCCGTCGCTGAGCGGCACACGCGGCTTATAGCCCAGCTTTGCGAGTTTCGAAATGTCGGGGCAGCGCCGCGCGGTGCCGCCCGGAGCCGGCTTGCCGGCAATGATCTCGATCTCGCGGCCGGCAAAGCCGGCGATGCGCTGCGCCAGCTCGGCGATGGCAACCTCCTCGGCGGTGCCGACGTGATAGATGCCGAGATGCTCGCCGTTCGCGCGCATCAGCATGACGCCGGCCACCAGGTCGTCGATGAAGCAGAAGCTGCGCGTCTCCTGCCCGGTGCCCTGGATCGCGAAGCGCAGCCGGCCTTCCGGCTGCTGCTTGCTCGCGGCCTGGATGCGCAGCGCGAATTGCGGCACCACGTGCTCCCAGCCCATGTCGGGGCCGTAGACATTGTGCGGGCGGAAGATCAGCACGCGCTCGAAATATTTGCGGCCGAAATTGATCGCCATCACTTCGCTGATCAGCTTGCCGGCGCCGTAGGAATAGCGTGGGTTCAGCGGATCGGGCACCACCAGCGGCGCGGACTCATCAGTCGGGATGTGCGGCGGCGTCTGATAGACCTCGGAGCTGGAAGCCAGAATTAGCGTGCCGACATTTTGCTTGCGGCAGGCGTCGATCACATTGACCATGCCGCGCACGCCGACATCGAGCACCAGATCGGGCGCGCTGTAGAAGAATTCGGTGCCGTTGACGAAGGCGAGGTGATGCACTTCGTCCATGCCAAGCGCCGCCCGCTCGACCGCTTGCGCATCGCGAATATCGCCGGCGATGAACTCGATGTCCTTTTCGACTTGCGTGAGCCGGCGCGGGCTGCCGCGCGAATTGTCGTCGAGCACGCGCACGCTGCATCCGGCATGCACCAGGGCTTTCACCAAGCCAGAGCCGATGAAACCGCTGCCGCCGGTGACGAGGACTTTGGAGCCGCTCACGCCGTGCTCTCCTGGTTGGCATCCTCGGCGGCGAAATCGATCCAAACCCCTTGCTGGTACGATCGGCGCGCGGCGTCCATCTGGCGCTGCACGCGATAGCCTTCGGCAAATCCCGGCGCCGGCGTGACGCCGCTTTCAATGGCATCGAAGAACATCTTGGCGAGCCGCGACACCGGTGCGATGCGGCCATCGGGATATTGCGCGTCGATCGGATCGCTGACCGCGATGCGTTCGAGCGCTCCCGGCCGCTTGGCGTAAAACAGTTCGAAGCCGCGCATGTAGTCGGCGCCTGGATTGTGCAAGACCAATGTGCCGCCCTCGCCGAAGAATTCGATCCGGTGACCGGCCCCGAGATAAGAGGCGCAGCTCATGCTCAGGCTGCATAGCGGGCCGGCCTGGAATTCCATCGCCATCGCCACCGTGGTTTCCAATTCGCCGTCATCCGGCAAGCCGCCAATGCGCGCCGACATGCCGGCGATCGGGCCGCAGAACCATTCCAGATAATGGAAGCAGTGGCTGATGAAATTGCCCAGCACGCCGCCGCCGTCGTCGCCGACGGTCTTCCAATTACGCATGCGCAATTGCAGAGTGCGGCTCTCCACGTGCCAATGCACCGTGACGTGGCGCAGCGCGCCGATCGCGCCGGCGTCGAGCATCGCCTTGGCGCGCTGCCAGCTCATGATTTGATGGAAGTTGAAATCGATCATGGTCGGCCGCCGGCTCAGCGTCGCCTGCCGCAGCATGGCGCGCGCGCTCGCCAAATCGCTGGCCATCGGCTTCTCGGCGAACACCGGCTTGCCGAGTTCGAGCGCGCGGATGGCGATTTGCGCCTGCAGGCTCGGCAGCGTGGCGATGGCGACCGCTTGCACGTCCGCGTCCTCGACCAGCGCGCGCCAATCGCTATAGCCCTTCGGGATGCCGGCGGCACGGGCGAGCTCGGCCGTGCGCGCGGCGTCGCTGCCGGCAAGCGCGACCACCTGGCAGCGCGGATCGGCGCGGAACGCATGCAACTGGACGGTGCGTCCGTAGTTGCTGCCGACGATGCCGAGACGGACCACGGTCATAAAGCCCTGTACGAATTAACGGAATAACCGATTGGCGCGGCATGGATTTGAGCTAAATCGACATGCTACGCAAGGGCAAGTTGAGGCTTTGGCATCCATGACAGCGACGTGCGACGATGCACTGCTTGCGGGCGCCGGTTGGCGCAAGCTGGCGGCGCTTGTCTTAGTGGTCGCCGCGGTCGGCCTGCCGGTTAACGATGTGGCCGGCTATGCGCTGCTGCTGGTCCTGACGGTGGTCATTTTCAGCGGCGAGGTCCGCGCGCAAGGACGTGCCTGGTTTGCCGCAGCGGCAATCGTTGCCGTCGCCATTGCCGGGCAATTTCTGCTGGCGCCGCCGCGCATCGACGAAGGCCATAACGTGTTCCTGCCGGTCGGGCCGAACAATGCGCTGGTGCGTGAATTGCCGGCGGAAGTCTATCGCCACATGGCGGATGAGTTCGACACGCTCTATCCGCCGGCGCAGCGCTGCGGACTGGCCGTGGCGGGCTGCTGGCAAAGCGGCGGCTTGTTCGATCGCGCCTTCGCATTTTCGGCCGATGGGATTTTTCACAAGTCAGCATTGTCGCGCTCGGTCACCGGCATCGATTTTTCCGATCCGGTGTGGCTGCGTCTCGGCTTCGTCAATGAGGTCCGCTACAATTGGTATACGGCCGCCCCCGACGTTCATCGCGCCGATCGCGACCGGCGTTTCTGGATGGGCCTGCAGCGCTGGCATCTCGCCATGCCGTGGTTCGAGATGATCCGGCTGCCGACGGCGATGGTGGGCGGCGAGTTGTGCTGGCGCGGCGAGCTGATGTGGGAAAGCGCGGGCGAGCACTTTGCCCTGTGGCCCGGCGACGGCTGCCGCACGATTGAAGCCGCCGACGCCGGCCGGCGCATTGTCGGCATCGCCATTAAGCCCGACACGCTGGCGATGCGTCTGACGCCGCCGTGGTCGGTGTGGTGGTTGCAACTCGCAAGCGGGGCGCTGGTGCTGGCGGCGGCGTTCGGGCTGATCGTGGCACTGGTCAGGGTGCGAGCGCGGCGCACGATGCTGCCGTTCGTGCTGATCGTGTTGGCGGTGGCGGTCGTCGCCATCGACGATGGCAGCTTCCTCGGCGGTGTACGGCCGTTCGACGGTGGCGACGATGGGCTGTTCTACGACGGTTACGGACGGCTGATTCTGCAGAAGCTCTTGGCCGGGGACATCTCCGGCGCGCTCGCGGGCGGCGAAAAAGTGTTTTATTATGGGGGCCCTGGCCTGCGGTATTTTCGCGCGCTCGAGCACATCGTGTTCGGCGAAAGCTATCTCGGCTATCTGTCGCTCATCCTTCTGCTGCCGTTTCTGGCCTTTGGCTTGTTTCTCCGGTTGCTGCCGGAGCGCTGGGCGCTCGCGCTCATTTTGATCTTTGTCGCGATCCCGCTCGGCATGATTTCCGGCACGAGCTTCGCCAATTACGTCAAATGGGCGGGGCGGGGATTTGCCGATCCCGCGGCCTATACTCTGTTCATCGCCGGGATGCTTGCGATCGTCGGCGCGAAGTCGCTGGAATCGAACGGAAAATTCGCGCCAGCTTTTTTTGGCGCGCTGCTGCTGGCGCTGGGAATATGCATGAAGCCGATCATCGCGCCTGCCGCCGTAGTACTGCTGGCAGGGGCCGGAATAACCGCTTTATGGCGCCGGCAATATGCGGGAATTTCCGGTCTCTGCATCGGTTTTCTTCCGGTGTTCTCCATGGCACTGCACAATTGGTATTTTGGTCACGTGTTCGTGCTGTTCAGCGCGAATGCGGGCGATGCCGATCTTCTAGTGATGCCGCCGTCGGCCTATCTCGCGGCCGCGCGTGAACTTGTGACCCTGCACTTCAATGGCGGCTATCTCGTCCGCGCGTTCATGCAGATAGCGAACTGGCTGAGCGGCCCCGCGGAATCCTACGCCACCGTCCCGTTGAATGCTGCCGGCGTCGCCGTCCTCATCTATGTCGTGGTGCGCGGCCGCCGGTTCGACCGGTGGCTCAGGCTGATCGGCGCGGCGGCGCTGGCCCAGCATGCGGTCGCGCTCTTCTATAATGCCGCCATCGCCCGCTATCATTATCTGACCTGGTTTCTCACCATGCTGGTGGTCATGGCCTGGCTGCACGAGCTCGGAATTGACTGGCTGCGGCGGCGCTATCCGGTTATGTCGGAAAGCATTGCTACCCATCCCTGGTCGCTGCGGCTTGTATCCAGCCTGTCGCGGCTGCAGAAAGTGTCCTCATGAACGAACGTCCTACCGGCATCGGGCACGGTCTCACCAATTACGGCGACCCGGATTTTTCTCTCTATCTGCGGCGCTCGTTCGCCAAGTCGATGGGCTATTCCCGCGCCATGCTGGCGAAGCCCGTGGTCGGCATCGCCTATACGCCGTCCGGCTTCAACAATTGCCACCGGCATTTTCCCGAACTGCTGGACGCGGTGAAGCGCGGGGTGCTGGCGGCCGGCGCGCTGCCGATGGAATTCCCCACCATCTCGCTCGGCGAAGTGTTCCTGTCGCCGACCAGTATGAAATTCCGCAACTTGATGTCGATGGATACCGAGGAAATGGTGCGCGCGCAGCCCATGGATGCGGTGGTGCTAATGGCCGGCTGCGACAAGACCGTGCCGGCGCAGCTCATGGGCGCGGTGTCGGCCGGCCGGCCGGCGGTCATGCTGGTGGGCGGGCCGATGATGACCGGGCGCCACCGCGGCGAGCGGCTGGGCGCTTGCACCGATTGCCGCCGGTTCTGGGCGCAATACCGCGCCGGCAAGATCGACGATAAGGAAATTGCCGAGGTGGAAGGCCGCCTCGCCACCACCGCCGGCACCTGCGCGGTGATGGGCACGGCCTCGACCATGGCCTGCCTGGTCGAGGCACTCGGCATGATCCTGCCCGGCACCGCCGCTATTCCAGCGGTGCATGCCGACCGGTTGCGCGCGGCGGAAGCGACCGGTGCCGCGGCCGTGAAGCTGATCGGATCCAAGCTCACGCCTGACGTCATCATCAACAGCAAGTCGATGGAGAATGCGCTGCGCGTGCTGCTCGCGATCGGCGGCTCCACCAACGGGATCATTCATTTGACCGCGATCGCCGGCCGCGCCGGCGTGCCGGTGTCGCTGCAGCGGCTCAATGAATTGTCCGACACCACGCCGGTGCTGGTGAATCTGAAGCCGGTCGGCAACGGCTACATGGAGGATCTCTTCGCCGCCGGCGGCATGGGCGCGCTGATGCGGGAGTTGAAGGACCTGCTCCATCTCGACGCCATGACGGTGACCGGCGAGACCCTGGGCGAACGGCTTGCGCATGACAGCGAGACGTGGGTCGACCGCACGATCATCGCGGAACGCAAGACGCCGCTGGAGCCGCAGGGCGGGCTGGTCGCGCTGTTCGGAAATCTTGCCCCGCAGGGCGCAATCCTCAAACGCTCGGCAGCCGACTCCAATCTGTTCGAGCTCGAGGGCAGGGCGGTGGTGTTTTCCTCGCTTGCCGATCTGGCCGCGCGCATCGACGATCCAAATCTCGATGTCGAGGCCAACGATATTTTGGTGCTGCAAAATGCCGGACCGCATTCGGAGTCGGCGATGCCGGAAGCAGGCTATCTGCCAATTCCGAAAAAGCTCGCGATCAAAGGTGTCAAGGACATGGTACGGGTGTCGGATGCGCGCATGAGCGGCACCGCGTTCGGCACCGTCGTGCTGCATGTGACGCCGGACAGTGCCTCCGGCGGCCCACTCGGCCTCGTGCGCAACGGCGACCGCATCCGGCTCTCAGTCAAACAGCGCCGCATCGACCTCTTGGTCGACGACGCGGAACTTAAGCGCCGCACTGCGGTCGCCAAGCCTTCGGCTGAAACGCCTTCACGCGGCTATGCCCGGCTTTATGCTCAGGAGATCCTCGGCGCGGATCAGGGCTGCGATTTCGCGTTTCTCAAGCCGCGCTAGCGCATGATCCCGAAAAGTGGGAACCGGTTTTCGGACAAGATCATGCGCAAGCAAAAGCCACCGGCTACCGCGCTTATTCACGCACTTTGTCGCGATTTTGTTTACGCCTGCGTAGCGCTTACAAGATCGAATTTTTGCAGGTTCGCGGCTGAAATAGGCGCGTCTTCCAGGAGATGAAGACGAGAGCGAGTAGTGAAAGAGTGAGCGTGAAATACGATTAGTGTTGCCTATCTTATCAATCGATTCCGCGACTTTTGGCCTCAAAACGGCATCTTTGACCTAATCTTCGCAATCTTTGGGAGATCAAAGCGAAAATCTCGACGACAGATTCACGATAACAATTTGAATAACACCGTGTCCTCGAGAAGCTTACCTCGACGACAAGAGCCTCAGCCCTTTTGGAGGCCGCAAAACGATAATGTGTAAAATACTTCGCAAGATCGCGAACGCGCCAACGCAAACTTAAATCATCCGTCAGCACTAGCATCCTTAGGAGGATCGATGGGGTTAAAAACCAGGATATCAGCTTTCATCATTGCTGTCCGGCAATTTCCCCGAGGGCGTATCGTAAGCTATTGATAGAGAATACGAACGCTGATTTCAGGGGTGTCACCGATTCCGAAGTGATTTTGGGAAGCTGGGGTTTTTCGGCCCCGGAGTTGTCCCATGC
>DATBZY010000083.1:0-2602 GCA_036512915.1 Pseudolabrys sp. | reverse complement strand
CGCGACTTTCAAGCCTTCGACCGCCGATAGCACCGACAGCGCCGGCGTGATGATGGCATCGCCATAGAACAGTGCGCCGCTAATAATGCCAAGCAGGATCACGATCCCGCCGCCGCGGCTGCCGCCGAGCGCGCGCGAAGCAAGCGCCATCAGCGCCAGCGTGCCGCCCTCGCCGTGGTTGTCGGCGCGCAGCAGGATCAGTACGTATTTGGCGGTCACCACCAAGAGCAGCGCCCAGATGATCAGCGACAGGATGCCGAGCACCACCGGCTCGCTCGCCGCGTGGCCGGGCCCGACCGCCGCCAGCACCGACTCGCGCATCGCGTAGAGCGGGCTGGTGCCGATGTCGCCGTAGACGACGCCGATGCAGCCGACGGTGAGCGCCCAGAAGCCGACCTTCACCGGCGCGTCGCCATTGTCCTGGGCCGCGACCGAGCCGCCGCGCGCGGCGGCAGTTGTCTGAGACATGGGGGATTGGCCTGGGTTTGTTGCAATGCAAAAAATTTAAGATGCGGCTTATAACCCCGTCGCGGGTACCTCGGCACCGCCATTTGCGCAAATCGGAGCGGCGAGCCATGCATAAAGCGCAGGCCGTCTACGGTAAATTTATAAAATTTATCAATATGTTAGTCGACAAGCCCCCAACCGGCGCGAGTTTGCTCAGACCGTCACCTGGGTGCCGACCTCGACCACCCGACCGGTGGGAATCTGGAAAAAGTCTGTGGCGTCGCTGGCCGAGCGCGCCAGCGCGATGAACAGATGATCTTGCCAGGCCGGCATGCCCGACTGCGGCGACGGCCTGAGCGCGCGCCGCGACAGGAAAAACGACGTCGACATGATGTCGAATTGCCAGCCGTGCTTGCGCGCGATCGCCAGCGCTTTCGGCACGTTGGGCTGCTCCATGTAGCCGAACTTCAAGGACACGCGCGCAAAATGCTTTGTCAGCGGCGTGATCTGCACCCGCTCATCCTCGCCCACGCGCGGCGTGTCGGCGGTGACGATGGTAAGAATCACGTTGTGCTCGTGCAGCACCTTGTTGTGCTTGAGATTGTGCAGCAAGGCGGTCGGCGCGAAATCCGGATCACTGGTGAGAAACACCGCCGTGCCCGGCACGCTATGCGGCGGCTTCTTCTCCAGGCTGCGCAGCAAGGTGTCGATCGGCACTTCGGTGCGCCGCGTCTTGTTGACCAGAATTCCGCTGCCACGCCGCCAGGTCAGGATCAGCAACACCATGCCGGCGCCGAACAAGAGCGGCGCCCACGCGCCCTCGAATAATTTCAGGAAATTGGCGGAGAAGAAGGTGAGATCGACGATCACGAATGGCACCATCAGCAGCGCCGCCTTCCAGAGCGGCCACTGCCATTGCTTCCAAATCACAATGAAAGCAAGCAGCCCGTCCACTACCATGGTGGTGGCAACCGCGATGCCATAAGCGGAGGCGAGCGCGCTGGAGGTGCGGAACAGTCCGACCAGCAGCAGCACGCCGAGCAGCAGCGCCACCGTCACACGCGGAATATAAATCTGGCCGACATGGGAGGCCGAGGTGTGCAGAATGGCGAGCCGCGGCAGCAGCCCGAGCTGGATCGCCTGATGCACCAGCGAATAGGCGCCGGTGATCACGGCCTGGCTCGCGATCACGGTCGCCGCCGTCGCCAGCACGATCATCGGTAGCAGGAAGGTTTCCGGGACCAGACGATAGAACGGATTTTCGATCGCCAATGGATCGGCCAGCACCTTGGCGCCCTGGCCGAAATAATTGATCAGAAGCGCCGGCAGCACCAGGCAAAGCCAAGCGGTCTGGATCGGCTTACGGCCGAAATGGCCGAGATCGGCGTAAAGCGCCTCGCCGCCGGTGACCACCAGGAATACCGCGCCGAGCGTGACCAGGCCGATTTGGCCGTGATCGAGAAGAAATTCGACGCCGTAAAGTGGATTGATCGCCAACAGCACGTGCGGATCGTCGCGGATATGCAGCGCGCCGGCGATCGCGATCGCGATGAACCAGACTACCATGATCGGTCCAAACAGCGCGGCCACCTTGGCGGTGCCGCGGCTTTGCGCGGCGAACAGGCCGATCAGGATGGCGACCGCGAGCGGCGCCACGTAGTCGCTGAAGGCCGGGCTCGCGAGCTTCAAGCCCTCCACCGCCGAAAGCACCGAAATCGCCGGGGTGATCACGCTATCGCCGAGAAACATCGCGGCGCCGATGACGCCGACGATGAAGACGAACGCGGTACGCCGCCCGAGCGCGCGGCTGGCCAGCGCTGTGAGCGAGAGCGTACCGCCCTCCCCGTTATTGTCGGCGCGCAGCAGGATCAGCACGTATTTCAGCGTCACGGTGACGATCAGCGCCCACAAGATCAGCGACAACACGCCGAGCACGGTGTCACGAGTAACCGGCTGGTCGTGGCTCGCCGCAATCGCCGCCTCGCGAAAGGCGTAAAGCGGGCTGGTGCCAATGTCGCCATAGACGACGCCGACGCTGCCGAGCGCCAGCGCCACGAAACTTTGCGGCGCTTCTCTGCCGCCATTGACGATATGGGCCTCGGCGGAAGCCGCGCTCTCGTTCACGCCGTCACTCATCGAGGTTGTTTCGGTCCGC
>DATBZY010000082.1:0-2487 GCA_036512915.1 Pseudolabrys sp. | reverse complement strand
TGCTCATTCTCCCAGTCGGTCCAGCCGGCACGATAGCAGCAATTCACCGCATGCATTACTATCGTCACCTGTCTTCGGATCGGATCAGCTATGCCCGAAATCACGGTTGCCATCCTCGACAAGTTTCATCCGCACATCAAGGAGGCGATCGCGGCGGCCGCCCCTGCGGATTGGGCCCTGTTGTTCATCGAAGAAAGCACCTTGGCCGCGCGCGCGGCGGTGCTGCGCGATGCGGACATGGCTTTTGTCATGGCGGCCCCGATGCCGAAGGAATTGCTGGCCGCGGCGCGGCGGCTGCGTTTCATCCAAAAGCTCGGCGCCGGCGTCGACCGGATCGATCTCGAGGTCTGCCGCAGCCGAGGGATCGGCGTGGCGCGGCTGCATGCCGGCAACAGCATTCCGGTCGCCGAACATACGGTCCTTCTGATGCTGGCCGTCTATCGCCAGCTGCCGCAGATCGATCGCCGCACGCGCGCCGGCGCCTGGCAAAAGGAAGATGCCCGCGGCATGCACCGGCAGCTGCAAAATAAGACGGTCGGGCTGGTCGGTTTCGGCGCCATCGGCCGGCAAGTGGCGAAGCGGCTGCGCGGCTTCGAGGTCACGATTATTTATTACGATCCGGTTCGCGCCTCGCGTGACGTCGAGCAACGCCTTGCCGTCAGCTATGCCGAACTCGACGCGCTGGTGCGGACCGCCGACATCGTTTCGCTGCACCTGCCGCTGTTGCCGCAAACGGCGGGCATCATCGATGCTAAGCGAATTCGCGCCATGAAACCCGGCGCCGTGTTGATCAATTGCGCGCGCGGCGGCCTGGTCGATGAAGCCGCCCTGGTGGCGGCTTTGAAAGATGGACGCCTGTTCGGGGCCGGTATCGACGCCTTTGCGAGCGAGCCGCCGGTCGGCAGTCCGCTGCTCGAACTAGATAACACCGTGGTCACGTCGCACTTGGCGGGGGCAACGCTCGATAATTTCTCCGGAATCATTGCGCGGGCGGTGGAGAATGCCAAGACCGTGCTGCGCGGCGACGCGCTGCCCGAAACCGATGTCGTGATCGCGCCCGCCCGCAAGGTGCCGGTGGCTTGATCGCGCCGGACTCGATAAGATAAATCACCAGCGCCGGTAGCTCAGCTGGATAGAGCACCAGACTTCGAATCTGGGGGTCAGGGGTTCGAATCCCTTCCGGCGCGCCAACTAGTTTGGCCATTGCAGCGAACTGATCGCTTCGTTTGCGCGGTCGGCTTTGGAGCAAGACGGAAATCCGCGCTATTGACGCTATCGTGCGACATTGACACGATCAGTTAATGCACTTCGAAATTCTGGGCGACATTTCGGACGTCGAGACATTCGCCACAGGGTCCCGAATCCGCGAAATAGCCCGGCTGCGACGAGTTTACGGACGCGGACGATGGCGCAAACGCAAGGGAATTGCGCGCGTCCGGTTGCTGGATGGCATTATCCATCGGGCTGAAGTACATTGGTACGAAGCAGCGGGAATCGGGCGCAAGGAATTCAAGATTAAGCACCTGCTTTGAAGCGAAACATGGCAAAACAACCAAGACAGTTGGTCGTGTGCGTCGGCAACGCGGGCTATCCGGCGTCGCTTGAGAAGCGGAAAATTTACGTTGCGCTTCGCGATCCGGCTGCTGAAAAGCACGGTCTGCTCCGGATTGTCGATGAGTCCGGGGGTGGCTACCTTTATCCGAAGACGTTCTTCCGCTCGATCGCCTTGCCGCAGGCCGTCAAGAAGGCCGTCCTGGCCGCTGCCTAGCGAGGTTGGCCGGCGCGCCAAGCGCCGGTAGCTCAGCTGGATAGAGCACCAGACTTCGAATCTGGGGGTCAGGGGTTCGAATCCCTTCCGGCGCGCCATGGCCTCTCCAGTGCGGATCGCGAGCTTCAAAATGCAACGGCCACCGACAATGATCATACCGCTGATCGCGTCATTGCTGGCGTTGTTGATCCTGGGCTCCGCCGCGCAAGCGCAGGATCCGGCCCGGCGCGGCCGCGCGCTGCTCAAGGAACTCTGCGCGAACTGCCATGCGATCGGGAAAACCGACAGCAGCCGGTTGCGCGAAGCGCCGCCGCTTCGCACGCTCGGCCGCAGCTTCGATCTCGATCAGTTTCCCCGGCTGCTCAAGCGCGGCATCTCGTCCAACCATCCCGCCATGCCTGAATTCAAATTCAGCGACCACGATGCCCACGCGGTGAGCGCTTATTTGCGCTCGATCCAGCAATAAATTTTAGCGGTCGATGGTGATTTCGTCAGTGCGCGCGCGCGAGACGCAAATCATGATGCTGTCGGCGCGCTCATGCTCGGCGAGCACCAGGTCGCGATGGTCGGCTTGGCCTGCGAGCAGCTTGGTGCGGCAGGTCCCGCAGGTGCCGGTCTCGCACGAGCTCGGCACCTCGAGGCCATGATCGCGCAAGACTTCGAGGATGGTCTTGGTTGTCGGTACATCGATGACGTCACCGGAGCGCGCGAGCTTCACC
>DATBZY010000081.1:0-16057 GCA_036512915.1 Pseudolabrys sp. | reverse complement strand
AAGGGCATCAAGGTCACTGACGCAGAAATGGCCGCTCTCAACATCACCGGTAATACCTTCCACCCCGAGTGGAACTACACCATCTCACCAAGACCACCCAAACCCCTAACCTGACGCAATAATTGTTGGGCGTCGCCTTAGAGTTGTTGTCTATGAATTAGAATTTATGGATTAAGTTCCTAATCCAAACTGACCCACTACCGCGGGATAGAAGGACTTATATCCTAGGTATATAGTCCGTGTCAAGCGGGGGTCGTGGGTCAGTTTGAATAGATCTGGCTATTTGGAATGCAGCGCGGGCCGTTTGCGCCGGTGAAGGATTATTCTCGATCCAGCTCGGGCTGCGCCACCAAGTGAAACTGGCCAACGTTGGAACCTGCCCAGGTGATGAGTTCTTTCTCACATAACAGGCATTTAAATTCGTTTGGCTCGCGCGCGGGACCTTTGGTTTCGATCACCTCGTAGATCGCGCCGCAATTGCAGGTCACTTTGATCATGGCGCAACTATGCACTCGTTCGGCCGGGGCCGCTAGCGACGTCAGCGGCCTTATTCAACCTGACCGACGACCGCAAGCGGGCCTTGGACATACGGCACCTCGATAAATCCACGGACGTGGCCGAAGGCGCGTGCGGTGGCGCCGATTTATTGGCTAGGCGCCTGAACCTTCCGCGCGGCCCCGCATTAGACCTTTATGAAAACAATCATCATCTTGGCAGCGCTCATGGGGTTGGCCTTCGCGGCCATATCGGCCAATGCGTAAACCCAGCCTGCGGCCGGCTCCGCCATGAGCGGCGCCGAATCCGTGCTGCGCGCTAAAGGCGACGTCACAAGCGCCGACCGGATTGAGCGGGCAAAGTGCTTCAGCGGGACCGGTGCCTGCACCGGCAAATACGCCGTGCAGCGCGCGCAACGCGACTGAGCCCGGCCAACGCTCCGCCGCCTCACACGCCATACAATCGATATGACCTTCGCGCGGACGGCCCTTGGCTCGTCCTGTCTTTTTTAGACACGCGCAATTTTGGCAATGGCTACGTATTCTTACGGATAAGCGATTTCATAATGCTGAAAGGAATTTTCCGTCACCTTGCGCCGCTGATCGGGGAAGGGAGGTCTTGATCCTGGGAGATCGAACTATGAATAGCCCCATCCTGCGCGTAGCGAAAAGCACGCCGGCGGTCCAAAACGGGTTCTTCGCCGCCGGCCTGACGGTTGCCGGCATCGCCGTCGGGCAGTCGTTTATGATCGTGCTGAGTTGGATCGTTTCGGCCGTCGTTTAGGCCGATCGCCATAGCGAAGCGATAGCCGCCGTCACGCGCAGCGATCAAACGCGCAGCGCCAAAGCGCTGAGCGCTACTTCTCTTCCTTCAACTTCCAGAGCTGAAAACCCGCGCTGGCGATCGACTTCTCGATCACGTCGCGGCTGAGATTGTTGGGTGGCGCTGAATTCGGCTTGACCACGCCGACCGCGTGCCACGGGCGGAATTGCTTGGGCAGCTTCTGGCCGCCCTGATCGTCCGAAAATGCCCGCAAGTCGCGGCTGGCTTCGGACTTGAAAATGTAGATGTTCATCGGTCGTCTTTCCGCGGACGTCGATCCGCTCACACATGCCGCGAAAGCTAGCCCGCGCGTCGCGCTCCCCTGGTGGAGCCGTCAATTTTTGGGCGCGTTTTTTGAAGCGAAAAAGCAAAACGCGGGCCAGCGAAACTCCGGGGCATGCAACCCAGTTCGCGGCCCAATTGATGCACTACATGATGCACTACATATAGGCCGAATGCCGCATCGCCACAAGGACCGTGGGTGCGCGAGTTGCTCGCAAATTCGCACGCGGTGCGCGGCGGTATTCGGCTATATGCCGCAGCACGTTCGAAATAGGTGCGCAGCGGCCATATCGCTCTTTCGCTCGGGCGCCGGAGCGCGCATGGTGCTGCATGGGTGGTGAGCGCACAGCAGGGACCTGCCATGTCGATCAACTTTCCCAATGCCAGCCGCGCCTACGATGCCACGCGCAACGCGGTGCACTTTTGGGGACATGACCAGTCGATGGAAACCTCGTTCTTCATCAGCGCCGAAGCCCTGCAGCGGCTCGCCCCCGCGGCCGCCAACAACGAGGCGGAGCTGCTGGCGGTTTTCGACCGCAACCGTACGCGCATCTGCGAGGCCGCCGCCAAGATCTACGGCAGCGGGCGCAAAGGCGGCTCCTATGATCTTCACCCGTCCAACTTCTGAGCTGAGATGACCATTCCATACACCCAGCACTTCGATGCCCGACTGCCGGCGGTAGCCGCACCGGTGCGCATCACCTCGATCTACGACGCCCAGATTTTCACGCGCCGCTGGGTGATCCGCGACAAGGACCCGCTGTTGAAGGTTCTGTTGCGCAAGCTGGAACGGGCCAATAGCGCGGCGCTGGTCGACGAGGCGATGGGAACCTTCAAGAAGGAATTGTCGACGCGGGCGCTGTTGCCGAGTGCCGCTCCATAGCACCGCGCCGATTGCTAGCGCGTGCCGGTCGGCCGCCGCCGGGCGATGACCAAGCCGGCGATGTAAAGCAGCAGCCCGCCGCCGACGACCAGCATCCAGTTCTGGCCGGTCAGGCCGAACAGATGGCAATCCCCGACCAGCCAATCCAGCACGGCGTTGGCAGTATCCCGCATGGCGCGATCCAACAGGCGTACGGCATTGTAGGCGGCGCCGCCGTCACATCCCGTAAATTGAAAATAAAATGCGCGGTGCTTGCGGTAACCGGCGTGATTTAGTTACCAATTCCTAACGCGGACATCCGTATTTAGACGATCAGTTTCACCGTCGGCTGAAGGGTCGCGCATATCTTCTATGCGTTGCTCGGTAGTCTGACCGAACATCGGCAAGGCCGCGCCCGGGGGGCTCGCAGGCGCCGATAGTGACGGAGGATGCTGATGGACGAGAAACGCAAAGTGCTGCGCCACCGCACGTTGAAAGCGGGGAGCATTAGCTTCAACCGCGCCGCCGGCATCGACTGCCGCGTGCGCAATCTGTCGCCGGTCGGCGCCTGCCTGGAAGTGACAAGCCAGGTCGGCATTCCGGACGAGTTCGTGCTGGTGATCGCCGCCGATCACCTCAAGCAGCCGTGCCACGTGATCTGGCGCACGCCCACGCGCATGGGTGTTGAGTTTCGCGGCTGAGGCAGCGAAGCGCGGCGGCGCGCTAGCAGGATCAGAACGCCCCCGGAAAAGTCCCGCCGTCGATCAGCAGGTTCTGCCCGGTGATGTAGCCGGCGTGCGTCGAGCACAGGAACGCGCAGGCCGCCCCGAACTCGGCCGGATCACCGAAGCGCTTGGCCGGTATCGTGTTGATGCGATCGGCCGCAACCTGGGCGATGCTCTTGCCCTTCTGCTCGGCCGCCTTGCTGAGCGTGCCGCGCAGCCGGTCGGTGTCGAAGGCGCCCGGCAAGATGTTGTTGATGGTGACGTTCTTGTCCGCCACCGTGCGGGCGACGCCGGCGAGGAAAGCGGTCAGCCCCGCGCGCGCGCCCGACGACAGATCGAGCCCGGCGAGTGGGGCCTTCACCGCGCCGGAGGTGATGTTGACGATGCGGCCGAAGCGCCGCTGCAGCATCGGGTCGATCACCTTCTGGATCAGCTCGATCGCCACGATCATGTTGGCGGTGAGGCCGTCGATCATCTGCTGACGCGACAGCGCGCGGAAATCGCGCAGCGGCGGGCCGGCATTATTGTTCACCAGGATGTCGGGCTGCGGGCAGGCGGCGAGCAGCGCCTTCTGCCCGTCGGCGGTGGCGACGTCGGCGGCGACCGCAATGACCTTAGCCCCGGTGAGCTGGCTGAGCTCGGCGGCGGTGGCGGCGAGCGTTTTGCCGTCGCGGCCGTTGATCACGACCTCGCAGCCGGCTTCGGCCAGGGCGCGCGCGCAGGCCTTGCCGAGGCCGCGGCTCGACGCGCAGACGATGGCCTTGCGGCCGGCTAGTCCAAGATCCATGGGGTTCCTCTTTCCGGGAAATGGCGTTCGTTCACCCGAACTCGGGTTTACCCGAGTTCGGGCAATTTAGAATGGCCGAAGTCGGGTAAACCCGACTTCGGCTGCGAGTGTTAGGGCCGCCGCGCCCAGCGTCAAGGGCGGGTTGAACCTCGGACTGTCATCGCCCGTGAAGGCGGGCGATCCAGTAGCCACCGCGCGGTTCATGCTTACTGGATGTCCCGCGTTCGTCGCCCGCTCAGCACACCCTTGCCGCCGCGCGCGTTGCGGCGTTAGCGTCGCTGCCCATGGGCGCCCTCGACACCACGATCCTGCCGACCGCCGCCGATATCGAGGCGGCAGCCAAGCGCCTTGCCGGCGTCGCGGTGCGCACGCCGCTGATCAATGCGCCGGTGCTCGACGCGTTTCTGGGCGCGCGCGTGTTCCTGAAAGCCGAGACGCTGCAGCGCACCGGCTCGTTCAAATTCCGCGGCGCCTATAACAAGGTTTCCTCGATCCCGCCCGAGCGGCGCGCCGCCGGCGTGGTCGCCTATTCGTCCGGCAACCACGCGCAGGGGGTGGCGGCGGCGGCACGCCTGCTCGGCATGCGCGCGACCATCGTGATGCCGAGCGATGCGCCGCGCGCCAAACGCGAGCGCACATTAGCGCTCGGCGCCGAGATCGTACCCTATGATCGCAACAGCGAGGACCGCGCCGCCATTGCGGCGCGGATCGTCGCCGAGCGCGGCGCCACGCTGGTGCCGCCGTATGACGATCCGCTGATCATCGCCGGCCAGGGCACCATTGGCCGCGAGATCGTCGAGGATCTCGACCGCTTGGGCCTGAAGCCGGAGATCGTGGTGGTGGGCGCCTCCGGCGGCGGGCTGGCCGCCGGTATTTCGCTCGGCATCAAGGCGCGGGTGCCGTCGGCCAAGTTCTACACGGTCGAGCCGGAAGGCTTCGACGATACGCTGCGCTCGTTCAAGAGCGGGCGGCGCGAGGCCAATGCGCGCATGAGCGGCAGCATCTGCGATGCGCTGATGAGCAACACGCCGGGCGAGCTGACCTTTCCGATCACGCAAGCGTTGATCGGCGCCGGCATCACCGCCAGCGACGCGGAGGTAGCAGCCGCGGTGCGTTATGCGTTCGAGGAACTAAAGCTGGTGGTGGAGCCGGGCGGCGCGATCGGGCTGGCGGCGCTGCTGGCGGGCAAGCTCGAGGTGACGGGCAAGGTCGTGGTCGGCATTCTGTCCGGCGGCAATGTGGACGCGGATTTGTTTGCGCGGCTGATCACGTAAACAGCGCGATGCGCTCGTCTTCGCTCAGCGCCATGATCGCCGCCAGCGGGTCGGCCGGCGGCGAAGCGAGTTCTGGTTTCGGTGGCGGCGCATCGTTTTCGACCGCAGCGGGCAGCGCTGCAGCGGTCCGCGCTGCCGGAGCGGCGGCGGTGTGTTCGACAATGGCCGACTCGAGCGGTGCGATCGTCATTTCGACGGCGATCTCGACGACAGCAGTCTCGACAACCGCCGGCTCGACCACGGCAGGCTCGACCGCGGCAGGCTCGACCGCGGCAGGCTTGGGCGGCACGCTGCCGACGAAGGTCACTTCCGGCATGATCGCGGCGGTGCGCAGGCTATTTGTTTGCGCATGATCTTGTCCGAAAACCGGTTCCCGCTTTTCGGGACCATGCTTTGTTTGTGCACGATCTTGTCCGACCAGCGCAATCGGCGGCTGTTGCGCGCTGGCGGGTGAGGGGATCGGCAATTCCGGCTCGTCGGGAGGCTCCACCACGGCAAGATGCAAGCGCGCGGCCTCTGCCGCCGGCGCTTCCGGCATGGCGGGCGCGCCCGGCTGGTCCGGCGACGCGGCCTGCACGGGCACGACGATCGCCTCGATGCGGCGCTGCACGAGTTCGAGCAGCGCCACGAGCTTTGCCGCTTTGACGGCCCCGGCGCAGGCGTTGATTTGCGGCCGCGCGGTGAGGATGGCACCGAGTAGCGCGCGCAATTCCTGCCGGATCCGGTCGGCTTCCGGCGCCGCGGTATGGCGCGCGACCAGCGCCTCCAGCCGGCCGAACGCCGCCAGCAGCATTTGCGTGTCGGCATGGCGATTGCGCCGGGCATATTCGGCCAGAAAAGCGCGGCCGCGCGCGCTCGCCGAAAGCGCCGCGCAGAACGCCTGATAATCGTGCTCGTTCGGCGCGCCGTCCGGCGGCTGCTTTGGCAGCGCTAAGGTCTCGTTCGCCATGTGCAATCCTTGCGAGCCCAGTTTATCAATCATGCGGCTTGATTCGGCCAGTTAGCGCGGTCCCGAAAAGTGCAGTCTGTTGCCCAGCTCAAAGTCGGCTTCGCCTCGCGCGTGGCGGCGCTGTATGCCGCGATCTTCATCCTGGGCGGCATCCAGCTGCCGTTTTTGCCGGTCTGGCTCAAGGCCAAGGGCCTCGATCCCGGCATGATCGGCCTGGTGCTGGCGGCGCCGATGGTCGTACGCGTGCTGGCGATTCCATTTGCCACGCGTACGGCCGACCGGCGCGATGCCTTGCGCGCCGGCCTCATCGTGACGAGCTGCTTAAGCGTTGCCGGCTACATGCTGGTCGGCCTCGCCGAGGGTGCCACCGCGATTCTGATTGCTTACGCGCTGGCTTCGCTGGCCTTTACGCCGGTGATGCCGCTGGCCGAGACCTATGCGCTCAAGGGCCTCAGCGCGCGCGGACGCGCCTATGGGCCGGTGCGGCTATGGGGTTCGGCGGCTTTCATCCTCGGCACTTTCGCGGCCGGCTTTGCCGCCGATACCATCCCGGCGCGCCATCTCATTTGGCTGGTCGTGGCGGCGAGCGTGATCACGGCCGTGACCTCATTCGCGCTGACGCCGCTGGCGAGCGCCGCGCCGGGGCTCAGCGCGACGCAAGCCCCGCGCCAAAGCTTGTTGCGCGATAGCTCCTTCATTGCGGTGCTGGCGGCGGCGAGCCTGATCCAGGCCAGCCATGCGGTCTTCTACGGCTTCTCGGCGGTGGAATGGCGCAGCGCCGGTCTCGACGGCACGACCATCGCGGCGCTGTGGGGGCTGGGTGTCATCGCGGAGATCGTGCTGTTCGCGTTCTCCGGGCGGCTGCCATTGTTCTTCCAGCCGATCGTGCTGCTGATGATCGGCGCACTCGGCGCCACGCTGCGCTGGAGCGCGATGGCGCTCGATCCGCCGGCGATGGCGCTGCCGTGGCTGCAACTGCTGCATGCGCTGTCGTTCGGCGCCACCCATCTCGGCGCGCTCGGCTTTGTCGCGCGCCATGCGCCGGCCGGGCAGGGTGCCACCGCGCAAGGCTATCTTGCGATCGCGATGGGCGCAGCCATGGCCGGCGCGATGGGACTCTCGGGCGTGCTGTATGAGGCGTTCGGCAGCCTCGCCTATGCGGCGATGGCGCTAGCGGCGATCGCTGGCGGCGCTTGCGCGCTGATAGCGCAGCGGACGCGGCGTGTAGCGCTGCACTGAGCGCACTTGAATCTTGCGTGCGGGCTGGTCGCAGCTCGCCACGATGCCGTCGAGATCGTGGCCTTGCAGATAAATCATCTTGCGCGACAGGCCGCCGTGCCGGCTGATCCAGCGCCGCACCGGGACCGGATAGATATTCCACAGCGCCTGCGTGCCCATCGGGCTGGTCACCGGCTGTCCGTCATTGTCCGGCATCCAGGCGGCGTGGAAGCCGAAGCGCGCGCGCGACGTCGCGCACATGCGGGCGCGCGGGACCAAGCCCAGAACCAGCGTGCAGGCCGACAGACAATTGCCATCGATGACGACGCGCTCGCCCGAGGAGCGCACCGTGGCGAAGGCTTGCAGGTAGTGGCCGATCTGACCGCCGCGATCCTCGGCGATGCGCATCGTGGCCGACGCTGACGTCACGCCGGACGCCAGCACAGCGGCGCAGAGCAGCAAGCCCCGAATACCCATGACCCCCGTCCCCGTTATCGATCCCAAGCCGATACGCATGGCCATCTTGGCCTAAGTCTAGGCTGAATGCTGGGGTGGCGGAAAGGTTTGGTTAACCAAAAAGATGGGGACAATTCGTGAACAAATTCAGGTATTTGGGAAGGCGGTGGCGGCCGCTTGGTGCGAACCGGTCAGTGCAATGGCGCGCCCGCCGCGCCATCCGGCCCGACACCCGCCGCCGCGCGCACGCATTGCTCGGCGAGCTGCTCGAGCTGCGCGGCGGTCTCCGCATGCCAGCTCGCGTCGGCGATATCGTGGCAGAGGCGGGCATGGGCGAGCAGACGTTCGGCGATTTTGGACGCGTGCGACACGCGGCTCGGCGCGGGGTTCGATGACGGCATGTGGCATCAATGCCTGCAACCGGACATAGCGGCATTGATAGAAATCAATCGTTCTGAAGCCCCGGCGACCTCAGCCCCACAGCTCGGGCGTCGGCGGATACACCAAGCTGTCCACGTAGCGCAGGCCGTTGGCGCGGTCCTTGGCCAGCAGCAGCGGGCCATCGAGATCGACGAAGCCGGCCTGCTGCGCCAGCAGCATGGCCGGCGCCATGGCGAGTGAGGTCGCCACCATGCAGCCGGCCATGATGGCAAAGCCGGCCCGCTCGGCGTCCTGGACCATCGCCAGCGCCTCGGTGAGGCCGCCGGCCTTGTCGAGCTTGATGTTGACCGCGTCGTATTTGCCGGCGAGTGCCGCTAACGAGCGACGGTCGCGCACGCTCTCGTCGGCGCATACCGGGATCGGCCGCGCGAGGCCGGCCAGCGCCTGGTCGCGGGCCTCGGGCAGCGGCTGCTCCACCAGCACCACGCCGGCGGCGGCGCAGGCGGCCAGATTGGCGGCGAGGTTGCCCGCATCCCAGCCCTCATTGGCATCGACGATCAAGGTCGCCTTGGGCGCGGCGGCGCGCACCGCGGCAATGCGCGCGGGGTCACCCTGCGCGCCGAGCTTGATCTTGAGCAGCGTGCGGCCGGCGACCGCCGCAGTGGCCTTGGCCATCTCGGCCGCAGCCCCGAGCGAGATCGTATAGGCGGTGGTCAGCGCGCGCGGAGCGGGCAGCCCTGCGAGTTCATGCACGGAGCGTCCGCTGCGCTTGGCCTCCAGGTCCCAGAACGCGCAGTCGAGTGCATTGCGCGCGGCCCCCGCCGGCATGGCCTGTTGCAGGCCGATGCGGTCGAGGCCGGCGGCCAGCCGCGGACGCATGGCCTCGATCGCGGCGCTGACGCTTTCGACGCTCTCGCCGTAGCGCGCATAGGGCACGCATTCGCCGCGGCCGCGGGCCTTGCCGTCGCCCAGCTCGGCCACCACAACGACGGCCTGCGTCTTGGCGCCGCGGCTGATGGCAAAGGAGCCGGCTATTGGCCAGCGCTCGACGGCGAGGGTGAGGGTCACGGGCAAATTCAAGGACTTAGGTTTCAACGACTTGGGTTCAAGGACTTAGGTCTCAAGCACCTGGCTGCAAGGACCTGGGGATATCCATGCGACGGCGCTACGGCCAAACCCTCGACAGGTTCACATAGGTTGGTCAAGTATGGCCCTGCGTCTTACCCTCCCCATCACGGGGAGAGGGCAGCGAAATCAGAGGCTTGGTCGGATGAGCGACATGCTGCTCGAAGGCACGGCGCAAGGCGAGCGGCTCAAGCTGGCCGCCGCTGGCGCATGGACCGCCAAGAACGCCGGCACGCTGGAGTCGCTGATCGAGGGCGAAACCAAGCGGCACGACGCCGTCAAGAGCGTCGCTATCGACATGGCCGGCGTCGAGCAGCTCGACACCTTCGGCGCCTGGCTGCTGGAGCGGCTGGTGCGGGCGTTCTCCGCGCGCGGCTGCGACACCAAAGTGGTGGGCCTGCGGGAAGACTATCGCGCGCTGATGGACGAGCTGCACGGCGTCAAGCCGGAAGTGGCGCCACCGCATCCGAGCGATCAGCCGGTGTCCAATGCGCTCGGCTCGATCGGCGAGAACATCGTTTCGGTCGGCCATTCGTTCGCCGCGATCGTCAACATGCTGGGCGCGCTCGTGGTCGCACTGCTGCGCGTTGTGATGCACCCGCGCAGCTTCCGTTTCACCTCGCTGGTGCATCAGCTCGACAATGTCGGCTGGCGCGCGGTGCCGATCATCCTGCTCATCACCTTCCTGATCGGCTGCATCATCGCGCAGCAGGGCATCTTCCATTTCCGCAAGTTCGGCGCCGACATCTATGTGGTGGACATGGTCGGCATCCTGGTGCTGCGCGAGCTCGGCGTGCTGATCGTTGCCATCATGGTGGCCGGCCGCTCCGGCAGCGCCTACACCGCCGAGCTCGGCGCCATGAAGATGCGCGAGGAGATCGACGCGCTGCACACCATGGGCTTCGACCCGATCGAAGTGCTGGTGCTGCCGCGCATCGTCGCGCTCATCATCGGCGTCCCGATTCTCACTTTCCTCGGTTCGATGGCGGCGCTTTATGGCGGCGGCCTGGTGTGCTGGCTCTATGGCGGCATCGATCCCGACGTCTTCCTGCAGCGGCTCAAGGAGGCGATCACGCTCGACCACTTCACGGTCGGCATGATCAAGGCGCCGTTCATGGCGCTGATCGTCGGCGTGGTGGCCTGCGTGGAGGGGCTGGCGGTGAAGGGCAGCGCCGAATCGCTTGGGCTGCAGACCACCGCCTCGGTAGTGGAGTCGATCTTCCTGGTGATCGTGCTCGACGGCCTGTTCGCCATTTTCTTCGCCTCGATCGGGATGTGAGCGATGGCGCAAGAGACCAAGAAGCTGAACAAGGATGTTGTCATCGAAGTACGCGATGTGGTGGCCGGCTTCGGCGACCATATCGTGCTCGACCATGTCGATCTCGACGTCTATCGCGGCGAGATTCTCGGCTTTGTTGGCGGCTCGGGCGCCGGCAAGTCGGTGCTCCTGCGCACCATCATCGGCCTGTTGCCGAGGCGGGGTGGCACCATCAAAGTGCTCGGCGTCGATATGCAGGCTGCCACCGACACCGAACGGCGGGCGATCGAACGGCGCTGGGGCGTGCTGTTCCAGCAGGGCGCGTTGTTTTCCTCGCTGACGGTGCGGGAAAACCTGCAATTTCCGGTGCGCGAATATCTCAAATTGTCGCCACAGCTGCTCGACGAGCTGGCGGTGGCCAAGCTCGAGATGGTCGGCCTCGACGCCAGCGTGTGCGAGAAGTTTCCGGCGGAACTGTCCGGCGGCATGACCAAGCGCGTGGCGCTGGCGCGCGCGCTCGCGCTCGACCCGGAAATCGTCTTTCTCGATGAGCCGACCTCGGGGCTCGATCCGATCGGGGCGGGTGATTTCGACACCCTGATCGCCACGCTGCAACGCACTTTGGGCCTGACCGTTTTCATGGTAACTCACGACCTCGACAGCCTGCACACGGTCTGCGACCGGATCGCGGTCTTGGCCGACCACAAGGTGATCGCCGCCGGCACCATGGACACCATGCTGGCGTCCGAGCACCCTTGGCTGAAGGCCTATTTCCATGGCAAACGGTCGCGGGCGGACAAGCAGGCGCAAGCGAAGTCGGGGCCCTAGCGCGAGAGTAGACATGCGATCAGGATTCCGACCCAATCGGACCTGATCCTGGAGCCGGGTTGATGGAAACCAGAGCGAATTATGTGTTGATCGGGTTGTTCACGCTGGCCGTCGTGGTCGGCGTGTTCGGCTTCGTCTACTGGTTCCAGAACATCGGCGGCAGCGGCGAGCGCGCCTTCTATCGCGTGCAGTTCGACGGCTCGGTGTCGGGCTTGCGCATCGGCGCTACGGTGCTGTTCAACGGCATCCGCGTCGGCGAGGTCACCAGTCTTGCTCTCAATCCGCAACGTCCGCAGCAGGTGACGGCCACCGTCTCGATCGACAAATCGGTGGCGGTGCGCCCTGATACCCAGGTTGGCCTCGAATTCCAGGGCTTGACCGGAATCGCCGTGCTGGCGCTGAAAGGCGGCAGTCCGTCGTCGCCGCCGCTGGCGGGCGACAAGGCCAATCCGCCGCTGCTGACGGCGCCGCCCGGCGCGACCCAGGACGTCACGCAGGCCGCGCGCGACACCATGCGCCGGCTTGACGATTTCATCGCTGAAAACCAGAAATCGTTCGACAGCGCGCTTGAGAACATCGACAAGTTTAGCGGCGCGCTGGCGCGCAATTCCGAACGGATCGACAAGATCGCCGAGGGCTTGCAAAATCTCACCGGCGGGGCGGATGGCAAGAGCGGCGAAATCAACGAGGCCGCGCGCTCGATCCGCCAACTCGCCGATCACCTCGACCAGCGCACCGCCGAGATCACCACCGGCATCAACCGGTTCACGAATAACGGCGCGCGGGCACTGAATACGATCGGCAAGGCGGCGAAGAACTTCGATGCCAACCCGAGCCGGCTGATCTTCGGCGGGCCTCCCCCCGATGCCCGAAAAAAATAGCGGCCGACGCTGACGCAAGGCGTACGACACGACCGCGCGGCACGGGTGAGCTGATCGCCTGCAATGAATAACGGGCGCCCGCTGGGGGCGCCCGTTTCATTTTACGACTCGTCTCTATCAGTCGAACCGCCCGGCGGCATGCGCCAGCATGGTGTAGACCTTGCCGGTTTCCGAGGTGAGGTAAGTGCGCGCCACCACCTGGCCGCGGTCGTCGCGCGAGACCTCGTCGAGCAGCCGCTCGAACTCGCCGATATAGCGGTCCACCGTCTGCTTGAATTCGCGGTCGGCGCGATATTTCTTGCGGATCTCGTCGAACGCCTGCTGGCCCTGCAGGGTGTAGAGCCGGCGGGTGAAAACGTTGCGTTCGCCGCGCTTATAGCGGTCCCATAAATCGGCGGCCGCCTCGTGGTCGATCATGCGGGCGATGTCGACCGAAAGCGAATCCAGCGACTCGATGCTGTGCCGGGGCGAGCGCTCGTCAGGCCCGCGCGCCGGTTCGCGCAAAGTCTCGCGGGCGGGTTCGCGCTGCGGTTCGCGCGGGAATTCCCGCGCCGGCTCGCTCTCCTCGCGCGAGGCGCGGGTGAGCAGATCGGAGAGCCAGCCGCGGCCGGCGGCGGCTTGCGCAGGGCTGAGCGACGGCGCTTCGGCGCGGCGCGCGGCCGGCGCGAAGCTGGCGACGTCGGTGTGCGGGCCTGCGCGCGGTGGCAGTTCGTGACGCGGCGGCGGAGCAACTTCGTTGCGGCCGCCGACAACGGCGAGGGAGGGCTCTTCGCGCGCGCGGCGCACCGGCTCGACCGCGTCGAGATTGCGGCCATGGCGGGCGACGATGCGGTTGAGCTCGGCCAGCGCCTCGATCTGATCGACGATGACGCGGCGCATTTGCGCGGCGCTCTCGGCGGTCTCCTGCGGAAGCTCGAAAACGCCGCGGCGCAGCTCGGTGCGGGTGGCCTCCAATTCGCGCTGCATCTCGGCGCGCGTGGCGCCCAGCTCGCGCTGCATCTCGGTCGCCATCTGCTTCATATCCTGCACCGTCTCGGCGAAGCGCTCGTTGGCGTCGCGGAACAGCGCATGGGTGTCGCCGGCGGTCTGCTCGTAAAGCGAGTGCATCGCTTGGGCGGTGCGGGTGCGCTCGTCCTCGGCGTTTTCGCGCACGCGGTCGTATTGCTCGCTGATCGCGCGCGAGCCTTCGGCGCTCGACTCCGACACCACGCGGGCGACTTCGCGCGCGCGGCTGGAGGCGGCCTCGAGCGACTCGTCGAGCAGGCCGGAGAAGCGCTTGAGCCGCTGCTCGATGTCCTCGGTGCGGATGTCGAGGGTGGCGACCAACGAATCGAGCTGCACGCGGCGCTCGCTGACGGTGTCCTCTGTGCGCTGGTTGCTGCGATCGATCAGCTCGGCGGCCTTGGCAAGTTCGCGGCCGTGCGTGTCGAACTGGCCGGCCAGCTGGCCGAGATCGGTGATGACGTGCGCGGTAATGTCGCGGAAGTTGGCGATGTTCGTTTCCACGCGGTCGGTGGCGTTGCCGGTCGCGGCGGTGACGTCGTTCATGGCGGTGACGAATTCCGACACGCGCAGCATCAGCGTATTTTCCAGCGCGCTCATGTTTTCGTGCGAGCCGCTGAGCACCTCTTGCAGCATGATGTTGGCTTCGCGCAGCCGCTCGAACAGGGCGGTGGTGTCGGAGCGCAGCATGTTGTGGGTTTTCAGCATCTCGCTGACGGTCGCGGTCGTGGTCTCCTTCGACTGCGCGATCGCCTTCTGCGCGGTGTCGCTGAGCTCGTTCAGGGTGCGGGTGACGTTGTTGGAGGCGGATTCGCCCGCGGTGTTGATCATGCGCGAGATTTCGCTGCTGTTTTCCAGCATCGTGCGGGTGAAGGCGAAGCCCTTCTGCTCGATCGACGACATCGCCTCATCGGTGGCCTTGGTGATGTCGCTGGCGAACTGCTGGCCCTTCTCGGTGATGGCGGAAAGCACGCTGCCGCTCTTGTCGGACAGGATGGCGGCCATCTCGCCGGTGCGCTGGCTGACCGCATGGGCGATCGCGTCGGCCTTGCCGACGACATTGCGGGCGACCTCGTCGCTCATGCCGACCAAAGTGCGCTCGGCGTCGCTGGCGCTGGTGCGGATCGCGTCGGTGGTGGAGAGCGCGAGCGCCCCGAGCGAGCGCTCGGCTTCCGCCGAGTTGATCTTGATCGCCTCGCTGAGCTGCTCCATGCGCGAATTGAGCGCGTCGGCGGCGGCCTTGGTGCGGGTCTCGATCTGGCTGGTAACGGTCTCGGCGCGGCCGACCAGCAATTCCTCGAAGCGGCCAATGCGGCTGTCGAGCGTGTCGGCGACCTCGAGCGCGCGCGTGCCCAGGGTGCGGTCGATTTCGCCGACCTTGGCGCTGATGGCGTCCGCCACCTCGGTGCCGCGCGCGGTGATGGTGCCGGTGACCGCGTTGATGCGCTGGTCGAGCGCGGCGACGACGTCCTTGCCGCCGTCGGTCAGGGTCTGGGCAAGGCCGCTCACGCGCTGGCCGAGCACTTCCTCGAACTGCGACAGCCGCCCATCGAGCGTGCTGGTGAGCTCGCTGGTGCGCCCGCTCACGCGCTGGTCGAAGGAATCGACGTAATTGCGCATCGCCTCGGAAACGTCCTGGGTGCGTTGGCCGAGTCGCTCCACCAGTTCGCCGCCATAGGTCTTCACGGTGCGGTCGAACTCGGCGATGTGGCGGGTGATCAGGCTGCCGAGCGTGCCGGCGTCGCGCGAGATCTTCTCGCTGAGCTCGGTGCCGCCGTGGTTGAACATGTCCTCGAAGGCCTGCAGGCGTGCCGCCAGCATGTCCTTGACCGACTCGCCGCGGTTGTTAAGCGCGGTCACCAGCGTTTCCGCGCTGTCGCGGAAGGTGTCGGCGATGCCGTTGCTGCGGCTGACGATGGTGTCGGTGATGCGCGCGCCGGTCTGCTCCATCTTGGAGACGACGTCGCCGCCGCGCAGGCTCAAATCGAGCACCAGCGAGTCGCCGGTCGAGCGCAGCGCTGAATTGACCTCGTCGGCGCGGGCCGCGATCGACTCGGCCAAGTGCGCGCTGGTGCCGGCGATGGCGGCGGTGAACTCCTGCGAGCGGTCGGCCATGGTTTCGATGGTCAACGCCGTCTTCTGCGCGAATCCTTGCGCGACCTGGTCGAGCCGCGCGCTCATCATCTGCTGCAGGCGGGCGGCGAGGTCGGCGAACTCGTCGTGCACGTGCTCGGTCTTAAAATTGAGGCTGGCGGACAGGCGGTCGCTGGCCGAGGCGATGGCGGTGGTGGCGTGGTCGCTGGTGGTTTCCAGCCGGTCGAGCAGGGTGCTGCCGCGCTCGCTCAAGGCATCGATCATGGAATCGCCGGCATGTCCGAGCGCCAGCGTGATGTGCTCGCCCTTTTCGGTGAGCGAGCGGGTGACGCGTTGCGCCATCTCGTTGACCTTGTCGGCGACCAGATCGCCGACCGAGGTGATGTCGTGGGCAAGATCGAGGTGCACGCTGGCAATGGCGTTGCGTACCTGTTCGGCCTGGCCGACCAGGGTCTCGCGCTGGTTGGCCAGCTCGCGGAGCAGATCGCGGATGCGCACTTCGTTGTCGTTATAGGCGCGCTCGAGGGCGGAGACTTCGTTGTGCACCAGCGCTTCCAGCTCGGCGGCGCGCGCGAGCGCGCGTTCGACGCCGTCGCCCATGGCGGCGACCTCGCGGCG
>DATBZY010000080.1:0-3530 GCA_036512915.1 Pseudolabrys sp. | reverse complement strand
GGGCCTCCCGGCACGCACAACTCCGGCGTGGCGCTGGTTGAGGTGAGCCAGGCTGACGGACCGCGCCTGATCGTCAACAATGAGGAGGAGCGCTTTTCCGGTAACAAGCACACCACGGAATATCCGCGACAGTCGGTCGATGCTGTGGTGGCGATCCTGCGCGGCATGGGACGCGATATCGAAGATATCGCCGCCTGGCTCACCACCTGGGATTACCCCGATCTGGCCGGGACGATTGCCCGCTCGGTGCTGGAGGAAGCGCCGCAAAGCCTGAAGCTGCTTCGCACCACGGAAGCCGCCGGATTCGACGGCCGCCGGCTCGATCAAATGACCCGCACGCCGAAAATCCTCGGCAAGCAGCTCGGCCTTTCGGAGCGCGTGCCACTGATCTGCATGCCGCACCATGACAATCATGCGTGGTTTTCTTTTGCCGCGTCGCCGTTCGCCGACAACGATGAGCCCGTCGCCATCGCCGTGCTCGACGGCACCGGCGACCGCGGATCGATCTCGCTATATGTCGCCGAAAACGGCGGGATGCGCCGGCTGTATTGCAATGACAGCATGTTCGACTCGCTGGGCGCCTTCTACAGCGTGATTTCATCAACCCAGGGCGGCTGGACCTGGTTGTCCAGCGAGGGCCGTTATATGGGCGCCGCGGCGTGGGGCGACATGCACCGCGCCAGCAATCCCTACTACGCACGGTTGAAAGAGGTTCTGCATTTCGGCGCAGATGGCGAAGTCCGGCTCAATCGCGCCATGGCCAACTGGTATTGCGACCCGTTCGATCATCCCTACAAGGCAGCATTGATCGAAGTCCTCGGCGAGCCGCTCAGGCCAGATCAACTCTGGAACCCCGACGCGGTGCTGCGTGTCGAGGACATCAACCATCGGCCCGATACAAGAGATCGTCTCGACAAGGCGGCTGCGACGCAACTGGTGTTCGAGGATGCCATGATCCACGTCGTCGATCATCTGCTGCGCGCGACCGGCGCGAGCCGGCTGGTGCTGTCAGGCGGCGTGGCGTTGAACGCGGTCGGCAACATGCGGCTGCTCGAACATTTCGACGAGGCGTGGTTCGCAAAATCCCAACAGCGGAATACCCGCCTGCATCTGTGGGTGCCGCCGACGCCCGGCGACCCCGGCGTCACCATCGGCGCGGCCTGGCTGTTCGCGCATCTCGCGGGCGCGCCGCGCGGTGCCCCGATGACATCAGCGTTTTATTGCGGTACGTCGCCGTCGCATGCGGACATCGCGACCGCGCTTCAAGCCGCCGACATCGCCTCGACGCCGATCGGAGATATATCGACGCCTGAAGGCCGCGACACCGTTGCCGATCTGATGGCGTTCATGGTCGCGCAAAACGGCGTCATCGCGCTGTATCAGGGCGCGGCCGAAACCGGACCGCGGGCGCTCGGCCATCGCTCGATCATGGCCAACCCCTGCGATCCCAAGGTCAGCGAGCTTCTCAACGAACGGGTAAAATACCGCGAGGCGATCCGCCCGCTGGCGCCGATGGCGACGCTGGAAGCGGCCAAGGAATTTTTCGATCTGCTCGAAGGCGCGTCGGACGCCGATTACAACGCCTACAATTACATGGTCCTGACGGCGCAATCGAAGCCGCCAGCGCGCGCAAGGATTCCGGCGGTCATCCATGCCGACGGTACCGGCCGGATCCAGATCGTGCGGGCGCAAGACGATCCCCTCACCTACGCGTACTTGAAGGCGCTCGGCCGCCGCATCGGTGTCGAGATATCCGTCAACACCTCCTTCAACGTCGCCGGCCCGATCGCACAGACACCGCAGCAGGCGATCGATACGCTGCGACGTTCCAAGGGTCTCGACGTGGTGCTGCTGGTGGCGAGCGACGGGGTGGCGTACGCGGCATGGCACGGTGGCGAGCGCGACAGCGGCCGGTTTACCGGCTGGTTTTCGCAATGGAAAGCCGCGCGAACTGGCGCCTGATTACGTGGTTGCACCTTTGGTGCGCGACACGATCTCGATCATTTTTCCTTCATCGTCGTCAGGCGCATAGGCTTTGGCCCGCGCATAGGCCTGCACCGCGGCGCGTCCCATCAGGGGGACGTCGGAAAGCAGGCTCTCGGCCAACGCGACGGCGTAGGCGGCATCCTTGTGCCGCAGCGCCGCCGTGAAGGTCGCGCCGGAAAAATTTCGCGCGGCCATCCGCTTTGAATGGCGGATCACCTGCGGACTGGCGGCAACTCCGGTCTCGATCGCCTCCAGCACCAGCTTCATGTCGAGACCGGCCTGCTCGGCGATCGCAAGGCCCTCCGCGATACCGGCAATCTGGATGGCGCCCATCAGATTGTTGATCAGTTTGTAGACCGTGCCGGTACCGACCGCGCCGAAATGCCGGATCGTCGTGGAGAGCGGTACGAGAAATGGCCGAGCACGTTCGAGGTCCGCGGGCTCGGCGCCGACCAGCAGGGTCAATTTTCCGCTGGCCGCGGCGTCCGGCAAGCCGGTCACAGGACTATCGATATAGATCAGGCCGCGTCCGCGAAGTTCGCGCGCGAGATCGAGCGCATGGGTGTATGACACGGTGGAACATTCGATGGCGAGCGTTCCGGCTTTCGCCGTCATGGCCGCGCCGTCCTTGCCGAGCCACACGGCGCGCGACGCCTCATCGTCCGCGACCATAGTCACAGCAGCGTCGGCACCATCGGCCGCATCCGCAGGGGAAAGCGCCCATCGCGCGCCGCGCGCGATCAGATCGTTCGCCTTCGATTGGCTGCGATTCCATACCGCGAGCGTGAAACCGGCGTCGAGATAGCGGCCGGCCATGCCATGGCCCATGCGCCCGAGACCGATGAAAGCGACATGCGCCATTTAATCCACATCCTCGATGGAAGGAGGGGGAGCGCCAAAGGCGCGCTGCGCCAGCGTCGCCGCCATGAATTCGTCGAGGTCGCCGTCGAGCACGCCCGACGTATCCGATGTCTGCACCCCGGTGCGAAGGTCCTTCACCATCTGATAGGGCTGCAAGACGTAGGAGCGGATCTGATGGCCCCAGCCGATATCGGTCTTGGCGGCCTGGTCGGCGGCAGCCTGCTCCTCGCGCTTCTTCAATTCGATTTCGTAGAGCCGCGCGCGCAGCATGTCCCATGCCTGCGCCTTGTTCTTGTGCTGCGAACGCCCGGCCTGGCAGACCACCGCAACGCCGGTCGGAACGTGCGTCAGCCTGACTGCGGATTCGGTCTTGTTGACGTGCTGGCCGCCGGCGCCGCCCGAGCGCATGGTGTCGACGCGAACGTCAGACTCGGCGATATCGATTTTAATGCTGTTGTCGACGACCGGAAAGACGGCGACGCTGGAGAACGAGGTGTGCCGCCGCGCGTTGGAATCGAACGGCGATATCCGCACCAGGCGATGCACCCCGGCTTCGGTCTTGAGCCAGCCATAGGCATTCTCGCCCTTGACCAGCAAGGTCGCCGATTTCAACCCGGCGCCCTCGCCTTCGCTTTCCTCGATCAATTGAAGCTTATAGCCGTGCCGCTCGGCCCAGCGCATGT
>DATBZY010000079.1:0-16895 GCA_036512915.1 Pseudolabrys sp. | reverse complement strand
CAAGCACATGGCCCACAACCTGATCCGACTAGCACCCGGTAAGGATTCCCTCCGCCTCAAGCGCAAAGTTGCCGCGTGGGACGATGACTTCCTCGCAAGCCTCATCGCCGCATAATTTTTTCACCCGATTCCCCTGCCGCCGTTATACTCCGCCGTTGGGAATGGCGTGCTTCCGGCTAGGCAGCCTGGGGCGGGTCTAGAAGCCGGGATTGCCTTGAATATTCCAAACCTCATCACGCTGGGGCGTATTCTGCTGGTGCCGATCGTGGTCTGGGCGATCGCGTCCGGCACGATGTGGATCGCGTTCGTGCTGTTCGTGGGCGCCGGCGTGAGCGACGCCGTCGATGGCTATCTGGCCAAACGCTTCAACATGACCACCGAACTCGGCGCCTATCTCGATCCGCTCGCCGACAAGGCGCTGATCGTCTCGATCTATCTCACGCTCGGCATCAATGGCGCGATCCCGCGCTGGCTGGTCATCCTGGTGGTGTCGCGCGATATCTTGATCGTCGGCGGGATCATGCTGTCATGGCTGGTCGGAAGTCCGCTCAAGATCAAACCGCTCCTAATCTCCAAGCTCAATACCGTGGCGCAGATCCTGTTCGCCTGCGTGGTGCTCGGCTCGCTCGGGTTCGACATTGAGGCGGATACGCTCAAGCTTGTACTCATGGGGCTAGTGGCCGCCTTGACCTTGCTGTCGGTGACCGCCTATGTCGCCGAATGGGTGCGTCACATGAACTCCACGACGGCCGGACCGTGAGCCCGCGCGCTCAACCGCGGTCGCGGAGCGGCCTCGCCGGGGAGGGCGGCAGCGCATTCCAGCGTCAGGTCGTGTTCTGGCTGGCGGCGTTCGTCGTGTTCGTGCTGGTGTTGTGGCTGCTGAGCGACATCCTGTTGCCCTTCGTCGCGGGCCTCGCCATCGCCTATCTGCTCACGCCGGTGACCGACCGGATCGAACGGCTCGGCGTCAACCGGCTCGCGGCCGCGCTCTTACTCATCACTCTTATGGTGATGCTCTTCGTTCTGCTCATTTTGTTAGTGGCGCCGATCCTCGGCGGCCAGCTGTCGTCCTTCATCGAGAATATTCCGGGCTATGTGACGAAGCTGCAATCGCTGCTCAGTGATCCGAGCCGCCCGTGGGTGCAGAAGCTGCTCGGGGCAGGGTTCAACACCGACAAGACAATCACCGATCTGGTGACGCAAGGCGTGGGCTGGCTGACCGCATTTCTGAAGTCGCTGTGGTCGGGCGGACGCGCGCTGGTGTCGCTGTTCTCCCTCATCGTCGTGACGCCGGTGGTCGCTTTCTACCTGATCTACGATTGGCACCGCATGATCCGCACCGTGGATGGCTGGATTCCGCGGCATCAGCGCGAGACCGTGCGGCGGCTCGCGCGCGAGGTCGATGCGGCGATTGCCGGCTTCGTGCGCGGGCAGACCGCGGTCTGCCTCATCCTCGGCTCGTTCTACGCGGTGGCGCTGACGGTGAGCGGGCTCAATTTCGGACTGCTGATCGGCCTGATTTCCGGCCTGATCACCTTCATCCCCTATATCGGCTCGATGACCGGCCTTGTCCTGGCGCTCGGCGTAGCGGTGGCGCAGTTCTGGCCGGAATGGGGCTCGATCCTCACCGTGCTCGGCATCTTCCTGGTCGGCCAATTCCTCGAAGGCAATCTGCTGGCGCCCAAACTGGTCGGGAAGAGTGTGGGCTTGCATCCGGTCTGGCTGATCTTCGCGCTGCTCGCCTTCGGCTATCTGTTCGGCTTCCTCGGGTTGCTGGTGGCGGTGCCGCTCGCCGCCACCATCGGCGTGCTCGCTCGTTTCGCGCTGCGGCGCTATCTGGAAAGCGCGCTCTATACCGGCGAGAAATCGGGTTGAGCGACAAGGTGGGCAATTTGGGCAGTTCGTTCGGTCCGCGTCAGCTCGTACTCGCGCTCGATCATGCCGTCAGCTTCGCGCGCGAGGATTTCCTGGCCGGCCCGTCGAACGCGGCGGCGTTGACGCTGATCGATCGCTGGCCGGATTGGCCGGCTCCGGTCATGGCGCTCATTGGCCCGGAAGGGTCGGGCAAGAGTCATCTCGCCGCGATCTGGGCTGAAACCGCGGGCGCGCGCGTGCTGGCGGCGAAACTATTAACGCAAACGGATTTGCCCGCGGCCTTTGCCACCGGCGCGCTGGTGGTCGAGGATCTCGAACCCGCCGGCCTCGACGAACGTGCGCTGTTTCATCTGCTCAATCTCGCGCGCGAGGAGGGCGCCTACATGCTGCTCACGGCGCGCTCGCCGCTTGCCGGCTTTCCGGTGAGCATCCGCGATCTCAGCTCACGCCTGCGCGCGCTGCCGAGCGTCGCGCTGGCGCCGCCCAACGACGTCCTGCTGCGATCGCTGATCGTCAAGCTTGCCGCCGACCGGCAACTCGCCGTGGATGATGCGCTGGTGAACTATCTTGCCAACCGCATCGAGCGATCGTTCGCGGCCGCGCATGCCGCGGTGGTCCGGCTCGACGAAGAGGCGATGCGGCAGCACCGGCCGGTGACGCGAGCGCTGGCGGCCGAGCTGTTCCGCTAGCGCGCGATCCCGAAAAGTGGGAACCGGCTTTCGAACGAGATCACGCGCAACTCTAGAGTCCGGCTTGACGCGTGCGGCGATCGGGCGCGAACTGTCATCCAGCTGCCATTTTTCTCGGCTAGGCAGTTGATCTTTTAGGCTCTCTTTCAAATGGCAGATCGCGGACAAGCTATTGCTCCGGCAAAGGAAATCGCTCCGGTCCCGGACCGTGAGGCTTCCCCGCCTGCCTCAAAACCCGCGCCCGCCGCAACCTTAAGATTGCGTCCGGAACGGTTCATCAATCGCGAGCTGTCCTGGCTGCACTTCAACCGGCGTGTTCTGGAAGAGGCCGGCAATGAGCATCATCCGCTGCTGGAGCGGGTGCGCTTCCTGTCGATCTCGGCCAACAATCTCGACGAGTTCTTCATGGTGCGGGTCGCCGGCCTCAAGGGCCAGGTGCGCCAGGGCATCATGACCAAGAGCCCGGACGGGCTCACCCCGAGCGAGCAACTCACGCGCATCGGCGAGGCGGTCTCGCAGCTCGCCAGCGATCAGCAGCAACGCTGGCTGGATATGCGGCCGGCGTTGGCCGCCGCCGGGGTGACGCTGATCGACGGGGTGGATCTCAAGAAGCCGGAGCGTGTCTGGCTGGAGGAACGCTTCCTCACCCACGTGTTTCCGCTACTCACACCGCTCGCCATCGACCCGGCGCATCCGTTTCCGTTCATTCCCAATCTCGGATTCTCGATCGCGCTGCAGTTGGCGCGCGTGCGCGACGGTAAGGCGATGAACGCGCTCATCCGCATGCCGCAGAAGATCGAGCGCTTCATTCGGCTGCCGAGCAGCAGCGACCAGGGCATCCGCCTGATCACGCTGGAGCAGGCGACCGCGCTGTTTATCAGCCGGCTGTTCCCCGGCTACACCGTCAAGGGCCAGGGCGCGTTCCGCGCCATCCGCGATTCGGAAGTGGAAATCGAGGAAGAGGCGGAAGATCTGGTGCGGCTGTACGAGACTGCGCTCAAGCAGCGCCGGCGCGGCTCGGTGATCCGGCTGGAGCTCAATGCCTCGATGCCGACGGAGCTGCGCAGTTTCGTGCAGCGCGCGCTGGCGGTTGCCGACGACGAGATGTTCCTGGTCGACGGCGTGTTGGCGCTCAACGATCTGGGTCAGCTCACCAAGCTCGACCGGCCCGATCTCGAATTTGTGCCATACAATCCGCGCTATCCCGAACGCATCCGCGACCACGGCGGCGATTGCTTCGCCGCCATCCGGCAGAAGGATCTGGTCGTCCACCATCCGTACGAATCCTTCGACGTGGTGGTGCAATTCCTCCAGCAGGCGGCGCGCGATCCCAACGTGGTCGCGATCAAGCAGACGCTCTACCGCACCTCGGCGGAATCCCCGATCGTGAAGACGCTGGTCGAGGCGGCGGAGGCCGGCAAGTCGGTCACCGCGCTGGTTGAGCTGAAGGCGCGTTTCGACGAGGAAGCCAATATCCGCTGGGCGCGCGATCTCGAACGCGCCGGCGTGCAAGTCGTGTATGGCTTCATTGAATTGAAAACCCACGCCAAGCTGTCATTGGTGGTGCGCCGCGAGGGCGGCGCGCTGGCGACTTACATTCATGTCGGCACCGGCAATTATCACCCGGTAACCGCGCGCACCTATACCGATCTCTCGTTCTTTACGGCGAACGTGGTGATCGGGCGCGACGTGGCTCGCATCTTCAATTACATCACTGGTTACGCCGAGCCGGCCGAGCTCGAGCGCATGGCCATTTCGCCGGTCAGCCTGCGCAGCCGTATCCTCGACCACATTGCGCAAGAGGCCGCCAACGCCAAGGCCGGGCGCCCGGCGGCAATCTGGATGAAGATGAATTCGCTGGTCGACCCCGAGATCATCGACGCGCTCTATGACGCATCGAGCGCGGGCGTCGCAGTCGATCTGGTGGTGCGCGGCATCTGCTGTCTGCGGCCGGGCGTGCCGGGGCTGTCCGACAATATCCGGGTGAAATCCATCGTCGGCCGTTTCCTCGAGCACGGGCGCATCTATTGCTTCGGCGCCGGTTACTCGCTGCCGCATCCGAAAGCGGCGATCTACATTTCCTCCGCCGATATGATGCCGCGCAATCTCGACCGCCGGGTCGAAGTGTTGTGCCCGATTTTCAACGCAACCGTGCATGAACAGGTTCTCGGCCAAATTATGGTGGCTAATTTCAAGGATAACGAGCAAAGCTGGAAGCTCTTGCCGGATGGCAGTTCCACGCGCATAAAGGCCGCGCCGGGCGAGGAACCGTTCAACGCCCACAAGTATTTCATGACCAATCCGAGTCTGTCGGGCCGTGGGAAATCGCTCAAGGAATCGTCGCCGCGCAGCCTCATCCGCCGCCTCGTCGAAGGCGCGTAAGCGGTCCCACGCGATAACGACCTCGGCCAAGGGCCGGCTCGACTACGGGCCGCCGATCGCCGTCATCGATATCGGCTCCAACTCGGTCCGCCTCGTCATTTACGAAGGCCTCACGCGGTCCCTGACGCCGATCTTCAACGAAAAAGTTCTCGCCGGCCTCGGGCGGCAGGTGCAATCCACCGGCCTGTTGGCGCAGGACGCAATCGACACCGCGCTCGCCGCGCTCACGCGCTTCCGTGCCTTGTGCGATATGCTGCACGTGCGCCGGAGCTGGGCGATCGCCACCGCCGCCTGCCGCGATGCGCGCAACGGCCGCGCCTTCATCGCCGAGGCCGAGCGCATCTGCCGCACGCCGATCAAGATTCTTTCCGGCAAGCGCGAGGCGCAGCTCACCGCGCTCGGCGTCATTTCCGGCATCTATAAGCCGGACGGCATTGTCGGCGACCTCGGCGGCGGCTCGCTGGAGCTGGTCGATGTGCACGGCTTGCGCGTGCGGTCCGGCGTGACGCTGCCGCTCGGCGGGCTGGCCTTGCAGGACATCGCCGGCAAGTCGCTCAAGAAAGCCGAGAATTTCGTCGAGGACGCATTCGAAGACCTCGACATGCTGAAGGAAGGCGAGGGCCGCACTCTGTACGCGGTTGGCGGCACTTGGCGCGCGCTGGCACGGCTGCACATGTGGCAGACCGGCTATCCGTTCCACGTCATGCACAACTACCGAATCTCGGCGCGCGAAGCGCTGGAATTCTCGAGGCTTGTGCATCGCGTCGATACCGAGACGCTGTCGAAGATCGAGGTGGTCAACGCCGCCCGCCGGCCGCTGCTCGCCTATGCCGCGTTGGTGATGGAAAACCTGGTGCGCAGGATCAAGCCCAAGCAAGTGATCATTTCCGTGCTCGGCGTGCGCGAGGGCCTGCTCTATTCGCTGCTCAACGCACGGGAACGCGCGCGCGATGCGCTGATTTCGGCGGCCGCCGATCTCAACGTGTTGCGCTCGCGCTCGCCGCATCACGGCGAGGAACTGATCGTTTGGACCGACCGTTTCATAGCGTCCTCAGGCCTGGAGGAGACCGCCGACGAGCGCCGGCTGCGCCACGCCGCCTGTCTGCTGGGCGATATCGGCTGGCGCGCGCATCCGGATTATCGCGGCGAGCAGTCGATGAACATCATCGCGCACGCTGCCTTCGTCGCCATCGACCATCCCGGCCGCGCCTATCTCGCGCTGTCGGTCTATTTTCGCCACGCCGGCTTGAGCGAGGAGGACTTGTCGCCGCGCCTGCGTGAGCTGGCGACCACCCGTATGCTCGACCGTGCCCGCGTGCTCGGCGCCGCCATGCGGGTCGCCTATATCCTCACCGCAGGGCAGGGCGGCGTGCTGCCGAAAACGCCGATGCAGGTCAAACGCGGAAAGTTGCTGCTGCGTCTGCCCGGTCCTTACGGCAAGCTTGCGAGCGACCGGCTGGCCAACCGACTGCGCCAGCTCGCGCGTCTGGTCGGCCGCGAGCCGGCGATCGAGGATTAGGTCTTATCGACCGTCACCACGCGGCCGTTTTCAACCGCGAGCGCCAGGCGGCCGTGCTTGAGGGCGAGCGCCTTCTCGCCGAACAATTCACGCCGCCAGCCCTTCAGCGGCGGCACGTCGGCCTCGTCGTCGGCGGCGATGCGGTCGAGTTCGTCGACGGTGGCGATCACCTTGGCGGCGACGCCATTGCTCTCGGCGGTCATGCGCAAGAGCACCTTGAGCAGTTCGACGGTGGCGGCGCCGTTCGGTGCCGGGCGGAAGCGATCGAGCCGCGGCAGCGTCTTCGGATCGCGCTCAAGTCCGCGCTTGACCACCTCGACGATGGCTTCGCCCCAGCGCGAACGCTCGAAACCTTTCGGCAGCGAACGCAATTGGCCGAGCCGCTCGATCGTGGCCGGCGCTTGCACCGCGAGGTCGCCGAGCACCTCATCCTTGAGCACGCGCGAGCGCGGCACGTCGCGGGTCTGTGCCTCGCGCTCGCGCCAGGCGGCGACCTCGATCAGCACGGCGAGCTCCTTGGGCTTGCGCACACGGCTCTTGAGCCGCTCCCAGGCCCTGTCCGGTTCCATGCGATAGGTCTCGGGCGAGGTGAGCACACCCATCTCGGCCTCGACCCAATTCGCGCGCCCGCGTTTATCCAAATCGGCGGCGAGCTTGAGATAAACGTTGCGCAAATGGGTCACGTCGGAGAGCGCGTAGGACATTTGTGCGTCGGTGAGCGGACGCCGCGTCCAGTCGGTGAAGCGGTTCGACTTGTCGAGCAGGTCGCCGCTGATGCGCTGCACCAGCTGGTCGTAGGAGATCGAGTCGCCGTAACCGAGCACCATGGCGGCGACCTGGCTGTCGAAGATCGGATGCGGGATCTTCTTCGCCATATTCCAGACGATTTCGATGTCCTGCCGTGCCGCGTGGAAGACCTTGACCACCTTCTCGTCGGTCATCAGTTCGAAGAACGGCGCAAGGTCGATGCCCGGCGCCAGCGCATCGACCACGACGGCTTCGTCGGGCGAGGCCATCTGCGCCACGCACAGCAGTGGATAATAGGTGGTCTCGCGCAGGAACTCGGTATCGACGGTAACGAAAGGGTGGCGCGCCATGCGCGCGCAGATTTGGGCCAGTTCCTCGGTGGTGGTGATCGGCTGCATTGTGCCGGGAAGCCTAACCCGATCCGTGCTGGTCATGGCAAAAGATTTGACCTTCCGCGCACGCGCGGCATGTGGATGAATTCCCAAGGGCTGGGCATCGGCCCCACCGGAACCTCGATCAGCGTCGGCTCGCGGCGGGCGAAGGCGAGCCGGAGCGCCGCGCCCAATTCCACGGGGTTATGCGCCCGCCGGCCGGCAGCACCAAAGCTTTCGGCGTATTTTACGAAATTTGGGTTGGCGAGGTCGCTGGCGATCAGCCGGTTGCCGAATTGCTCCTCCTGGATGCGGCGGACATTGCCGAAGGCGCCGTCGACAAACACCACGGCCACCAGCGGAATGCGGTGCCGCATGGCGGTGGCGAGCTCGTTGGCGGTATAGAGGAAGCCGCCGTCGCCGTTGATCGAAAGCACCGGCACATCGGGCCGCGCAGCTTGCGCTCCGAGCGCGGTGGCGTAGCCCCAGCCGAGATTGTCCTGATAGCCGGGTGACAGAAAGGTACGTGGGCGATAGACCGGAAAGGCGAGGCGCGCGGCGAAGCCGATTTGCGTGACCTCGTCGACATAGATGCCGTCTTCAGGCAGTTCAGCGCGGATCACATCGAGAAATGCAAGCTGGGCGCTAAGCTTGGCCAAGCGTTGCCGCATTTTGGCTTGGCGCTGTTGCATTTCGTCGCGGCGCGAGGTGCGGCGCGGATTGAACCTCGCGAGGTCGTCGATCAGCCGCCGCAAGATCGGCGCGGCATCGCCGATCAGCGCCACCTTGGGTTTGCGCAGGCGCGCGGGCTCTTGCACGTCGGCATCGACGCGGACGATTTGTAAATTATTGTCGACGCCCCATGCGGTGAGCGGCGTGAGCAGCCTTGTGCCGACCGCCAGCACCGCGTCGGCCTCGCCCCACAATTCGCGGCCCAAGGGCAACGTGACGCTGAACGGATTGCGGCCGTCGAGCACGCCGCGGCCGCGACGGTAGGCGAGCACGGGCGCTTGCAACATGCTCGAGAGCAGCGTCACCTCGAGCGAAGCGTCCTGCGCCCCGCCGCCGGTGACGATCAGCACGCGCTTGGCCTTGCCCAGCAGCTTGGCCGCGGCGCGTATCGCATCTGCGTCGATGCGCGGCGGGCGCGGCGGCGCCGGCTCCGCAATGGCTGCGATCGGTGCGCGCTTGCCCCACACGTCGATGGCGCATTCGAGCGCAGCCGGACCCGGCCGGCCATTGCGCTTTGAGCCTTGGCGCATGGATTGGATCGCCTTGGCGACCTTGGTCGGCGCTTCCGCCGGTCCATCGATGCGGGCGGAATGATCGACCAGCCGCGCGATGATGCCGGCCTGATCGCGGATCTCGTGCAGATGGCCTTGCCCGCGACCGATCGCGGCGTGAGGAATTTGTCCGATCAGCGCCAGCACCGGCGCATTCATGCCATAGGCGGTGAGTAGCGCGGCGCCGGAATTGAGCAGGCCCGGACCGGGCACCACCGCATAAGCCTGCGGCTTCCCGGTCGCGAGCGCCGCGCCCAGCGCCATATAGGCCGCGCCCTGCTCATGGCGGGTGTGAACCACGCGCAACTGGTCGCCAGCGCGCTGGAAGGCGTCGAACAGGTGATCGTTATGCACGCCCGGCAGCGCATAAACGGTGTCGAGCCCGTGCGCGATTAACGTGGCGACCGCCGCCTCGCCGGTGGACATCTCGCTGACGGCCGGCTTGGCCCTTTTCGGGCGCTTGGATTTTGGCATGGCACGCTCCGGCTACTTGCGCCTCTCAGTGTGCAGATCGGGCCGAGTCTGTCGAGCCGCTTGCCAAGGCCTTACCTTGACAAAGCCGACCCCCCATGCGCTTTTCGCGCGCCTCACATCCAACGCTTTCATCGCCCTCGGAACCATCCATGCATCGCTATCGCTCACACACCTGCGGCGCGCTTCGTGAGGGCGATATCGGCAAGACCGTGCGGCTGTCCGGCTGGTGCCACCGCATCCGCGACCATGGCGGGCTGCTGTTCATCGATCTGCGCGACCACTATGGGCTCACCCAGGTGGTGGCCGATCCCGACAGTCCGGCGTTCAAGCTCGCCGAAACGCTGCGCTCGGAATGGGTGGTGCGTATCGACGGCAAGCTGCGCCGCCGGCCCGCCGGCACCGAGAATCCCGACCTGCCAACCGGCCAGGTCGAAATCTATATCGACGAAATCGAGGTGCTGGGGCAGGCCGCCGAATTGCCGATGCCGGTATTCGGCGAACAGGACTATCCGGAAGAGATCCGACTCAAATACCGCTTTCTCGATCTGCGCCGCGAACATCTGCACAACAACATCATGCTGCGCGGCGCGGTGATCGACTCGCTCCGCGCCCGCATGAAGGCGGGCGGCTTCTTTGAATTCCAGACGCCGATCCTGACTGCGTCGTCGCCGGAAGGCGCGCGCGACTATCTGGTTCCGTCGCGCATCCACCCCGGAAAATTCTACGCGCTGCCGCAGGCGCCGCAGCAGTTCAAGCAGCTCATCATGATCGCGGGCTTCGACCGCTATTTCCAGATCGCGCCGTGCTTCCGCGATGAGGATGCGCGCGCCGATCGCTCGCCTGGCGAGTTCTACCAGCTCGATCTCGAGATGAGTTTCGTCACGCAGCAGGACGTGTTCGACGCGGTCGAGCCGGTGATGCGCGGCGTGTTCGAGGAATTTGCCAACGGCAAGGCGGTGACGCCGAAATTCCCGCTCATTCCTTATGCCGAGGCGATCGCGAAATACGGCACCGACAAGCCGGATCTGCGCAATCCGATTGTCATGCAGGATGTGAGCGAGGCATTCCGCGGTTCCGGATTCAAAATCTTCGCGAACATTCTGGCGGGCGATTCGAAGGCGCAAGTCTGGGCGATCCCGGCGCCGAAAGGCGGTAACCGCGCCTTCTGCGACCGCATGAACTCGTGGGCGCAGGGTGAAGGCCAGCCGGGCCTCGGCTATATCTTCTGGCGCGAGGGCGAGGAAGGCGGCGCCGGTCCTTTGGCCAAGAATATCGGGCCGGAGCGCACCAAACAGATCGCCGACCAACTCAAGCTTGGCGTCGGCGATGCCTGCTTCTTTATCGCCGGCAAGCCGAAGGATTTCGTCAAGTTCGCCGGCCCGGCGCGCACCAAAGTCGGCGAGGAACTTGGCCTGATCGGCAAGGACCGCTTCGAATTCTGCTGGATCGTCGATTTCCCGATGTACGAATGGAACGACGAGGAGAAGAAGATCGACTTCTCCCACAATCCATTCTCGATGCCGAATTTGCCGGTCGATGAATTCCTGGCGCTCGATGCGGTCGACCATGACAGGCTTCTGTCGATCAAGGCGATCCAGTACGACATTGTCTGCAATGGCACCGAGCTATCCTCGGGCGCCATCCGTAACCATCGCCCCGAGGTGATGAAGAAGGCCTTCGCCATCGCCGGCTATGGCGAAGACGTGCTGGAAAATAAATTCGGCGGCATGCTGCACGCGCTGTCGCTCGGCGCCCCGCCGCACGGCGGCATCGCGCCCGGCATCGACCGTATCGTCATGCTGCTGGCGGGCGAAGAGAACCTGCGCGAGGTGGTGCTGTTCCCGATGAACCAGCGCGCCGAGGATTTGCTGATGGGCGCGCCGTCGGAAGCCACGGCCAAGCAGCTCAAGGAGCTGCACATCCGGCTGGAACTGCCGAAGAAATAATATCGCCGATATGAATATATGTTGCACTGCGCTCGCTTCGAGCGAGGCCGCTTGATTCATATTCCGATTTGAGATTGGATTTGGGTTCGTTCCAGAGACGGCGACACGCGCACGCAAAGCCGCGAGAACGATAACTCATAAAAGCTGCAAGGCATTCCGGGAGGAATTGATGTCCGAGATCGAGCGGCGCGCCCTCATGAAGGGCGCGGCACTAAGCGCGCTTGCCTTCACGGCGGGTGGCGTCAACGTCCTGCTCTCACCGCGGCAGGCGCGCGCGCAGAATATTCCGTTCAAAACGCTCACGCCGGAACAAGTCGAGACGCTCGAGGCGCTGGGCGAAACGCTGGTGCCGGGCGCCAAGCAGGCCGGAATCTCGCATTTAGTCGATCAGCAATTGTCGATCCCGCCGGGTGAAGCCTTGCTGGAAGCCCGCATTCTCAACATCCGGCCACCTTATGCGAATTTTTATCGCGCCGCGCTCGGTGCGGTCGACAAGGCGAGCCGGGGGCAAAACGGCGACCGCGGCCTAGCCCAGCTCAACGAGAGCGAGCGGCATGCCTTCGTCGACCTGATGCGGCAGAACAAGGTGGCCGGCTGGCAGGGTCCGGCCGGACCGTTCGTCTATCTCGTCCTGCGCAGCGACGCCGTCGACGTGGTCTACGGAACCATGGACGGTTACGCCGGTCTCGGCATTCCCTACATGCCTCACATCGCGCCCGAGAAGAGGTGGTGACATGGCAAACGAAAAAGTCGATGTCGTCATCGTCGGGGCGGGTGCCTCGGGCACGCTCTATGCCTCGGTGCTGGCCAAGGCCGGCAAAAAGGTCGTGCTGCTGGAGTCTGGTCCCGACTGGCAGCTCAGCGATTTGATCAGCTCGGATATCTGGGGCCGGCGCGTCAAGCCGGCCGGCATCCCTTTCCTGCTCGAAGGCAAGAATCCGTACGGCTACGCCTATCAGGCGGGCTGGGGCGTTGGCGGCGCGGCGCTGCATTACTTTGCCAATTTTCCGCGCCTGTTGCCGAACGACTTCAAGGTCAAGAGCGAGCACAATCGCGGGCTCGACTGGCCGATCTCCTAATGCGGACATCGCGCCGTATTTCGACAAAGTTGCTGCCGAGCTTGGCGTGTCGGGCGACGCCAAGGCGGAGGAAATCTGGCGGCCAAAGGGCGCGCCCTATCCGATGCCGCCGATGAAGACGTTCCGCCATGGCGACGTCTGGAAGAAGGGCTGCGAGGCGGCCGGCATCCGCATGGTGCCGGCGGCAGTCGGCATGAATTCGACCGAATTCAAGGGCCGGCCGGCCTGCATCTATGACGGCTGGTGCCATGTCGGCTGTCCGATCGGTGCGCTGGCCAATCCGCAGGTCACTTATCTCGCCGACGCCAAAAAAGCCGGCGCCGAGGTGCGCGCGTTGTCCACCGTCGCGCGTGTGCTGACCAATGCGGCGGCAGCAAGGTCACCGGCGTCGAATATTACGACGCTAAGAAGGAAAAGCAGGTGCAGGAGGCGAGCGTGGTCGTGCTGGCCGCCTGGGCCGCGCAGAATCCGCGCCTGATGATGATCTCATCGACCGACAAGCACCCCAAAGGCCTCGCCAATTCAAACGGCCTGCTCGGCAAATACATGATGGCGCACTACGCGTCCGGCACCTGGGCACTGTTCGACGAGGACATCGAGAATCACATGGGCACGGTCGGCGCGCAGTACATGTCATATGACCGCTACGATAAGACCAGCAAGAAGGGCGCGTTCGGCAGCACCTATATCGTCGCCGGCACCGCGCTCAAGACCAGCGATCTCGGCGGCTTCGCCAATGCGCGGTTCGATCTGTTCGGTCCCAAACTCGCCGAGTTCATGCAGCGCGCCAAGCGCGGCATCACGCGGCTGACGGCATTCGGCGAGGAAATGCCGAACATCGAGAACCGCATCGAGCTCGCCGACGGCAAGGACGAATTCGGCATGCCGATGGCGAAGATCGTGCACAGCTTCGACCAGGACGCGGTCGCGCTGTGGAACGCCAATTTCGAGGAGGGCCTCACCGTCGCGAAAGCGACTGGCGCCAAGGAATTCTGGTCGGCGCGCGGCAATCAGCCGACCATCCATCTGTTCGGCGGCACCATCATGGGCGACGGCGCTGCCAACTCGGTCGCCAATAGCTATGGGCAAACCCATGAGATCGGGAATCTGTGGGTCGCGGGCCCCGGCCTGTTCCCGACCGAGGGTGCGTCGAACCCGACCTATACGATCTTTGCCGTCTCGCAACGCGGCGCTGAACAGCTTGTGTCAAAGTGGGGCAGCGTCGTCGACTGAGTTGACGCCTGGCTTCTCCGGCAGCGGGATAAACTCGATCTCGTCGCCCGGCACCTTGCCGAAATGGCCGGCCGTCCATTCCGCCTTGGCCTGCTCGATGCGGTCCTTGCGCGAGGAGACGAAATTCCACCAGATGTGGCGCGGGCCGTCCATGGCCGCGCCGCCGACGATGACGAAGTGCGCATCGGTCGCAGCGGTGATCGTGACCGTGTCGCCAGGGCGGAACACCAGCAGGCGTCCGGGCTCGAAGCGGTCGCCGGCGATGTCTATGACGCCGTCGATCACATAGAGCGCGCGCTCCTCGTGGTCGGCGTCGAGCGGCAGCGTCGCGCCGGCATGAAGCGTCACATCGCCGAACATGGTGTCGGAGCTCGTCGGCACCGGCGAATGCGCGCCATAGAGCGAGCCGACCACCACGCGCACGGTCTTGCCGGTGTCCTTGATCAGCGGGAATTCCGTGGTCGCGTGATGCGCGAAGCCAGGCTCCATTTCCTCTTTTGCGGCCGGCAGGCCGACCCACATCTGCAAGCCGTGAATGGGACTGCCCGTGGTGCGCAATTCGGGACCGGTGCGTTCGGAATGCACGATGCCGCGCCCGGCCGTCATCCAATTGACCTCGCCCGGTTTGATCGGCGCCGCGGTGCCGAGGCTGTCGCGGTGCATGATCTCGCCATCGAACAGATAGGTTACGGTGGCAAGGCCGATATGCGGATGCGGACGCACGTCGAGGCCGTTGCCGGCGCGGAATTCCGCCGGCCCGAAATGGTCAAAGAAGATGAACGGCCCGACCATGCGCGAGCGCGCCGACGGCAAGGCGCGGCGCACCTCGAAATCGCCGAGATCGACCGTGCGCGGCACCACGACATGCGCGATGGCGTCGCACTGGTAGGCGTTGCTGGCGTCCGGATCCTTGCCGGGGAAGAAACTCATGCTCCGCTCCTTTGCAGCCTTGCGCGCAGCCTCGCCGCCAAGCGCATCATGCCAGGGTGACGAACTGCTGGCCTTTCACCGCCTCGCGCAGACCATAGAACGCTTCGTTGACCTTGGCCCAGTTCGGCAGCTTCTTCATGGTGTCGAGCCAGCGCTGCACGTTCGGATAGGGCGTGAAATCGACGCCGATGAGCTCGCCCAGCGTCACGATGCCGACCGCGAAGTAGTCGGCGATGGTGATCGCATTGCCGCATAGATAGGTCTTGCTCGGCCCGATCCAATAGTCGTTGAGCACCGTCAGCCAGCGCTTGGTGTTCTGCTGGCCGACTTCCAGCGTTGCGGCTTGTGCCTCGTCGCTGCGGCGCTTGAGGTGCGGAAACAGCTGCGGGTAGCAGAGATTGTAGCCCCACTCGCGGTAGAAATTGCTGTTTATCCAATCCATGATCTCGTTAACCTTGGCGCGATCTTTCAGATCCTTCGGATAGGCCGGCGAGCCGATCTTGTCGGCGAGATATTTCAAGATGGCCGAGCTCTCGGTTAGCTTGAAGTCGCCATCCTCGAGCATCGGGACCAGGGAATTTGGATTGATGCTGGCGTAGGGCTGTTGCATATGCGCGCCGGTCATCAGATCGACCAGCTCTTCGTCCATGATGATGTTGTTGTCGGCGGCGAACAACATTACCGGCCGGCACGCCGTCGAAACCGGATGCATGTAGAATTTCATTGTCGATTCTCCCTGCGGTGTTAGTGCGGCCGACCGCTCAGGCCTTGAGCCGCGGTAGCAGTTTGAGCGCGGCCCCGCGCTCGATCGATTGGATTTCAGCGGTGCTGAAACCATAGTTGGCGATGCCGGCATTGACTTCGGCACCAGGCCGGAACGGAAAATCGGTGCCGTAGAGCACTTGCTCCAGCGGCACCATCTTCAACAGCGCCGCAATCTGGCCCGGCGTATTGCCCTGCGCCAGCTCATAATGGAATTTGCGGAATTCCGGCAGCGGCCCATTCGGCAGGTGCGTGGGCTTGCGCTCGTCGGCGAGCCGCATGAACCGTCCCGTCAGGAACGGCAGCGTGCCGCCGCTATGGGAGAAGATCCAGCGGATGTCCGGAAACTTCGCCACGGTACCGCTGAATACGAGATGCGCGATGGTTCGCGTGGTGTCGGTCGCGTATTCGATCGAGCCCACCGGAATGCCCGGCACCAGGCTGCGGCAGCAGTTTGGCGCGGTCGGGTGGACATAGACCAGCGCCTTGCGCCGGTTGAGTTCTGCATAGACCGGCGCGAAGGATGCATCGCCCAGATAAGTCGTGCCATAGCTGGTGAGCAGGGCGATGCCGTCGGCCTTGAGTGTGTCGAGGCCGTATTCGATCTCCTTTAAGCTGCCCTCGACGTCCGGTGGCGCGATGCAGGCGAACAGCCCGAAGCGGCCCGGATGGTCGCGCACCAGCGTGGCGCCGTAGTCGTTGAGCTGGCGCGTCAGCGGGCGGGTTTCCTCGGCATTTCCGAACCAGGTGCCGGGCTGCACCACCGACAGCATGGCGGTGGCGATACCGTTCTTGTCCATGTCGTCGAGCGACATCTGCGGCGACCATTTAGGCCAGGTGCCGCCCCGTTTTGCGCCCAGGGCGTCGCGATGAAAGGTCGGCGCATAATGATGATGCACGTCGATGCGGCCGGGCTTCGGCTGAGCCGCCGCTCGGCGCGGCATCAGCCCGGCTGTCGCTGCGGCGCCGGCGCCGACCGCCTGGGCGAGGAAGCCGCGCCGGCTCAAGCCCGTGGACTCACCACAGCAAATGCAGGAACGCACGAAACGTTGCGCGGCGTCGATCATGATCAGCCCTCCCACTAGCCGCTAACCAAGCGGCTCGCCGGATAGGCTAGCGCGATGTGCGATTACACCCAATGACCATAGGGCGATATCGTAGCGATTCCGACTTATGTCGGCGGTCACATGGCGATCGGCTTTGCCACCGACAACAAGCGGTTACGGCAGACCTCGTCCAAGGTGATCGCCGAGCGCTACGCTAAGGCCGGGCGTTTCCCGACCAAATACTGGACGCCGGAATTGCACGTCGGCGCCTTCGCATTGCCGCGCTTCATTGCCGACTTTGTCAGCAAGGCCGCGAAAAAGTAAAGCAGCAGCGTCATCGCTTCATGGTCGCGCCGGCTGTTGCCGCGCTTTGTTTACCTGGCATTAACCATAGTACCGCGCTTGGTCCCATTATGCCGGGTGATCTCAACGGATCGACGCAACACTTTATCTTATAGGGAAAAGATGGAGTGTGACGATGGATCAGAGATTTCGTCGTGGTTTTACCGCAGCAGAGAAGACGGAGTTATGGGATCGCTGGCAACGGGGTGAATCGCTG
>DATBZY010000078.1:0-5802 GCA_036512915.1 Pseudolabrys sp. | reverse complement strand
GAGAACCGTCATCTCAGGCGCCGTCAGCGTCAGCAATTGCGCCCGATCCACCAAGAGCTCCTCAGCCGACAGGCGTTGGTTGCCGCGGAGATAGTTGCGGAGCCCGTCAGCGGTCGGTTCGAGCGGCGCGAAGGAGTCGACGTCGGTTTGCTCTTGCGACGCGTCCATGCGCCCCGGCGTGAAGGGGACCTTTACGTCGTGCCCGGCCGCCTTCGCGGCTTTCTCGATCGCCGCGCAGCCGCCGAGAACGATCAGGTCAGCCAGCGAAACTTTCTTGCCGCCGGACTGTGAAGCGTTGAACTCCTTTTGGATCGCTTCGAGCGTCTGCAGCACCTTCGCCAGTTGAGCCGGCTGGTTGACTTCCCAGTCCTTTTGCGGCGCGAGGCGAATGCGCGCGCCGTTCGCGCCACCGCGCTTGTCAGAGCCGCGGAACGTCGACGCCGACGCCCAAGCCGTCGAGACCAGCTGGGAAACGGACAGGCCAGACGCGAGGATTTTCGCCTTCAGAGCAGTAATGTCCTGCTCCCCGATCAGCGGATGATCCACAGCGGGGATCGGGTCTTGCCAGGGCAGCTGCTCCTTCGGAACGAGCGGGCCGAGATAACGCACGATCGGGCCCATGTCGCGGTGCGTGAGCTTGTACCACGCCTTGGCGAACGCATCCGCGAACTGATCCGGATTCTCGTGGAAGCGCCTTGAAATCTTTTCGTAAGCAGGGTCGAACCGCAAGGCGAGGTCAGTGGTCAGCATGGATGGAGTTTGACGCTTTGACGGGTCGTGCGCATCCGGCACCGTACCGGCGCCTGCGCCATGCTTCGGCTTCCACTGATGCGCACCGGCCGGGCTCTTGGTCAGTTCCCATTCGTAGCCGAACAGGTTCCAGAAGAAGTTGTTGCTCCACTTCGTTGGCGTCGTGCTCCAGATGACTTCCAGTCCGCTGCCGATCGTGTCACCGCCTTTGCCGCTTCCATAGGTGTTTTTCCAGCCGAGACCTTGGTCCTCGATGGAGGCGCCTTCGGGCTCGGGGCCGACATACTTGCTCGGATCGGCAGCGCCGTGAGTTTTGCCGAATGTGTGTCCGCCGGCGATGAGCGCGACGGTCTCCTCGTCGTTCATCGCCATGCGCGCGAACGTCTCGCGGATATCGCGCGCCGCGGCGACCGGATCCGGCTTGCCATTCGGCCCTTCCGGATTCACGTAGATCAGACCCATCTGCACGCACGGCGGCGAGAGGATTCTGAAGATCACGGTCGCCGGAGTAACGCTCGTCCGCCAGCCACTTGCCTTCGGGGCCCCAGTAAATGTCCTCGTCGGGCTCCCAGACGTCGGCGCGGCCGCCGCCGAAACCGAACGTCTTGAATCCCATCGACTCGAGGGCGGCGTTGCCCGTGAGAATCATAAGGTCGGCCCACGAGATCTTGTTGCCGTACTTCTGCTTGATCGGCCACAGCAGCCGGCGCGCCTTGTCGAGGTTCACGTTGTCCGGCCAGCTGTTGAGAGGCGCAAAGCGTTGCGTGCCGGAGCCGGCGCCGCCGCGGCCATCGCCGACGCGGTACGTGCCCGCGCTATGCCATGCCATCCGGATGAAGAACGGCCCGTAGTGGCCAAAGTCGGCCGGCCACCACTCCTGCGAGTCCGTCATCAGGGCATGAAGATCCTTGATCACGGCATTCAGGTCGAGGCTCTTGAATTCCTTGGCGTAGTTGAACGCCTCGCCCATCGGATTGGACACGGAAGAGTTCTGGTGAAGGATGCACGTTCAACTGGTTCGGCCACCAGTCCCGGTTGGACCTGACTGGTGGTCAATGTGGGTTTGTTGGCCATTCTCGTTCCTCCGTTAGCTTATCTGTAGGCGCAGGTAGTGGGCGCTTGCTGCGCTTATAAGGGGCCTGCGACCATCAGGTCTAATCGTATTGCTTGGCGTCATCGATAAGATTAACTTATCAGCATGATCACCTTGCGTCAGTTGCACTATTTGACCGCGCTCGCGCGCCACCGGCATTTCGGGCGGGCGGCCGCGGACTGCGCGGTGACCCAGCCGGCGCTATCGATGCAGGTGCGCGAGCTTGAGCGCGAGACCGGCACCGCGCTGGTCGAGCGGCGGCCGGGCGAGATCGCGCTCACCGACACCGGGCTCGAAGTGGCGCAGCGCGCCGAGCAAATCCTGACCGCCACCCGCGATCTGGTCGATTTCGCGCGCCACCGCGACGTGCTGAGCGGGCCGCTTCGGCTTGGGATCATCCCGACGCTGGCGCCATATGTTTTACCGCGCGTGCTGCCGCGGCTGCAGGCGAAATATCCGCAGTTGCGGCTGGAGGTGCGCGAGACGCAAACCAAGATGCTGCTCGCCGAACTGATCAGCGGCGAGCTCGACACCGTGATGCTGGCGCTGCCGGCGGACGGTGCCGACATCGAGACGTTGCGGCTGTTCGACGATCGGTTCCTGTTGGCGGTGCCGGCTGCCGACAAACTGCCCGCGCGCGGCCGCGTCGGCATCGAGGATGTCGACCAGCGCCGGCTTATTCTGCTGGAGGAGGGTCACTGCCTACGCGACCAGGCGCTGGCGTTCTGCGCCACCAAGCGGCGCGACGCGCCCGCCGGACTCGGCGCCACGTCGCTGGCGACGGTGATGCAGATGGTGGCGAACGGCTATGGCGTGACGCTGTTGCCGGAAGTGGCCATCGACGTCGAGGTGCGCGACCGCCGCGTCAAGCTTTTGCGTTTCAGCGAGCCGGAGCCCGCGCGCACGATTGGCTTGGCGTGGCGGCGCACCTCGCCGCGCATGCAGGATTTCGAAGCGTTGGGACAGATCATCATCGATATGGTAGGTGGCAAGCCACAAGTTCGGCCGTCGAAGCGGACAACATCCGGGAATTGAAGTCGCCCATGAGCGATCCGTTTTATCGACCGCCGGAACCGCGCAAGCCGCCATCGGACAAAGGCTTCGTGCGCGCGCTGGTGCGTCGACATGTGTTACGTATCGTCAGCGGCGGCTTAGCGCTCACGTTGAGCGCAGCAATTTGGCTGGTCTGGCGCCTCGGTTAGCGCACAGACGTCGGTCGCACGGCAAAATGAAAAAGGGCGGCCACGACGGCCGCCCTTTCGTATTCGCTTGTTGCGTGGGTTACTCGCCGGCGGCCTGCTGGCGGTCGCCGCCCTGCTTGCCTTCGAGGTCCTCGCCGGTGGTCTGATCGACCGCCTTCATGGAGAGACGCACCTTGCCGCGCTCGTCCATGCCGAGGAGCTTGACCTTCACCTTGTCGCCTTCTTTGACCACATCGTTGACCTTGTTCACCCGCTGTGACGCGAGCTGGCTGATGTGCACGAGGCCGTCCTTGGCGCCGAAGAAGTTCACGAAGGCGCCGAAGTCCATCACCTTGACCACGGTGCCCTCGTAGATCTTGCCGGGCTCGGGGTCGGAGGCGATCGACTTGATCCAGTTGATCGCCGCCTTGATCGACTCGGCATCGGCGGAGGCAACCTTCACCGAGCCGTCGTCCTCAATGTTGATCTTGGCACCGGTCTTCTCGACGATCTCGCGGATCACCTTGCCGCCGGTGCCGATCACTTCACGGATCTTGTCGGTCGGGATCTTGAACATCTCGATGCGCGGGGCATGCTCGCCGAGCTCGGCGCGCGCGGAGGTGAGCGCCTTCGCCATCTCGTCGAGGATGTGCAGGCGGCCGTCTCTGGCCTGCCCCAGCGCCACCTTCATGATCTCCTCGGTGATGCCGGCGATCTTGATGTCCATCTGCAACGAGGTGATGCCGTCTTCGGTGCCCGCCACCTTGAAGTCCATGTCGCCGAGATGGTCCTCGTCGCCGAGAATGTCGGACAGCACGGCGAAGCGCTTGTCCTCGAGAATGAGGCCCATGGCGATGCCGGCGGTCGGCCGCTTGATCGGCACGCCCGCATCCATCAGCGCCAGCGAGGAGCCGCAGACGGTCGCCATCGACGAGGAGCCGTTCGACTCCGTGATCTCGGACACAAGCCGGATGGTGTAGGGGAATTCCTCCGCCTTCGGCAGCAGCGGATGAATCGCGCGCCAGGCGAGTTTGCCGTGGCCGATTTCGCGACGCTTGGTCCCGCCCATGCGGCCGGTCTCGCCGACCGAGTAGGGAGGAAAGTTGTAATGCAGCAGGAAGGATTCCTTGTAGCTGCCCTGCAACGCATCGATCCACTGCTCGTCCTCGGCGGTGCCGAGCGTCGCCACCACCAGCGCCTGGGTCTCGCCGCGGGTGAACAGCGCCGAGCCGTGCGCGCGCGGCAGCACGCCCACTTCCGCCACGATCTGACGCACAGTCTTGAGGTCGCGGCCGTCGATGCGCTTGCTGGTGTCGAGAATATTCCAGCGTACGATCTTGGCTTCCAGCTCCTTGAACACGCCGGCAATGCGCAGCTTGTCGTATTTCGGCTCGGCGCCTTCCGGGAAGAAATGCACCATGACCTTGGCCTTGGCGGCAGCGACTGCCTCTTGCCGCAGCATCTTCTGCGGGATCGCATAGGCCGCGCGCACGTCCTTCTCGACCAGGCCGAGGATTTCCTTCTCCAGCTTGGCATTGTCGACCGAAGTGAGCTCGCGCGGCTCCTTCGCCGCCTTTTCCGCGAGCTTGATGATGGCTTGGATCACCGGCTGGAAGTGCCGGTGGCCGAACATCACCGCACCCAGCATGATGTCCTCGGACAGCTCTTTGGCTTCCGATTCCACCATCAGCACCGCGTCGGTGGTGCCGGCCACGACCAGATCGAGATGGCTCTCGGTCATCTCGTCGAGCTGCGGATTGAGCACATATTCGTTGTTGATGAAGCCGACGCGCGCGGCGCCGATCGGTCCCATGAAGGGCGCACCCGACAGCGTGAGCGCCGCCGAGGAGGCAATCAGCGCCAGGATGTCGGGATCGTTTTCGAGATCGTGCGACAGCGTGGTGACGATAATCTGCGTTTCACAACGCCAGCCGTCGGCGAACAGCGGACGGATCGGGCGGTCGATGAGCCGAGAGACCAGCGTTTCCTTTTCGGTCGGTCGGCCTTCGCGCTTGAAGTAGCCGCCGGGAATGCGGCCCGCGGCGTAGTACTTTTCCTGGTAGTCGACCGTAAGCGGCAGGAAGTCGACGCCTTCGCGTGGCTGCTTGGCCGCCACGGCAGTGGCCAGAACGGTGGTCTCGCCGTAGGTGGCGAGCACGGCGCCGTCGGCTTGCCGCGCTACGCGGCCGGTCTCAAGGACGAGCTTGCGCCCGCCCCAATCGAGTTCAACTCGATGCATATCGAACATTGCGTTTTTCTCTCATGGTTTTCGGCAATCCCCGAAGGCCATGAGCAAGACGGCGAGAAGCTGTCACGCGTCACCGTCGGAAGCGGGATGCGAACAGCGTCTGGCGATCCTGCCATGGCGTTCAGAGCCTTGCCTTATCGCAAGAGGCGAACCTTGTCGGCTCTTGCTTGTCGCCGGCAGCGCCATCGCCGCCGGATCAAATAAGCGAATGCGGTTTCGCATTCGCTTAACGAAACGCGCGGGGCTTGAAGCCCTGCGCGGGTACAAAATTATCGGCGGATGCCGAGCTGCTCGATCAAAGTCTTGTAGCTGCGTTCGTCGGTGCGCCGAAGGTAATCGAGCAACGTGCGGCGCTGGCTCACCATCTTGAGCAATCCACGGCGGGAGTGGTTATCCTTGACGTGGGTTTTGAAATGCTCGGTGAGATTGTTGATGCGCTCGGACAGGATCGCCACCTGAACTTCGGGCGATCCGGTATCTCCGGCCTTTTTCGCATAGGTCTTGATCACTTCGGCCTTGCGGCCGGCGGT
>DATBZY010000077.1:0-10536 GCA_036512915.1 Pseudolabrys sp. | reverse complement strand
ATTGGACGGCGCCGGCGGCGGTTCGATACCGCGGGTGATCATGTCGGGAAACAACAAGGGCGCATCCGGCTTCATCGCATCATCGACGTCGATGACGTGCGGCAGCACCTCGTAGTCGACTGCGATCAGTGACAGCGCCTCGTCCGCGATAGCCTTACTGGCGGCCGCCACGGCGGCCACCGCATGGCCCTCATAGAGCACCTTCTCGCGCGCCATGATGTTGCGCGTCATATGCCAGAAATTCTGCGCAACGCGTTCCGGGCCGACATATTCGAACTTCTGCTCAGGCAAGTCCGCCGACGTCACCACAGCCTTGACGCCGGGCAGCGCCGCCGCCTTCGAGGTATCGATCGATCGAATGCAGGCATGAGCGTGGGGTGAGCGCAGGATCCGGCCGACCAGCATGCTGGGCATTGCCAAGTCTGCGCCGTACTGGGCAAGCCCCGTGACCTTCGGCACGCCGTCCGGACGAACCGGCCGCGTTCCAACCCACTTGAAGGGTTTTGCAATATCTCGGGAGATGGTATCGCTCACAGTTACCTCGCCTAACCGACGCGTTGCGCCCGCCTGTGTATGAGAGTCGCGCGGGCAGCGCGCAAATGCAAGCCGTTCTGCAATCAGGTTAGCCATGCGCTCGTAGCCGTCGCGAAGTCTTGCTTCGGTCTAGACCGCTAACCAACGCTGGACTAGCGTCCCGCTCGGCTAGTTTGGAGACGCCAATCTCATGCTCAATTATATAGCCCCGTCGACGGTCGAGGAGGCCGTTCGCATTTTGGCCGGAGCCTCCGGCGTTGCGAAGGTCCTGTCCGGCGGGACCGATCTGCTGGTTCAGCTCAGGTCCGGCCGAACCAAACCGGACTTGATCGTCGATATCAAGAAGATCCCCGGCATCTCCGGCATTCGCGAGCGAGATGGCGCCTTTGTGATCGGCGCCGCGACGCCCGGTGCCGTGATTGGCGAATGCGAAGCCCTCCGGCAGGCCTGGCCCGGGGTGGTCGAGGCCGCCAATCTGATCGGCTCGACCCAGGTGCAGGGGCGGGCGTCACTCGCCGGCAATCTCTGCAATGCGTCGCCGGCGGCTGACAGCGTCCCAGCGCTGATCGCCGCGCGCGCGACCTGCGTGATCGCAGGTGCAAACGGGCGGCGCGAGGTTCCCGTGGAGAGCATCGCCACCGGTCCGGGGCGTACCTCTCTGAGGGCGGACGAGTTCATCATCGAGTTTCACCTGCCCAAGCGGCCGCCCCACTCGGCGGACGCCTACCTCCGCTTCATTCCGCGGACCGAGATGGATATTGCCGTGGTCGGCGCCGGGGTCAGCGTTACGCTTGACTCCGGCGGCGCCTGCACCGATGCGAGGGTCGTGCTGGGTGCCGTGGCGCCAACCGCGATCCTGGTTCCCGAGGCCGCTGCCGCTCTGATCGGGCGCACGCTCGACGAGACAGCGCTCGCGGCGCTCCACCAGGCGGCGCGGCGCGCCTGTAAGCCGATTGACGACAAGCGCGGGACGATCGAATTCAGGACCAAAGTTGCCGGCGTGATGACACGCCGGGCGGCGGTTATCGCCTACGAGCGCGCGGGGGAGCGTTGATGAGCAAGCATCACGTATCGACCACCATCAACGGCGAGCCCACCGAGTTTCTGTGCGAGCCGCAGCTCACACTGCTGGACGTGCTGCGTGACGAGCTCCATCTGACCGGCAGCAAAGAGGGATGCAGCTCGGGCGACTGCGGCGCCTGCAGCGTGATGGTCGACGGTCGCCTGGTCTGCTCGTGCCTGATGCTTGCGGTCGAGGCCGAAGGTCACGCGATCGAGACGATCGAGGGCTTGGCGCGGGGCCATGATCTCCACCCTCTGCAGCGGAAATTCCTCGAGCATGCGGCGCTTCAGTGCGGTTTCTGCACGCCGGGCCTGCTGGTCGCGGCTAAGGCCCTGCTGGACCGCAATCCGAACCCGACGGAAACCGAGACGCGCTACTGGCTCGCCGGCAACCTTTGCCGGTGCACCGGCTACGACAAGGTCATCCGCGCCGTTCTTGACGCTGCTGCCGAGCTGCGTGGGGAGTGAGTTCGTGAACGCGTTCGTCTAGCACCGCAAGCTCGTTGGCGAGATCTGGCGCGCTCACCTCGTCGTCGTCAGGTTTGACTCCGATATGCAGATCGTAAAGGCGCGCAGCAAGAATACCCAATTAAGCGAGGCGGATTACAATCTTGCCGAAGTGCGTGCCCGCGACCATGTGCTTATAGGCCGCCTGAACGTCATCGAAGCCGAATACCTTGTCGATTACCGGTTTGATCGCGTTTGCTGCTATCGCTCGGTTCATTGCATTAAACATCCGCGTTGCCCTGGACGTTTGCCCGCTTGGCCAGGATCATCCCTGGATTAAGCTCAGTCGCTGGTCCGGTCAGGCCGCCGATCAAACCGATCTTTCCGCCAACGCAGATAGAGCCAAACGAACGCGCAATCGTGCCGGCGCCACCGACCTCGACCACGCAATCGACGCCGCGACCTCCGGTGAGTTTCATTGCCGTTTTGTCCCAGTCGGGCGTTGTCTTGTAGTTGATGCCATGGTCAGCGCCGAGCCGCTTCGCGCGCGCGAGTTTGTCGTCACTAGACGAAGTGATGATGACTTGTACGCCCATAGCCTTCGCCAGTTGCAAGCCGAAGATCGAAACGCCTCCGGTGCCTTGTAGAAGAACGGTGCTGCCGGCAATGAGCCTTGCGCGCTCGACCATGGCGTGCCACGCGGTCACGCCGGCACAGAGTAGGGTCGCGCCCTCTTCGAGCGAAAGATGCGCTGGGATTTTCACGACACCTTCTTCTTCGAGCACCACGTATTCGGCTAAGTGCGCCGGCAGTCGGCTCGGCCCAACAAGTGTGTCAGTTGCTATTAGCGTAGAGCAGCCGGTAACAGCCGATCGATACGCCGGCTTCGGACAGTTTCCGGTTGAGCGAACTCGCGAGCGCCAATGCTGCAGCCTCCCGCGCCGTTTCGACCACGATGGCGCCGCTCGCCACCGCGTCGGGCTCGGACCTGGTCCGCGATTCGGGGGTGTCGGTGCGCACATTGGCCGGAGCGGGTTGCCAGACCTTCGCGCTGACGATCTCACTGCGGTCAACCGTCTCCAGTGCCGCGCGTGGCAAACTCGTGGGCGCGCCATTCATGTAGCGGGCGACCACCAACGCGCCGCCAATTCCGCCTCCCTCCCGCACGATTTCGACGAACACACTGCGCACCATCCCGTAGAAATGCGGCATGATGCTTCGGGTCAAAGGCGTTGGATTAGCCAGCCGCACCGTATAGGCCGGGTCAACCAGCACGTCCGGGCTGTCGACCTCGTAATAGGTGAAGAAGGCGCGGTCCGCTTCTATGGCCTCGTAACGTCGCGCTGTCCGGAAGCCAGGCACAGCAAGTCGCTCCGGGATATGCTCGTTCATGTACCAGCGTTCGTAGTCGCGCTTGATCGCTTCCGACCGGTCGTTCCACACTGCCAGGATCCCGTTCATGCCCGATTGTCCTCCCCCGCACCTTTGCCGCCGCTGCCGACCAGGCGCTATCATCATTTTGGCATGTGAATCTAACTGAGGTGATCTATGGCATCCACTGCCTACGCTTTTATCGGTACCGGAGCGATGGGGCGTCCCATGGCCGCACGTCTGATCGGCGCCGGACTGCCCCTCACCGTCAACAGTCGCAGTCGCGGCAAGGCGGAGTCGCTGCTCGCCGCCGGGGCGCGCTGGGCGCAAGACCCCGCGGAAGCCGCCAACAACGCGGATGTGGTGCTGACCTGCGTGACCAACAACGAGGCGACGGAGGACGTGTTGTTCGGCCGCAACGGCGTGACGTCATCGACGCGCGTCAAATGCGTGGTGGATTTCTCTACCAGCGGGCCGCCCACCGCCGCGGACATCGGCAAGCGCCTTCAGGACAAGGGCATTGCCTTCGTCGATGCGCCGGTGACCGGCGGCACGCCGCGCGCGGCCAACGGTACGTTGACCATCATCGCCTCGGGAGACGCCAACGCCATCGACATGGCGCGCCCCGCATTCGCGGTCATCGGCTCCAACGTTTTCATTGCCGGACCGCAGCCGGGCCAGGCCCAGATGGTGAAGCTGGTGAACAACATGCTCAACTATCTCGCCATGGCCGCCACGGCAGAGGCGCTGGTCGTCGGCGTCAAGGCCGGGCTCGATCCGCAACTGATGCTGGACGTGCTCAACACCGGCACCGGCAAGAACTCCGCAACTGAGGTGAAATTCCCGAAGGCCGTGCTGCCGCGCACCTTCAACTACGGCGCCACCAACACCACGGTCGACAAGGACCTGCTGCTGTTTCTCGACGAGGCGGAACGCATGAAGTTGCCGGCTCCGATCGCGCGCAACCTGTCCGATCTCTGGCACGGCTGGGCGAAGGAGCATCCGAGCGACGACATCACGACCATCACCAAGATGTACGAGCATTGGGCGGGGGTGGAAGTGCGTGGACGGCCCGGATAGGCACTTCAGCCGGCTTAACGGAACACTGGATCGTCCACTTTCGCGGACGATGACGCCGCGGGTGTCGCGGCCGTGGCGCAACAGCCAATCACCCTTACACCTTTGGCGCCGTCAGCTTCATGATCTGACCAACATCGTCGCTGCGGTCCATCGCCCAGACTGCATCGATGACCGGTGCAATATCGACGCCGGTGCCGCCCAAGACAGTAAGCTCCCGGGCCTTGGCTTCGATTTCGGCGTCGCTCAGCGGACATTCGAGGCTGCCGCGCGCGTGCTTCACATGCGCGGTGAGCGTCTGCCCGCCTTTGGTCCGGACAGAGACGATCGCCGCTTCGATGGGGACCGCATCATCAGCCTGGGCGCTTACTTTGTTGCGGAACGCGACGACCTCAGGATCATCGATTGCCGCATATTCCTTCACGCCGGCAGCGCCGAGTACGAATGCGATAGCGGCGCTGTGCTGAATCGAGAGCTTGGCAATGCGGTCGTCGGGCACATGCGGGCGGTCGGCGCGCGCGAGCAGCAGGCTATTGCCGCGCACCGTCACTTGCTCGACGTCGTCGGGGCTCAGCTTGTGATCGCGGCGCAGATCGAGGCAGGCGTTGATTACCGGCGCGAGCACGATGCCGCAGGGATAGGCCTTGTAGGCATTCTTCGCGAGCTCCCAGGTTTGCCCAAGGCCACCGAGCAAAGCCTTCATGTCCGGCGCGTCGCCGCTCGCCCGAGCCCAGCCGCGCGCACCCTCGAGCGCCTGCGGCGCCGCCGTGTAGCCTTGCTGAGCAAACAGCGCGGACAGCAAACCACTGCGAGCGCAGTTGCCGACCTGGATGTTCTTGGCGCCGGTCGGAAGGTTCTCGACCAGGCCGGCCGCATGCGACGCGGCAATGCCGATCGCATGCGCGGTCTGCTCGGCGCTGAGCCCCATGAGCCGGGCGCACGCCGCCGCCGCGCCCATCACGCCGCAGGTCGCAGTGATGTGCCAGCCACGGGCGTAGTGGCCGGGCGACACCGAATTGCCGGCGCGGCAGGTGACCTCGACGCCGAGCACGAAGGCCTCGATCAACGCCGAGCCCGACACGCGCGCGCCCTCGGCAAGCGCGAACAGCGGGGGCGCCACCGGCGATGTCGGATGGATCACCGTAGGCATGTGCGTGTCGTCGAACTCGAGAACATTGGCGTTGAGCGCATTCATGAACGTGGCATTGAGGATGTCGAAGCGCTGCGGGTAGCCGATCACCGTCGCTGCCGGCTTTCCCGTCATCGGCTCAATGACCTTGAGCGCCGTCTCGCCGGCCGGGTCGAACCGTCCGCCGAGCGCCACGCCGAAGAAATTGAGGATCGCGCGCTTGGCTTCGTGCCGCATCGCTTTGGGCATATCCTGCCCACGGAAGCCGGTGACGAACGCGCCGAGCCGTGCGCTCGCGGATTCGGTGGCGTCAGGGGCACGCTGGTGAACTGCGTTGCTCATAGGAGAGTCTTTCAGAAAGGCCGCAGCCTAGGATACGGCCGCGGCGGGATGGAACATCAAATATTGCCGATTGCTCTGGAAGCGGCGCATGCGCTTGATCCAGGGCGTCTGGTCGGCTTGGCGCCAGGGCGTCGAAGCATAGGCGTGCGGATCCGCCAGATGATAGATCGCCGCATAGCGCGGCGCGCCGCGCAGCGTCCGGAAGCGCCGCGCGCAGATCACGCCCGGCACCGCCGTGAGCAGCGGGACGTGCTCGGTGTCGTACCAGTCGTTGAACTCATCCTCGGCCGATTCGGCAATATCCATCGCCACGACGAACAGCGCGGCGGCGCCGTCCGGCGAAGCGCGGTCGCCCGGGTTGATCTGCTCAAGCAGCCAGATGCCGTCCGGTTCGCTCTCCGCGCCGTCAGCAATGTCGGTGAGCACGCACCAGCGCGCCGGCCCCGCCGGCTGACCGCGCTGGCCGGGATCTAACGTACCGCCGACGGCCTGCCCTCCCCACCAAAGCTGCGCAGACAATCCCGATCCCTTCACGTCAGGGATCGCGGGCCTGATCTCATGGAGCACGAGCGATAACCGCAGCGCCGACATGCTCTGAACGTTCCGATCCCGCACGCGCCAACGCGTTCGTCAGTCGGACAGCCGCATGTTCGCGCGCTTGGCAATATCGCCGAGTTTTGCGATCTCGGCCTTGATGAATTCTCCCAGTCGTGCCGGAGTCATGAATTCGACCTCGATGCCTTGGTCTCGGAGCCTCGATGCAATGTCGGGCCGCTTAAGAGCGTCATAGAAAGCGGCATTGAGTTTGTCGACGATCTCCTGCGGGAGACCGGCTGGGCCGACCACGGCATACCATTCGGTGACGGCGAAGCCCGGCAGGTTTGCAGCTTCGGCAACCGTCGGCAGGTCCGGAAACACGGGCGAGCGGTTACCGGCGGTGACGGCGAGCGGCCGAACGGTTCCGGCGCGAACGTACGGAACGATTGAGGTAAAGTTGCCGAACATCATCTCGATATGTCCGCCCAGCAGATCATTGATGGCCGAGCCGCCACCGCGATACGGCACGTGGACGAAGTCAGCGCCGGTACCAAGCTTCAATAACTCGCCGGAGAAATGTTGCGAGGTGCCCATGCCCGACGATCCGTGGTGAACCTTTCCCGGGTTGGCCTTGGCCAGCGCGATCAACTCCTGCATCGAGTTGGCCTTCACGGCGGGATACACCACGACGATGTTGCCGACGTACCCAAGGAACGCGATTGGGGTGATGTCCTTGATCGAGTCATAGGGAAGCTTCGGCTGCAGCGCGACATTGGAAGCATGCACGCTGATGATGGTGCCGATGGTGTAACCGTCCGGCGGCGAACGGACGATGGCTTCGGTCGCGATGATGTTGGAGCCGCCCGCGCGGTTTTCCACGATGATCGGCTGCCCGAGAATTTCCTGCAATGGCGCCTGCAGCATGCGGGCCAGGATGTCGTTGGTACCGCCCGGCGGATTGGGAAGGATGATGCGGATCGGTTTGCTTGGCCAGGATTGGGCCTGGGCGGGCATGTCAAAGATCGCGATTGCGCTTGCCAGGGCGCCCGCTAGCGCGACGGCTAAGGTGACGGCCTTCCGTTGCATCATCTTGCTCCCCTTTTGCACCCTATTGTTTCGTGCAGGCCGGCGCTGGGCTCGCGCGGCCGTTTATCTAACTATGCGGAAAAGAAAGCTGGCGTGCAACCGAGATTGCTGACGCAGCGTGCGCGATCCGCTCGGTGGAACGCCGTGATTCGCTTTGACAATTGGGAGCCGACCCGCACAATTGCGCACACGGGCACACGGGCACAGGGGTGTAAGCAGATATGGATTTGGGACTTTCCGGCCGGGTGGCGCTGGTCACCGGCGCGAGCCGCGGACTTGGTCGCGCCATCGCTATGCGTCTTGCCCAGGAGGGCATGCACGTTGCCATCGCCGCGCGGGATCGATCGAGCCTCGACAAGGTCGCGGAGGACATCCGCGCGCTCGGCGTCAAGGCACTGCCGATCGTGGCCGACCTCTCGACCACCGAGGCCGCCGATGCCGTGATTAAGGCCGTCATTGCCGAGTTCGGCCAGTTGAACCTTCTGGTCAACAACGCCGGTGCGACCCGGCGCGGCGACTTCCTGAAGCTCACCGATGCCGATTGGGCAAGTGGCTTCGACCTGAAATTCTTCGGCGCTGTGCGCCTGGCCCGCAGCGCCTGGCTGCACTTGCAGCAATCGAAGGGCATGGTGCTCAATATCGGCGGCGTCGGCGGCTTCGCCGCGAACGCCGAATTCATGATCGGCGGTTCTGTCAATGCGGCGATCGGCCTGTTCACTAAGGCACTATCCGACCGCGGCGTCCGCGACGGCGTTCGGGTATTGGCGATCCATCCAGGCTCGTTCCAGACCGAGCGCTTCAATGCGCGCGTGCGCACGCATATGGCGCAGCATAATCTGTCGTTCGAGGACGCAAGGGAATTCATGCGCAAGGAGCACAACATCGCGCGCTTCGGGAAGCCAGAAGAGCTGGCGACACTGATCGCAATGCTGGCAAGTGACAGCATCGAGTTCCTGCAGGGCTCCATCATCGTCATGGATGGCGGCCAGTACCGTTACGTGTAGCTCCATGGCGGACCCGCCGCATACGGACGTGCTGTTTGCGCCGGGCAGGATCGGCTCGGTCGAAATCCCGAACCGAATAGTGATGCCGCCGATGACGACGCGCGCCGCCGACGCGGAAGGCTTCGTCACCGAGGACTCAATCGCCTACTACCGCGCGCGTGCGAGGGGCGGCGTCGGCCTGATCATCGTCGAGATGGCATCGCCGGAAATGTGCGGTCGCCATCGCCATCACGAGCTCGGCATTTACAAGGATGAATTCATTTCCGGCCTGACGCGGCTGGTGGAAACGATCCATGCGGCTGGGTCTAAGGCTTCGATCCAGCTCGGTCACGGCGGCGGGCACACCCGCATCGATATCTGCGGCGAACAGCCGATCGCTCCCTCCGCCATCCCGCATCCGGTTTACGAGATTACGTTCGAAACGATCGTTCCGGAGGAAATGAGCCAGGCGCGCATTCGCCAGACCATCGCCGCTTACGCAGCGGCAGCAGCGCGCGCCCGCCATGCCGGATTCGATTGCGTGGAGATCCACGCCGCGCACGGCTACCTGATCTCGCAGTTTCTCACGCCGTTCGAGAACCGCCGCACCGACGAATACGGCGGCTCGCTGCGAAACCGTGCGCGGTTCGGATTCGAAATACTGGACGCTGTGAAGCGCAGCGTGCCGGGAATGCCGGTCATTTTCCGGCTGTCGGTGGACGATTATTTCCCGGAGGGGATGACATACGAAGAAGGGCGGCAGGTCGCGCTTTGGGCAGCGGAGGCTGGTGCCGACGCGCTGCACATCACCGCCGGACACTATCGCTCCCTACCGTCAGCGGCGCGGCAAATCCCGCCCATGGCGCTGCCTGACGCCACCTTTCTCGGCTACGCCGCCGACATCAAGAAGAACGTGAAGATTCCGGTGATCGCAGTGGGCCGGCTCGGTGATCCGGCGACGGCGCGAGATGCAATCGCATCCGGCAAGGCTGACTTCATCGCGCTCGGCCGCACGCTGATCGCCGATCCGCAGTGGCCGGAAAAGGTGCGCCGTGGGGAGACGCCGCGCCGGTGTCTTGCTTGCAACACCTGCGTGAATGAGATGCGCGGCGGCGCCAAGCTCGGCTGCATCGTTAACGGCATGGCAGGAAAGGAGCGTCGCTTCGAGGGCGCCGAACCGCCGCGTGGCGAACGCATCGCCGTCATCGGCGCGGGCCCGGCGGGTCTCACCTACGCCTCGCTGGTCGCCGATGAGAACACCGTGACGATATTCGAGCGCGATGCGACCGCTGGCGGCGCATTTCGCTATACTGGCAAGGTGCCTCTATTCCAGGAGGTGGAGGCAGACGAGGAATCGTTTCGCCTCTATATCGAGGGCATGGTGCAGGCCTGCGAACGCCGCGGTGTCACCTTTCGTTATCATTTCGACGTGCGTGCGGCGCCCAGCCCGCTGGCTGGCTTCGACCGGATCGTGATCGCCACGGGCGCACGATACCGTTTTGGCATCGGCGGCTTGCTCATGACGCTGATCGACGCAGGCGCCGCCCGCTGGCCGGCCATTCGTGACATTGCGTCATCCTCAAAGTTTCGCAACTGGTTCTATTACAAGCTACGTCGAGCAACGGGCGGCGACGTTCGATCGCTGCTGTCACCAGATCAAAAGCTCTGCGTGATCGGCGACGCGGCAAGGCCGGGCAAGAGCAAGGAAGCGACCAGCTCCGCCTTCGAGGCGGCATTGCTCCACGCATCCGAGCCGCGTCCCACTGCCGCTCCCTGAGCTTCTGGAGATCCCCTCGTGGCCGCGAGTTTCATCGACACGACTGCTTGTGTGAAGGTTTTCGGATGCCGGCTGATGACGGACGGCGCCGCTAACTCCGCGGTTGGGGGCCGGCGTTCGAAAACCTCCAAGGGAGGAAATCGCGGGAATGGATACGTGAGGCGGTTCCGCGGGCTCTATGGCGATTTGGC
>DATBZY010000076.1:0-6343 GCA_036512915.1 Pseudolabrys sp. | reverse complement strand
TTGCTCCAGATTTTCTCGGTCACCATCTTCGAGAAAATGCCGATGCCCCAAGCACTTTCCGAAACCAGGACCACATTCGAAGAAAACGCAATCGGCAGCCAATTGAATCTGTTCAGTTTTTAACCGGACAGCGATGATGCTTAATGAGTTCTTAACGCCGGCCGCGTTATCAAGCCGCGAGGTTTAATAGCGGATTGAGCCGGCGATGGCGGGCGCCGATACGATTGAACGGCTGCGGCAATACCTGCGCGAGCTCTCGCCACCAGCACGTTCGCTGTTGATCGGCGAACTCGAGCGCAGCCTGCTGGGCGGCGAGGAGGTCGCCGGCACCGATCTCGTGCTGCATGAACTGCGCCGCGTCGTGCGCGAGCAGCGCGAGGGCGCCCCGCGCATCGGCAATTCCGCCCGCCTATTCTTCAAGCCGCTCGAACCGTTCCTGGTCGACGACCGCGGCGACCACAAGCATCCCGGCCGCATCGCGCGCTGCGCGCTCGAAATGCTGTGGACCTGGATCCGCCGCGACTTATTGCCCGAGGACGCCAAGATCCTGGCCGAAGAGGTGAGCGACGCGCTGTTCACCGGCGACGAGCCGAAGGCCGAGCACATCACCCGTGCATTCCAGGACCATGCCGTCGCCGCGCTCGAGGCGAGCTTCGAGTCCGCCGCTTCCGACGAACAAATACGCCGCCACATGCTGGCGCAGGTCGGCACCCAACGCCCCAGCGAAGATGCCACGACGCTGATATGCGTGCTCAAGGGCCGCGACGCGCTGGCGACGCTGGCGGCGCATCTCCCGCTCCGGATCGGCAATTTGGCCAATGGTCTGCTGGACGAATGCAAGGCGCTGATCGAAAGCACCGCCGGGCGTGACGGCGACTTGTTCCTGTACGCGCTGCTGGTCGTGATGAGCCGGCTGGCGGCGCCCTGGCAATTGATCCGTCTAGGAACCAAGGCGGCCGGCAGCGACACCGCCGCGCGCGTTGCCGAGACGCAATACGGCGTGGCGGTCAGCATCGTGCTCGCGGAGCTGGAGCGGATGGTGGGCGAGCTGCGCAACGATCTGCGCAGTGGCCGCGGCGTGGCGGTCGGCGCGCTGCTCAAGACCATTCACGACTCGGCGCGCGGCTTGCGGACTGAGCTCGATTTACCGGTCGACAGCACCTGGGGTCGCGCGCTCGCCGCGCAACGCGCCCAGGTCGCCGATTTGCTGCGTTCCGAAATCGAATCCATGCCCGGCCGCGTCCATCGTTTGCTGCGGCCGCGCCCGTCCACCGAGATCCGGCCGCACTCGGCGCTCGACCTCGACGATGTGGCCGAAACCGAGGCGCTGGTCGAGTTCGTCGGCGCCTGCCGGCATTTCGCCAGCGATCTCGCTATCAACGAGATGACGCAGCGGACCTTCTCCGAGCTTCAGCAATATCTCGACAGCGGCACCGGCGCGCTGCTCGACGGGCTGCGCCATGCCGGCACCGCCGACCGCAGCTTCCGCCAGTCGCAGCTCGATGCCGCCGTGCACTTGTGCGCCAAGGTGTTCGGGCAGGAATATGCCTCGCTCCTCGGCAAGGCAGCGGAAGTGGCGAGCGCGGCGGAACGCAAGGCCGCGGGCGCCTGAACGCTGCTGGCGCGCAGCCGTGAGGAACCATGGAGGGATTCGACTTTGGTCGGTCCCCACGCCATGGAACATTGATTAATCTATTGATTTTCAACAATAATTCGATTTTCCCACCTTACAAAAGTTTAATGCCCCCGACAGGACGCTGTAAGGCTCATCCCCCCATCTTCCGGTTCGAAACGGCGCACCCCGCGCGTCCACGAATCCCGATGGAGATTGCCTGATGAACCCGAGCGTCATTCCCGCTCCCAATACTCCCAAGCAGCGGCGCGTGCTCTCTGCCCGCCGCATCGTCCTGCTTGCCACCACCATCGCCAGCCTCGGCGCTGCCGCGCTCGTGGTCGCTCCCGGCTTCAATCTGCCGAGCGGCTACCCGGCTGCGCTCGCACAGAATCTGACCGAGCAGGCGCACAAGCTGCAGGCGCCGATCGGCTTTGCCGACATCGTCGAGAAGGTCAAACCGGCCGTGATGTCCGTCCGCGTCAAGATGAACGGCGGATCGCAAACCACCGGTCTCAGCAACCAGGACCTCGACGACGCTCCCCCGGGCTTGCGCGAATTTTTTCGCCGCTTCGGCATGCCCGATGGCCAGAACGGTCCGGAAGGCATGCCGCGAGGCCCGGAAGGCACGCCGCGCGGCCGCGGCCATAACATCATCACCGGCCAGGGCTCGGGCTTCTTCATTTCCGGCGACGGCTACGCGGTGACCAATAACCACGTGGTCGACAAGGCCGAAAGCGTTCAGGTTACGACCGACGACGGCAAGATCCACGAGGCCAAGGTCATCGGCACCGATCCGCGCACCGATCTCGCGCTGATCAAGGTCGAAGGCGGTTCGTTCCCCTATGTGAAGCTTTCCGATAAGGCCCCGCGCATCGGCGACTGGGTGCTCGCGGTCGGAAATCCGTTCGGCCTCGGCGGCACCGTCACCGCCGGCATCGTCTCCGCACGCGGACGCGACATCGGCGCCAGCGCCTATGACGATTTCATCCAGATCGACGCACCAGTCAACAAGGGCAATTCCGGCGGTCCGACCTTCGACACCGAAGGCAACGTGATCGGCGTCAATACAGCGATCTTCTCGCCGTCGGGCGGCTCGGTCGGCATCGCCTTCGCGATTCCCGCCGATACCGTCAAGGGCGTGATCAGCCAGCTCAAGGAGCACGGCTCGGTCACGCGCGGCTGGATCGGCGTTCAGATCCAACCGGTGACGCAGGACATCGCCGACAGCCTCGGGCTCAAGAAAGCGGAAGGCGCGCTGGTCGCCGAGCCGCAGGCCAACAGCCCGGCGGCGAAGGCCGGCATCGAATCCGGCGACGTCATCACCGCAGTTGACGGCGCGCCGGTAAAGGATGCCCGTGATCTCGCCAAGAAGATCGGCGCGCTGGCTCCGAAGGCCACGGTCAAGCTCTCGGTCCTGCACAAGGGCTCCGAGAAGACGGTGAGCCTGACGCTCGGCGAAATGCCGACCACCAAGGAAGCACGCGCAAACTCCGAGGACAGCGATAGCAGCGCCGATCTCGGCAAGCTTGGTCTCACGCTCGCTCCGGCCGCCCGCGTCGCGGGCGCCGGCGCGCAGGGTGTGGTGGTCACCGGCGTCGATTCATCCGGTGTTGCCGCCGATCACGGCTTCTCCACCGGCGACGTGATCCTCGAAGTCGCCGGTAAGTCCGTTTCGACGCCCGCCGACGTGCGCACGGTCATCACCAGCGCCCGTACCGATGGCAAGCGCACCGTGCTGGTGCGGGTGAAGAAGGGTGACAACACCCGCTTCGTCGCCCTGCCGCTCGGCCGCGGCTAACGAGTTTGGGGACGTCCTGCCGGCATTCGTCGCCCCCCGCCGGCGGTCCGACCTCAGCGGGACGGGCTTCATGCCCGTCCCGGCCTATTCTTGAAAACGGGCGGACCTAACGGTTCGGCCGTTTTCGATCCGAACTCCAACCCTGGCAACCGTCGCCCCCGCTGGGGTGGGGTCGTTGAGGGGGTGGCGGGCCAAATCCGCCATCCCCTCGCGTACGAAAGGGGCAAGCGCTTACGGGCCAGTGATTGGCCCGGCGGACTGGAATTGGTGGTACCGATGCCCACTTATGCAGATATTCGAGGGCAGCGCGCCTTCGGTCGGATGGCCGATGCGCAACCGGATCGGGTCACCATGCGCCTTCTGGTCATCGAGGACGACCGCGACGCCGCCGACTATCTGGTCAAGGCGTTCCGCGAGGTCGGCCATATCGCCGACGCCGCCCATGACGGCGAGGACGGCCTGGCGATGGCGCTCGAGGGCCAATACGACGTGCTCGTCGTCGACCGCATGCTGCCTAAACGCGACGGGCTGTCGCTGATCGGCACGCTGCGGGCTAAGGGCATCGAGACGCCCGCGCTCATTCTATCCGCCCTCGGCCAGGTCGACGACCGGGTCAAGGGACTGCGCGCAGGCGGCGACGACTACTTGCCCAAGCCCTATTCATTCTCCGAGTTGCTGGCGCGGGTCGAGGTGCTGGCACGTCGCCGCGGCGGCCGCAACGAGGAAACAATGCTCCACGTCGGGGATCTCGAGCTCGACCGGCTGTCGCACCAGGTCCGCCGGGGCGCGGAGGAGATTTCGCTGCAACCGCGCGAATTCCGCCTGCTGGAATACCTGATGAAGCATGCCGGCCAGGTGGTCACCCGCACCATGCTGCTGGAGAACGTGTGGGATTACCATTTCGACCCGCAAACCAATGTGATCGACGTTCACATCTCGCGCTTGCGCTCGAAAATCGATAAAGGTTTCTCCCAGCCGCTTCTGCACACGGTCCGCGGCGCGGGATACATGATACGTGACGGCGCTCGGTAAACTTTTCCGTACCACCACGTTCAAGCTGACGCTGGTCTATTTGACCGTGTTCGCGCTGTTCGCGGCGTTTCTGCTCGGCTATTTCGCCCTCAACACCCGCCGCCTGATCACCGAACAGATCACCGATACGGTCAATGCCGAGATCACCGGCCTGTCGGAGCAATACCGGCAGGGCGGCATCCGCCGGCTCGTGGTCGTGGTCGATGCGCGCGCGCGCCGTCCAGGCTCGAGCCTCTATATCGTCACTACATTTGCTGGTGAGGCGCTCGCCGGCAACGTCACCGCGCTGGAGCCGGGCATCCTCGACAATCCCGGCTGGACTGAAACCGTCTATCGCCGGCTCGACGAAGCCGAGGGGCCGGAGCATCCCGAGCATCAAGCGCTGGTGCGGGTGTTCCAGCTTCCGGGCGGATTCCGCCTGCTGGTCGGCCGCGATCTCGACGAGCGCGAGCGGCTCTATCACATCATCCTCGGCGCCGGACGCTGGTCGATCGCCATCGTGATCGTACTGGGTCTCGCCGGCGGCCTGTTCGTCACCCGCCGCGTGCTTCGTCGCGTCGATGCGATGACGGAAACCACCCGCACCATCATGGCCGGCGATCTCGGCGAGCGACTGCCGGTCGCCGGCACCGGTGACGAGCTCGACCGGCTCGCCGAGAACCTCAATATCATGCTCGAACGCATCGAAGCGCTGATGCGCGGCTTGAAGGAGGTTTCCGACAATATCGCCCACGATCTCAAGACGCCGCTCACTCGTCTGCGCAATCGCTCCGAGCAAGCGCTGCGCACCGCCAACAGCCAGGCCGAATACCGCGCCGCGATCGAGGCGACCATCGAGGAATCCGACAGTTTGATCGCAACCTTCAATGCGCTGTTGATGATTGCGCGCGCGGAATCCGGCCAGGCCCGCGACGATATGAGCGAGTTCGATGCCGCCGAGATCGCCCACGATGTCGGTGAGCTTTATGAGCCGCTGGCCGAGGAGAAGGGCATCACGCTCAAGGTCGAGGCCGACACGGCGGCGCCGGTCAAGGGCAACCGCGAGCTGGTCAGCCAGGCGCTCGCCAATCTGGTGGATAACGCCATCAAATATGCCGAGCCGCACGATAAGCCGGTCAACGGCGTGGCCCCGGAAATCGTGGTCCGCGCGCTCAACGAGGGCGATCGCATCCTGCTCACGGTGGCCGACAGCGGGCCGGGTATCCCGGAATCCGACCGTACACGCGTGGTGGAACGGTTCGTCCGGCTCGAGCAGAGCCGCTCGAAACCGGGCTCCGGGCTGGGCTTGAGCCTCGCCTCGGCGGTGGCGCGGCTGCATGGCGGCGAATTGACGCTGGAGGACAACCATCCGGGCCTCAAAAGCGTCATTGCGTTGCCGCGTGGAGGGCCGGTACAGATGCGGGATGAGGCCGCCCGCCAAAAAGAAAGCCGCCGGTAAGAAGGTTGTGCGCAAGGCGGCCGTCGGCGCCAAAGCCAGCGCTGCCGGCGCGCCGCAAACGGGCGGCGGCGCAACGCTGGCCGGCCAGATCATCGCGGCGCCCAAACTGGTAGAGCCGAAAGTCGCGGGCGGTCGCGTTTCCGAGTGGCTTGCCGGCTTGCAGGCGGCCGAGGCCAAGCCACTCAAGGCGCGGCTTGCCGCCCATCCGATAGTCAACACCTTGCTTGAGAGCCTGGCCGAAAGCTCGCCCTATTTATGGGAGTTGGCGAGCCGCGAGCCCAAACGTCTGCTGCGCCTGTTGGATTGCGACCCGGACCGACATCTCACAACTCTGCTCGCCGACACCGGCCGCGCCGTCGCGTCGACTGCGGACGAAGCCGAGGCGATGCGGCTGCTCCGCCGCATGAAATCGGAAGCGGGGCTGCTGATCGCGCTTGCCGATATCGGCGGCGCCTGGCCG
>DATBZY010000075.1:0-2188 GCA_036512915.1 Pseudolabrys sp. | reverse complement strand
CTTCGGATAATCGATCTCGGGGATATCGATGCTGAGCCGATGGTGAATAGCGGTAACAAAGTTTAGGAAATCCATCGAGTCGATGTCGAGCGCTTCGCGCAGATCCGCGGCCGGATCGACGCTCGCCATATCGACTTCAGGCGCGATGTTATTGAGCTCTTCCTGCACCACTTTACGAATGTCGATGTCGCTCATAGCTTGTCAGGCTCCTGCAGCAGCTTGCCGATCTCGGCCAAGAACAATGCGCCCGCGTGTCCGTCACTTACCCGATGATCGGCGGACAGCGTAATGGTGATCACCGAGCGTGGCCCGATGGCGCCGTCAACAACCCATGGCCGCGTCACGGTCTTACCAATGCCGATGATCGCCACCTGCGGCGGATAGATGATTCCATAAAGCGCTTCGACTCCGCGTTCCCCAAGGCTCGAAATAGTGATCGTCGAATCGGAAATCTCCGAACTGCGGATGCGACCGGCACGCGTGCGCTGCACTAGGTCGCGCATGCGGCTCATTAGCTCATCGCGCGATAGCTGATCGGCGTCGTGTAGCGCCGGCGCCGCCAGCCCGCCGCCCCGAATGGCAATGGCAACGCCGACATGCACCGCCGCCGCCGGCTCGAATTTGTCGTTGCGGTAGAAACCGTTGAAGGCGGGGAAGCGGCGCGCGGCCAAGCCGACCGCTTTGATGGTGAGCGCCCCGATCAGCAAGCGGTTGTCGGGGGGCAGCGCGGCGTTTTTCTGTGCCAGCCAATGCTCGCAAGGCGTGACGTCGACCTGGTGCTCGAGATAGTAGTGCGGAATTTCCCGCTTCGATCGCGCCATGGCGGCAGCGATGGCCGTTCGCATGGCGTCAAGATCGAGCCCGGGCACTCGCTTCTTTTCCGGCGGAGCGATGGCCTCGCCGAGTCGGCGCTCGACGTCGGCATAAGTGATCGCCCCCGCCGGGCCGCTGCCGGTAACCGTCGAAAGATCAATGCCGCGTTCTTCGGCCAGCCGTCGCGCTGCGGGCGACACGCGCGCGCGCGCCGCGGCGGCTGGCGCGAGTGGCGGCGGCGGGGTAATTGGCGGTCGCTCCACCGCCGGGGCTGCAGGGAGCGCGGCTGCCGCCGGCGCAACTGGCGGAGATGCGGGCACTACGGCCGGCGCTGCGGGCGGTGCGGCCGGAACTGCCGGCGGTGGCGGAGCGGCCGCTACAGCGCCAGGCGTTCCTTCGAGTTCGGTTCGAATTCGCGCCAGCGGAGTTCCGACCGGCACCTTGCTGTTGAGATCGACCAGGATCTTTTCGATCTGGCCGGGCTGGAAAGTTTCGATCTCGATTGCGCCTTTTTGCGTTTCGACCACTGCGACGATATCGCCGCGTTTGACCCAATCGCCGGGCTTGACCAACCATTCCACCAACGTGCCGGCCTCCATATCGGCACCAAGGGAGGGCATGCGAAAGTCGACCATGGCGCCCCCTTTATGCTCGCCCCAGCGCGGCCTTTGCGGCCGCGACGATCTTTGGCGTTTGCGGGATCGCCGCGTTTTCGAGATGGCGAGGATAAGGAATCGGCACCTCCTCGCTGCAAACTCGGCCAATCGGCGCGTCGAGCGCCCAGAATGCCTGTTCGACGATGCGCAGGCCAACTTCCGCCGCCAGGCTGCCGCTGCGCCAACCTTCATCGATGATGACCGCATGCCGGGTCTTGGCGACCGACGTCATGATGGTCGCGTCGTCGAGCGGACGCAAGCTGCGCAGATCGACCACTTCGGCCTCGATGCCTTCGGCCGCAAGCGCGGTCGCGGCCTCGAGTGTCTTCCATAACGAACCACCATAGGTGATGAGCGAAATGTCGCGGCCGGGGCGCCGAACGGCAGCTTTGTCGATATCGACCGCCCCAGCAACCGCGGCAAGCTTGCCCGTCATGTTGTAGAGCATGACATTTTCAAAAATCAGAACCGGATCGGGATCCTGCAAAGCGGTCCAAAGCATACCGCGGGCATCCTCAAGGGTCGCCGGTGCCAATACTTTGATGCCGGGAATATGCGCGTACCAGCCTTCGAGGCTGTGCGAATGCTGGGCAGCAAGCTGGCGGCCGGCACCGGTCGCCATGCGGATCACCAGCGGGACGCCGAACTGATTTCCCGACATGTGGCGCACGCTCGCCGCAGTATTGAGGATTTGATCGAGCGCAAGCAGGCTGAAATTC
>DATBZY010000074.1:0-4642 GCA_036512915.1 Pseudolabrys sp. | reverse complement strand
ACGGCGGCAGAAGAAATCCGGTCTGGCGGTCAATAGTGCGGAAATTGTTCATCGGGGCGACGTTCGTTGCAATGGAGAATCATCGCACCGATTCTATCCCAAACGATTCCTATCCCGTTAAGTCCGACAGGCTGCTAGACGAGCAACTGGATGAAATGGCCACATCAGCGCAGCAGTTTTGGAGGCCATGGGAAGCTGCGCCACAATAAGGCGCGGTCGAAGCAAGTGGCGGGCGCGCATGCCATGGCCTTTTGCGCGATATGCTGCTCAGGATATGATTGTCTCTGACGAACAACCCCTCCACCCGCACCCCACCACACGGAGCCGCCATGCCCAAGGCCTACTGGATCACCTGCTATCGCGAGATCAAGGACCCCGCCAAGGTCGCCGCTTACGCCAAGCTGGCGGGGCCGGCGCTGGCGCCGTTCGGCGTGCGCTATCTCTGCCGCGGCACCGCCAACGCCACCTTCGAGGCCGGGCTGAAGGAGCGCGTCGTGGTGACGGAGTTTGCCAGCCTCGAGCAGGCGATCGCCGCGCATAACGGGCCGGGCTATCAGGCGGCGCTGCAGGCGCTCGGCGACGGCGCGGTGCGCGACGTGCGCATGATCGAGGGGCTGGAGTAAGGGAGCGACTCCCTCTCCCCGCTCGCGGGGAGAGGGTCGGGGTGAGGAGGCGTTTCCAAACGCTCAGACTCGCCAAAACGCCCCCTCACCCGACGCGCATGCGCGTCGACCTCTCCCCGCACGCGGGTAGAGGTGACCAATCGCTGCGATGTTGGTGACTATTCCGCGCTCCGTGTGGCTCCTCAGCATGAGGCGAATTGTACGGATTGCGTTGCACCGCGCTTGAATAACGCGCGCCTCACGCAGACGTGTAACTTTGTGTGATGCCGCCGGGTGATTTCGCCCGTATAGGGAGAAAGACAACTCGCCGGGAACCATCATCATGCGCCGCTCCGCCGCCCTTCTCATCGCCGCCGCCTGCACTTTTGCGCCGCTCGCGGCGCACACTGAACCCGCCGTGACGATTGCGCCGCCCGCGGCGGAAGCACCGGCGCAAAACGCCGGACTGGAAACCGCCGTGCTCGCAGGCGGATGCTTCTGGGGCATCCAGGCCGTTTATCAGCACGTCAAAGGCGTCACCAACGCCGTCTCCGGCTATGCCGGCGGCGCGCAGCAAGACGCCGTCTATGAGACCGTCAGTTCAGGCCGCAGCGGCCACGCCGAAAGCGTGCAGGTAACCGTCGACCCGCGCCAGGTTTCCTACGGCAAGATTTTGCAGATTTATTTCTCGGTCGCGCACGACCCGACGCAGCTCAACCGTCAGGGTCCGGATTCCGGCACACAGTATCGCTCCGAAATTTTTCCGCAGAGCGACGCGCAGAGCAAGACCGCGAAGGACTACATCGCGCAGCTCGACCAGGCTCATGCGTTCAAGCGCCCGATCGTGACCAAGACCGACACGATGAAGACCGCATTTTTTCCGGCCGAGGCCTATCACCACGACTACGCGACCAAGCATCCCTATCAGCCCTACATCGCCATCAACGACGCGCCGAAGGTCGAACACCTGAAGACGATATTTCCGGAGCTTTGGCGCGACACGCCGGTGACGGTGGCGCAGGCCGCGAAGGGAAATTGATGACGGCGCGTTGAGCGGGCTTGCCGCCTCACGGCCCCGCGATCCGCTCGGCCATCAAGACCATGGTCTTTCGATAGACCTCGGACCGGTTCCACTCGCGCATCGCCTCGAAATTCGCGGTGCCCTCGCCGAACGGCGCGCCGGCGCGCCAGCCGTTGGTCTTCAGCAGATTGGCGGTCGAGGCCAGCACATCCGGCACGCTGTGCCGGAGATCGACATGGCCGTTGCCGTCGTAATCGACGCCGTACTTGATATAGGAGGACGGCAGGAACTGGGTCTGGCCGATCTCGCCGGCATAGGCGCCGACCAGGTCGCGCAACGGCAGATCGCCGCGCTGGACGATTTGCAGCGCGGCCAGCAGCTCGCGCTGGAACAGCTCGGTGCGGCGGCAATCATGCGCCAAGGTGGCGAGCGTGCGCACCACCGGCAGCTTGCCCATGTCGCCGGTGCCGTTGTCGCTTTCCAGGGTCCAGATCGCCATGAGCAGCGTCGCCGGCACGCCGAATTGCCGCTCGATGCGCGACAGCAGGCCGGCATGGCGCGCCATCAGCATCTTGGCGCGCTTGATGCGGGCCGGGATGACGCGGGTGGCGGCGTATTGCTCGAAGCTCTTGGCGTGGAACATGCTGCGCTGGCGGCGGTCGAAGGACAGCACCGACTGATCGAGCGTGACACCACTGAGCGCGCTGTCGATGACGCTGCGCGAGATGCCGGCGCTGGCGGCCTCGCGCGCCATCGCGGCGATGAAGCCGTTGAAGTCGCCGCCGCACTGCGCCGCGCGTGCGGGCGGGGCGAGCAGGAGCGAAAGGATGAGCGCCGCGAGTAGACGCTTGATCATGAGGATCAGTTGTCGAGGAACGAGCGGAGTTTGCGGCTGCGCGACGGATGCTTCAGCTTCCTGAGCGCCTTGGCCTCGATCTGGCGGATGCGCTCGCGCGTGACCGAGAACTGCTGGCCGACTTCTTCCAGCGTGTGGTCGGTGTTCATGCCGATGCCGAAGCGCATGCGCAGCACGCGCTCCTCGCGCGGCGTCAGCGAAGCCAGCACGCGCGTGGTGGTCTCGCGCAGGTTCGACTGGATGGCGGCGTCGATCGGCAGGATCGCGTTCTTGTCCTCGATGAAATCGCCGAGGTGCGAATCCTCCTCGTCGCCGATCGGGGTCTCCAGCGACAAAGGCTCCTTGGCGATCTTGAGAACCTTGCGCACCTTCTCCAGCGGCATGCCCAATTTCTCAGCCAGCTCTTCCGGGGTCGGCTCGCGGCCGATCTCGTTGAGCATCTGGCGCGAGGTACGCACTATCTTGTTGATGGTCTCGATCATGTGCACCGGAATGCGGATGGTGCGCGCCTGGTCGGCGATCGAGCGGGTGATCGCCTGGCGGATCCACCAGGTCGCATAGGTCGAGAACTTGTAGCCACGGCGGTATTCGAATTTGTCGACCGCCTTCATCAGGCCGATATTGCCTTCCTGGATCAGATCGAGGAACTGCAGGCCGCGGTTGGTGTATTTCTTGGCGATCGAGATCACCAGGCGCAGGTTGGCCTCCACCATCTCCTTCTTGGCCTGGCGGGCTTCGCGCTCGCCCTTTTGCACAAACTGCACGATCTTGCGGAACTCGGAAATTTCCACGCCAGTTTGTCCGGCCAGCTCGTGCACCAGCGAGCGGATTTCCTTGATCCGGTCCTTCTCCTTGGCGACCAGATTCTTCCAGCCCTTAGCCGACAGCTTGGAGATGCGGTTGAGCCAGCGCGGATCGAGCTCGTTGCCCATGTAGTTCTTGAGGAAGTCCTCGCGCGTCACGCCGTAGCTTTCCGACAACCGCATCAGGCGGCCCTCGTTCGACACCAGCCGCTTGTTGATGTCGTAGAGCTGCTCGACCAGTGAATCGATGCGCGCCTGGTTAAGCCGCAGCGACTTCACCTCGGTGATGATCTCTTCTTTCAGCTTCTTGTATTTGCGCTCCTGCGCCGGCGACAGCGACGAGTTCTTCAGGCGGAACTCGATGTCCTGCTCCTGCAGGCGGCGCAGCCGCTTGAAGGCGTCGGCGATGTTGTCGAAGGTTTCGACCACTTTCGGCTTCAGCTCGGCCTCAATGGCCGCGAGTGACAGCGAATTCTCCATGTCGTCTTCGTCGTAATCGCCTTCGGCCGCGGTCTCGGCCGGGTCCTTCGCCTCGCCGTCCCCGCCCTCGCCCGGCGCCTTGAACGGCGTCGCGGTGGGAGGAGCCGCGGGCGGCGCCACCGGCTGCACGACCTGCAGATGCGGCGCGCCGGGAACCGGCGTGCCTACGGCTTGTGCAATAGGTTTGCCGTCGGGACCGATGATCACCGGCACCTGCATCTGCTTGGCGTCCGGCCCGGCATAGGTCGCTTCCAGGTCGATGATGTCGCGCAGGAAGACTTTTCCCTCGCTGAGCTCGTCGCGCCAAATGATGACGGCCTGGAAGGTGAGCGGGCTTTCGCACAAGCCGGCGATCATCGCCTCGCGGCCGGCCTCGATGCGCTTGGCGATGGCGATTTCGCCCTCGCGCGAGAGCAGCTCGACCGAGCCCATCTCGCGCAGATACATGCGCACCGGATCGTCGGTGCGCTCCGACGGCTCCTTCTTCTCGGCGACGGCAAGCGACTTCTGCTTGGTCTCGACCACCTCGGTGCCGGTGTCTTCGTCGTCGTCGTCGTGCTCGTCGGCCGCTTTCTCGGTCTCGCCGTCCTCACTGTCGGCATCCTCGGTCTCGACCACATTGATGCCCATCTCGCTGAGCATCGCCATGATGTCTTCGATCTGTTCCGGCGAGGTGGATTCCGAGGGCAGCACGGCGTTGAGCGCGTCGAAGGTGATGTAGCCGCGCTTTTTGGCGGCCTTGATCATCTTCTTGACGCCGGCGTCGTTAAGATCGAGCAGCGGCAGCGGCGATTCGGGCGCGCCTTCGGCGTCCTTTTCCGGGACTATTTCCTTCGCCTGCGTCGCTTTCGCCTTGCTCGCCATCTGTTTCTCCTGGACC
>DATBZY010000073.1:0-12722 GCA_036512915.1 Pseudolabrys sp. | reverse complement strand
CAGCGGTAAGCCTTCGGCGATGGCGAGTGCGCGCGCCTGCTGGAAATGCTGGTAGGGCCCGGTGCTGATTCCGAACCAGCCGTCATTGGTGACGTTGACCAGCCAACCCGGCCGCTCGCCGCGCGGCACCGCGGCGCCGGGAAATATCGCCTCGTAGCAAATCAGCGGCAACATTTTCGGCGCGTGCGGCACATCCATGGCGCGCCGGCGGTCACCGGCCAGGAATCCGCCGACCATCTTGGTGAGTTGCTGCAAACCGAGCCGTTCGAGCAGGCCCTGAAACGGCAGATATTCGCCGAATGGTACCAAATGCACCTTGTCGTAGATGCCGTGGATCGAGCCGTCGGGATCGATCACATAGACCGAATTATAGGCGCGCGTGCTGCGCGTGCCGGGAGCGGCGGGCGCCGCGCGCACGGCGCCGGTGATCAGCTCGGTGCCCGGCTTCAGCAAGCCGGCGATTTGCGACAAGGCGTCCGGCTCGCGCGTGAGGAAGAAAGGGAACGCCGATTCCGGCCAGATCAAATGCGTGAAGTCGCGCGCGCCGCCCGATTGCGGTCCGGTGGCGCGGTCGGAGAGGCGCAGATAGCGCGCCATCACTTGCTCCTTGGCGGAGTAATTGAATTTTTCATCCTGTTGCAGATTGGGCTGCATGATGCGCAGCTTCACGCCGCTCACATAAGTCGTCGGATGCGTCCATAGCCTCGCTGCGCCGTAGCCGGCGAATGCCGCGAGGATGATGAGGCCGATCAGCGGCGCGCGATAAGGATGCGGCGTGTCGACGGAATCGTCGGCAAGCACGGCTGGGCTCGCAAAGATCGCAATGGTCAGAAACGTAAGGCCCCAGATGCCGACCAGCGAGACGCTTTGCGCCAGCGCCAGCGGCTGGGTGAGCGCATAGCCGAATGTGTTCCACGGAAAGCCGCTGAGCAGATGTCCGCGCAGCCATTCCGCGACGGTGAGCGTGGCGGCCAACGCGAGCAAGCGCTCAGGCCCGCGCACCCAGATCAGCCGCGCGGCGGCTAATCCTGCGGCGGTGAAGAGCGCGAGAAAGGCCGGCAGTCCTACGACCGCGATCGGCAGCAGCCAAGCGAAAGTCTTGGCATCGACCAGAAAGGCATAGCCGAGCCAGTACAGTCCGGCGACGAAAAAGCCGAAGCCGAAGCACCAGCCGGCGCCCGCCGCCGCCATCGCACCGCTCCAGCGTCCCGCGGCGGATCCGTCCACCAGCCAGACCAGCACCGGAAACGTTACGAACAGGATCGGCCAGGCATTGAACGGGGCCATCGCCAGCGTCGAGGCGGCACCGGCGGCGAACGCGATGGCCGCTCGCCGCCAGCCGAACCCGAGCACGATCGCATGGGCGAGGCGGGTAAGCGTCACGGGCGGCGCGCGGTTGCCGGTGAATCGGCCGAGGGTTTTTGCGCGCCGGCATCATCGGCCAGCAACGATGGCGGCGTCGTGCCGGCGAGCACCGCATCCGGCTCGCCGCGCCGTCGCGGCTCGCGCGGACGTTCGCGCCGCTCCTTCAGCCGGGTGATGCGCACGCGCTTGACGCGGCGCGGGTCGGCGTCCAGCACTTCGATTTCGAACAGGCCCGGTCCGGGAATAAGCTCGCCGCGCAACGGCAGCCGGCCGGCGCGCGTCACCAGATAGCCGCCGAGCGTATCGACCTCCTCGGCCGCATCGCCGAGGTCGAAATCGCTGCCGACGATTGCCACCACGTCCTCGAGCTTGGCGCGCGCGTCGGCGATGAAGGAGCCGTCCGGCTGATGCACCACCGCCGCCGTCTCGTCCTCATCGTGCTCGTCGGCGATCTCGCCGACAATCTGCTCGACGATGTCCTCGATCGAGATCAGCCCGTCGGTGCCGCCATATTCGTCGACCACCAGCGCCAGATGAATTTGTTTCGCCTGCATGCGTGCGAGCAGGTCCATCACGCGCGCCGACGGCGGCACGAACAAAATTTCGCGCACGATCTTGGCCGCCGACAACGGCATGGCAAGATCGATCGACCGAAAATCGAGCCCGGCCGGCAGCGGCTTCTTGCGCTTGGCGTTCTTTTCCGGGTTCACCGCCGCGCGCGCGGTCATGAACGCGATCAGATCGCGGATGTGCACCATGCCGATCGGATCATCGAGCGTGTCGTTATAGGCGACGAGGCGGGAGTGGGCGGCGCCCTCGAACACGCGCACCAGTTCGCCAATCTGGATGTCCTGCTGCACGGCGACGATGTCGGCGCGCGGCACCATCACGTCGCCGACCCGGCGCTCGCGCAAGCCGAGGATGTTCTTGAGCATCCGGCTTTCTTCCGGCGAGAAACCTGATTCGCCGGGCGTCATGGCATCGAGCACGTCCTTGAGGTCGGCGCGCATCGAGCCCGGTTTCCAGCCGAATAGCGCGCGGAACGCGCGCACCAGCCAGTTACCGCCGCCTTCGCGCGGCGGCGGGATCGGTACCGGCAGATTGCGCGGTTCGAACGGCAGGCCGTCGGGAGAGTTGGAAGTTGCGGAGTCGGTGTCAGGCATGGGGGTCATGCGTCGCCGAGATCGCGCGCAAGAAAGGGATCGGGCATTTTCATGCGGGTCATGATTTTGCTTTCGAGCCCTTCCATCTCTTCGGCGTCGGCATCGGTCTGGTGATCGTAGCCGATGAGGTGGAGAAAACCATGCACCGAGAGATGGGCAAGATGATGAAGGAATACCCTGTCTTCATCGTCGCATTCCCGCTTGAGCGTGTCATAGGCAATGACGATGTCGCCGAGCATCTTCGTGCCAGCACTTGCCTTCGTCGGCGCCGCCGGAAATGACAGCACGTTGGTCGGCTTGTCGATGCCGCGCCAGTCGCGATTGAGCGAACGAATCGCCGAATCGTCGGTGAGCAAGATACTCACTTCGCCGTCCGCTGTTGAGAGCGCGGCCGCTGCCGCGGCAATCGCGTCGCGCACGGTCTGCGCGGCCAAGGGCTGCGCGTCCCACAGCAGCGATTGCACCTGGATGTCGGTCGACGGCGCCGCCGCGCGACGTTTCGGCGCCGGCTTCATTTCCTCTCCTCGCGCGGCAGTGTGCCGCGGTCGTAGGCTTCCACGATGCGCGCCACCAATTCGTGGCGGATCACGTCCTTTTGGGTGAAGGCGACATGACCGACGCCCTCGACGCCGGCGAGCAGCCGCACCGCTTCGGCGAGACCCGAGGTTTGGCCGTTCGGCAGGTCGACCTGGCTCGGATCGCCGGTGACGATCATGCGGCTGTTCTCGCCCAGCCGGGTCAAGAACATCTTCATCTGCATCGAGCTGGTGTTCTGCGCTTCGTCGAGGATCACGACGGCATTCGACAGCGTGCGCCCGCGCATGAAGGCGAGCGGCGCGATTTCGATCTCGCCGCCTTCCAGCGCGCGCTCGACGATGCGGGAGTCCATCAGGTCATAGAGCGCGTCGTAGATCGGCCGCAGATAGGGGTCGACCTTCTCGCGCATATCGCCGGGCAGGAAGCCGAGCCGTTCGCCGGCCTCCACCGCCGGCCGCGACAGGATGATGCGGTCGACCTCCTTGCGCTCGAACATCTGGATGGCTTGCGCGACTGCGAGCCAGGTCTTGCCGGTGCCGGCGGGGCCGGTGCCGAACACCAGCGCGTGGCGCTTGAGCGCGCGGATATAGGCATCCTGCGCGGCGGTGCGCGCGCGCACCGGTCGCTTGCGCAAATTGATTTCCTCGAAGGCCGGACGCCCGCCCGCCGGGTCGTAGTCGAACAGCGAGCCCTGCGCGATCGCCTGCCGGATGGCGCCTTCGACGTCGCCGGAGGTGAGGTCGTGACCGCGCTTGAGCTGCTCGTAGAGTCCTTCCAGGACGCGCCGGGCTTGCTCGCAGGCGCCGCGCGAGCCTTCGAGGGTGACGTGATTGCCGCGCTGCTCCGCCACCACGCCGAGGCGGCGTTCGATCAGCGCGAGGTTTTGTCCATATTGGCCGAACAGGACGGACGCCAGCTTGTTGTCCTCGAAAGCGAGCACGATCTGCGTGGTCGCCGTCTCCTCGGAGGCGGCAGCGGGCGGGATCACGGGATCCGATGTGCGCAAAGGCGTCTCAAGCTCCTGCTATGGCCAACGCCGGCGTGCCGGCATGTTCGATAAAAGCGTACCGAACAAAGTATTGGTCCCGATATTGGTGATGCCCACCGGCAGTACCGAACCGATCAGCGCGGCCGGCGCCATGACTTGCACCGTTTGAAGATATGGGGAGCGGCCGACCAGTTGCCCAGGGAGCTTACCCGGCTTTTCCAGCAGCACATCCACGGTGCGGCCGATAAAACTTGCGTTGAATTCGCGCCAGTAGCGGTTAATGACGGCCTGCAGCCGCTGCAGGCGCTCGGATTTTTTCTCCTGCGGAACTTGAGGCTCCATGTCGGCGGCCGGCGTGCCTGGGCGCGGCGAATACATGAAACTGTAGGCGCAGGCGAAACCGACCTCGTCCAATAACGTGAGCGAGTCGCGGAAATCATCCTCGGTCTCGCCGGGAAAGCCGACGATGAAATCGGAAGTGAAGGCGAGATCGGCGCGGCCCGCGCGCAGCCGCGCGATCACGTCGAGGTAATCCTTTCGCGTATGCCGGCGGTTCATCGCCGCCAGCATGCGGTCGGAGCCGGACTGAACGGGCAGGTGCACATAGGGCATCAGCGCCGGCAGCTCGCCATGCGCGGCGATGAGATCGTCGTTCATGTCGCGCGGATGACTGGTGGTGTAGCGCAGGCGGGCGATGCCGGGGACATCGGCTAATCGGTACAAGAGTTGCCCGAGCGTCCACGGCCGACCGTCCGAACCTTGCCCATGATAGGCATTCACGTTCTGGCCGATCAGCGTCACCTCGCGCACGCCGGCCGCAGCAAGCCGCTTGACTTCGGCGGCGATTTTCTCCACGGCGCGCGAAACTTCGGCGCCGCGCGTATAGGGCACCACGCAGAAGGTACAGAACTTGTCGCAGCCTTCCTGCACCGTGACGAAGGCGGAGATGCCGCGCTTGACGATTGCATCGCGCGCAGGTGCGGCGAGCACGTCGAACTTGTCCTCCACCGGAAATTCGGTATCGACGATCTGCTCTCCGGCCTGCACGCGCGCGATCAGGTCGGGCAAGCGGTGATAGTTCTGCGAGCCGACCACCAGATCGACCGCGCCGGCGCGCCGGATGATTTCCTCGCCCTCGGCCTGCGCCATGCAGCCGGCGACCGCGATCAGCATGCCGCGGCCTTGGCTAGCCGCGGCGTCCTTGAGCTCGCGGATGCGGCCGATCTCGGAATAGGCTTTGTCGCCGGCCTTTTCGCGGATGTGGCAGGTGTTGAGGATCACCAGGTCGGCGTCGTCGGCGCGCGCGGTCTCGGTGAAACCGGCCGGCGCCAGGGTGTCCGCCATACGATTGGAATCGTAGACGTTCATCTGGCAGCCGAAGGACTTGACGTGGACTTTGCGGGGTCTGCTCATGCCGCTCGGGTTCGAACCATCTGATTAATCTAGCCTGTCATGGCCGGGTCTTGTCACCGCAAGTCGGGTTTACCCGACTTGCGGCTCATTTAAAATGCGCAAGTCGGGCAAGCCAGACTTCCGGTGCCATCTATGCCTTTGATATCATGACGTTTTTAAGACGTGAACGCCCGACACCGGGCCGGGCACGAAGAATGCGGCCGTCTTACCGGCTTTTGACCCAAACGCAACGCTGCTCACTCGGCCGCATGCACTGGGCGCGGCCGGCCACGCAGCGTCGCCGCGGTGATCTTGCGCACCGCGCCTTCCAGCGATTTCGTCATCGCCTTGCGGTCGGCGGTGCCGTCGGCCGCGACCGGGTCGCCGTAGCTGACCACCGCGTCGATCGCGCCGCGCTCGATGAAGGCCTTGATGTGCGGCATGAAGGCGAGATCGCCATACCACGCCACTGTCGGGCGATGCTGGCGGCCCATCGGGATGCCGTTCAGGCGAGTGTAGCAGATCGACATCGGCTGAATCAGGATGCCGCTCTCGGCGCGCGCGCCGGCTTCCTTCACCGCCCCGACCAGCGCCGAGCGGAATGGCAGCACGCGGTTGCCGTCGCTCGAGGTGCCTTCCGCGAACAGCACGACCGAGGTGCCGCCCGCGAGCTGTTTGACGATCTCGGCGATGGCGTCGCCGGTCTGGTGGCGGCGCGAGCGGTCGACGAACACCGTGCGCTGCAATCGGGCGGCGATGCCGACCAGCGGCCAGCCGGCGATTTCACTCTTGGAGACGTAGGCGATCGGCGCGATCGAACCGATCACCGGGATGTCGGCCCACGACACGTGATTGGAGATGAACAGCACTGCGCGGTCGCGCACCGGCTCGCCGACCACGCGGACGCGAATGCGCAGGACGGCGCACAGCGCGCGGTAGTAGTTGACGGCGATCACGCCCCAGCCCGGCAAGTTTAGTTTGACGAGCAGCCATTGCACCGCGATCAACAGCGGCGTCATCATGCAGAAGATCGCCGCGACAAAAAGTGCCCGCACCATCAGCGATTATTCTTGTCGTCGTTGAGTGGCACGGCGTAAAGCTCGAGCCGGTGATCGACCAGCTTGTAGCCGAGCTTGCGCGCGATTTCCGCCTGCAGACGCTCGATCTCTTCCGATTGGAATTCGATCACCTCGCCGCTGCGAAGATTGATCAGATGGTCATGGTGGGACTCGCGGCTGGTTTCGTAGCGCGCGCGGCCTTCGCGGAAATCGTGCCGCTCGATGATGCCGGCATCCTCGAACAGACGCACCGTGCGGTAAACGGTGGAAATTGAAATGCGGTCGTCGACCTTGGCGCAGCGGCGGTACAGCTCCTCGACATCGGGATGATCCTCGGACGACGCCAGCACGCGCGCGATCACGCGCCGTTGTTCGGTCATCCGCATGCCCTTTGCGGCGCAAGCGGCCTCGATATTTCTCCTCTCGGAGATGCTTTTGTCCGGCATGGTTACGATGTCGTTTCTCGTCGTTTCTTCGGTCCGGCTCTCATATCATATTGCGCGCCTCCGGGATGGTCTATCGGGCGGCTCGTTCTCCGAATAAATCAGAATCGAATCCTAGCATTTTGCTTGGCGCTTTGATCTTTTCCGAAAACCGGTCGCCACCCTCGGATCAAGTCCGCAGGCAAGCCTTTCGGGATCACGCGCGTTAGCCAAGATCGCGGCGGAGCACCAGCGCGGCGGCGGCTTTGCCGCCGCTCGCGGGGTAATAGTTGGGGCGGCGGGATATTTCATGAAAGCCGGCGCGGTCATAAAGCCGGATCGCAGGCTTATTATGCTCGTCGACTTCCAGGAACACGGTGCGCGCGCCCAGGCCCGCCAGCCGCCGCAAATGCAAGGTAAGCAGCTTACGCGCCAGGCCGCGTCCCTGCTGGCGGCCTGCAACCGCGACCGAGAGGATTTCCGCCTCGTCCTCCACCAGCCGTGACATGATGAAGCCGGCGAGCTTGCCGCCGATGGTGGCGCGATGCGAGATCACATGGCGGTCGATCAGCAGGCCTTCGACCTCCTGCTCGCTCCAGCCGCGCCGAAACGAATTGGCATGCAGCGCGGCGATCGCCACCGCATCGCGGGGGCCGGCTTCCGATAAGGCGGGCTCACCGCGCGCGAACAGATTGGATAGCAGCTTCATCATCGGCGGGCCAGTTGCGCGGCGTTCTGCGGCTGGGCGTCGGGCGCGCGCAGATAGAGCGGCTTCGGCGGCGAACCGGTTTCCACCGCGGCGGCGCCAAGCCGCGCCACCCAGTCGATGTCGGGTGCTTGCCGCTGCTCAACCACGGTCGGCGCGCGTTCGCCTGCCGGCCATGCCGCCGCCAGCAAATTCGCCGCGGTGCCGACCAGGCGCGGGGCGCCGGTCGCCGCCGCGCGCAGCGCCTCGCGCAGCGGCACCAAACGCGCCGCCACCAGGGTGCGGCCGCCGGGTCCGAACACTTGCAGATAGACGTGATCGTGCCGCGCATCGATCGCCACCGCCACCGGCAGCGTGCTGTCGGCGGCGATGAAGGGCGCGGCATAGGCGGCGAGCGTGGACAGGCCCACCGCCGGCTTGCCGGTGGCCAGCGCGATCCCGCGCGCGGCCGAAATCCCGACGCGCAAGCCGGTGAAGCTGCCGGGTCCGGTGGTGACCGCGATGCGGTCAATCTCGGAGAAGCTGAGCCGGGCGCGCTCGAGCACGCGCGCGATCAGCGGGATCAGCGCTTCCGCATGCCCGCGCACCATCGGACGCGATTCATGCGCGGCAATCGCGGCGTGCTCGGTGTCGAGCACGGCGGCCGAGCAGGCCTCAAGCGCGGTATCGATGGCAAGGATGCGCATGATTCGAATTTAGCACGGTCCCAGCAATAGCGATGCCGTCATTCCGGGGCGCCGCAAAGCGGCGAGCCCGGAATCCATATTCACCGACCGGGGTTATGGATTCCGGGCCCGCGCCTTCGGCGCGTCCCGGAATGACGAGATGCTTACACCGGCCGCACTTCGACCACGTCGGGCACGAAATGGCGCAGCAGGTTCTGGATGCCGTGCTTGAGCGTTGCGGTCGAGGATGGGCAGCCGGAACAGGCGCCCTTCATGTGCAGAAACACGATGCCTTCCTTGTAGCCGCGGAAGGTGATGTCGCCGCCGTCGCCGGCCACCGCCGGGCGCACGCGGGTCTCGATCAGGTCCTTGATGGTGGCGACCGTGTCGGCATCCTTGGCATCGAAGAATTCGTCGTCGGCGGCCGCGGCCGGTTGAGCATTGGCCGACACCAGCGGCGCGCCCGACATGTAATGTTCCATGATGGCGCCGAGGATCGTCGGCTTGATCTGCTGCCACTCGCCGTCGCTCTTGGTGACCGATATGAAGTCGGAACCGAAGAAAACGCCGCTGACATTCGGGATATCGAACAGCCGCTCGGCCAGCGGCGATTGCGCGGCGGCTTCCTTCTTGTTCGGCATGTCGAGGGTGCCGGATTCGAGCACGGCTCGTCCCGGCAGAAATTTCAGCGTTGCCGGATTGGGCGTGGCTTCGGTCTGGATGAACATCGGTTGCGCTCCTTGCCTCATGCGGGTTCAAGGCCCGTGGGCGGCATGCACTATACCTGATAGATGGCCCCTGCGCAGGCCGTGGTCAACCGGCGCATGATCCCGAAAAAGCCTGCCGCGGACTTGATCCGGGGCGGGAACCGGTTTTCGGACAAGATCATGCGCAAGCACAAAAGACGCGGCGGGGAGGGTTAAGACATCGCGTCGAGGTCGTCGTCGCTCAGGTGTCCCGGGATGATGGCGACCGGAATCGGGAACGTGCCGGCAGTCTTGGCGAGGTTGGAGACCAGCGGGCCGGGGCCTTCCTTGCCGGTGCCGGCGGCCAGCACCAGGATGCCGATGTCGGCGTCCTCCTCGATCAGCTTGGTAATCTCCGCGGCGGTGTCGCCTTCGCGGATCACCCGGTCCGGCTTGATGCGCGCGACCTGCTTCGTGCGCTCGGCGAATTTGTCGAGCACCGCGTTGGCCGCTTCCTGTGCCTCGGCCTTCATGATATCGGCGACGCCCAGCCATTGCTGGTTGCGCTCGGCGGTCTCGATTACGCGCAGCATGACGATCTGCGACTTGGTGCGGCCGGCGCGCTTGGCCGCCCAATAGACCGCGCGGTCGCATTCCTCGGTGTCGTCGATGACGACCAGGTATTTGCGCTTGTGACCGGCCTCGTAGCTGCGGCGCTTGCTGCTCATCGTCGCTCCCGCTTCATCCGATCATTTGCATGATAACGGACGCACAAGTTGCAAATGGTGGCACGGCGCGGGCCGCGGCGACAAGCGGCCTAGGGGCGAATATTGCACCGCGTAAACTAGCGTTGTTTGCGCATGAGCTTATCGAAAAACTGGTTCCCACCCTCGGGATCCAAGTTCGGGGCAGGCTTGTTCGGGATCATGCGCTGGCTCAGCGCCGCACGAAGCCGACGATATCCTTGACTGCCTTCATGGTTTTGGCGGCGAGCACTTGCGCGCGCTGCGAACCGTCAGCCAGCACCGAGTCGATATAGACCGGGTCCTGCACCAGCCGCTTCATTTCCGAACCGATCGGACCGAGCTTGGCGACCGCGAGATCGACCAGCGCGGACTTGAAGCTGGAGAATTGTCCACCGCCGAACTCGCGCAACACGTCCGATTTGCTTGACCCCTTGAGCGCCGCATAGATGCCGACCAGGTTGTCGGCCTCGGGGCGCAGCTCCAGGCCCTTCTCCTCGCTCGGCAGCGGCTCCGGATCGGTCTTGGCTTTGCGGATCTTCTGCGCAATGGCGTCGTCGTCATCGGTCAGATTGATGCGCGAATAATCCGACGGCTCCGATTTCGACATCTTCTTGGAGCCGTCGCGCAGCGACATCACTCGCGTCGCCGGCCCCTGGATCAGCGGCTCCGGCAGTGGGAAGAATGCATCGCCGTAGCCATGGGCATGGATTGACGGGGCGAAGTCGTTGTTGAATTTCTGCGCGATGTCGCGCGACAGCTCGAGATGCTGCTTCTGATCCTCGCCGACCGGCACATGGGTCGCGCGGTAGACCAGGATGTCGGCCGCCATCAGGTTGGGATAGACATACAAGCCGACCGAGGCGTTCTCGCGGTCCTTGCCGGCCTTCTCCTTGAACTGCGTCATGCGGTTGAGCCAGCCCATGCGGGCGACGCAATTGAACACCCAGGCGAGCTCGGCGTGCTCGGCGACCTGGCTCTGGTTGAAGATGATTTGCTTGTTCGGATCGATGCCGCAGGCCAGGAACGCCGCGGTGACCTCGCGCGTGGCGCGCGGCAACTCGCTCGGGTCCTGCCACACCGTGATGGCGTGCAGATCGACCACGCAATAGATACAGTCGTAGCGCTCCTGCAGCGCGACGAATTTGGTGATCGCGCCGAGATAATTGCCGAGGTGCAGATTGCCGGTCGGCTGCACGCCGGAAAATACGCGCTCTTTGAACGCCATCGCTCGTCCTCTCAATTGAGGCGCGACCCATGCCACGGCGGACCGGCGCGGGGCAAGACCCTTAAGTCCGCGCCCGCACGGCGGAAATGAGGTCCTTGAGCTTCGCCACGCCGAGCAGCTGCAGCGCGGCGAGATAGACACCGACGCCGAGTGTCACCAGCACGACGAGCAGGGCGAGCCGGCCGAACGATGAGGCTGCTAAATGGGGAAAGTGCGTATGGCCGGCTGCGTGCCCGTATGCGACGACGGCGCCCATGATGACGGTGGCAAGCACGATGCGCGGCAGCCGCCGCCAGCCGCTCTGGTCGAGCCGCAGCCATCCACGTCCGTACAGGATGAGGCCTAGCAGCGCGGCACCGACCCACCCGGAGATCGCGATGGCGGCCGCAACGCCGACATGGCCGTAATGCGGGAACAGCAAGAAGCCGCCGGCGATGGCGGCGGCAAGGCCGGACAGCGCGGCGATCATCGGCGTATGCGTGTCGCCGTGTGCGAAAGAAACCGCGCCGAACACCTTTTCCAGCACGTGTCCGGGTAACCCAGCGCAGATCGCCGCCAGCGCGGCGGCGACTGCCGCCGTGTCGAGCGGGCCGAACGCGCCGCGCTCGAACAGCCCGCCGGCGATCGGCTCGGCCAGCAGCGCGAAGCCGGCCGCCGCGGGCAGTGCCAAGGCCAGCGCAATCTCGAAGGCGCGCGACTGCACCGCCGCAAAAGTATCCGTATCGCCGGCGCGCAGGCTGGCGGCGATGCGCGGCACGATCACGGCGGCGATGGCGATCGACGCGACGCCGAGCGGAAGCTCATACAGACGATTGGCGTAGTAGAGCCACGACACCGCCGCCTGGGAGGACGACGCGATGGCCGCGGCCGCGATCAGCTTGAGTTGCGGGATGCCGGCGGCAATCAGGCCGGGAACGGCGCGCGCAAACAACTGCTGCGTTTGATCGGGAACGCGCACGCTGACGCGTTGCCAGCGTTTCCCGGTCAGCAGCCAAGCGGCGCCAGTGACGATGAGCTGGAGCAGGCCCGCAACGACGATGGCCAGCGCTAGCCAAACAGTTGTCACAAATTGCTCGATTTCGCCGAGCACGAATAAAAGCGCCAGCACCATGACCAGATTGAAAGCGACAGTGCTGACAGTGACGGCACCGACGCGGCCTTCCGCATTCAGCGCCGCGGCAATCACTGCAACGAGCCCCGCCAACACGATGTAGGGCGCGACGATCAACAAATAAAAGGCAGCCAATTCCCGGCGGGCCTCGTCAAATCCGGGCGCAATGGCGGCTATGACGAATGGCGCCAATACAATTGCGAGCAAGGCGATGACGCCGGCCATGCAGCCAATCGTCAGCAAGGTCCGTTTGGTCAATCGATTGGCGTTGGCGACCCCGTCCTTACCGCTGCGCAGCCGCAGCCATATCGGCACGAAGGCGCTGTTGAGAGCGCCTTCCGCGAGCAGGCGGCGAAAGAAATTGACCAGCTGCAGCACCGCGAAGAAGGCTTCCGAGAATGGCCCGGCGCCGAGCAGGGCCGCGATCCCGGCGTCGCGAAAGAAGGCGAGCAGCCGCGAGATCAAAGTTCCGCTGCCGACCGTGGTGATATCGCGTGCAAGCGACATGGGCTCAATCCCTTAGGCGACGCCCAACAATTATTGCGTCAGGTTAGGGGTTTTGGGTGGTCTTGGTGAGATGGTGTAGTTCCACTCGGGGTGGAAGGTATTACCGGTGATGTTGAGAGCGGCCATTTCTGCGTCAGTGACCTTGATGCCC
>DATBZY010000072.1:0-11785 GCA_036512915.1 Pseudolabrys sp. | reverse complement strand
TGAGTCCGCACGAGAAGGCCAGCTTCGCGCAGGAACTAGCGGCTGCGCTGAGCGAAGCCAAGCGCGGGCCGATACGGACGACGTTGGACTAGTCAGAAATCGGGTGGCTGGGCGCCGCGCCCCGCCCTAAATAGCCGGTATGACCATGACGCTTGCAAAGCCGGCCTTGGCCGACCGCTTCCCCGACCTCGCCCCGCTTGCCACCGCGGCGGCCGATTATGACATTGTGCGCCGCGCCATCGCCCATATCCGCGGCCATTGGCGCGCGCAGCCCGAGATCGACACCATCGCGGAAGCCGCCGGCGTCAGCGCCAGCGATCTGCATCACCTGTTCCGCCGCTGGTGCGGCCTCACGCCGAAAGCGTTCCTGCAGGCGCTCACCCTCAACCACGCGCGCGAGCTGCTGCGGGCGTCGGCAAGCGTGCTGGAAACCTCCTACGAGGTCGGCCTGTCCGGGCCCGGCCGGCTGCACGATCTGTTCGTCACCCACGAGGCGATGTCGCCGGGCGAATGGAAGGCCGGCGGCGACGGGCTCACCATCAGCTACGGGTTCCATCCCTGCCCGTTCGGCATGGCGCTGGTGATGATCACGCCGCGCGGCTTAGCGGGTCTCGCGCTCGCCGATGCCGGCAAGGAACGCGGCGCGCTCAACGACATGCGCGCGCGCTGGCCGAAGGCACGTTACGTCGAGGACTTGGCGGCCACCGCCGCCACCGCGCGCCGCATCTTCGATTCCACGCTGTGGCGGCCCGAGCAGCCGCTGCGCGTGGTGCTCATTGGCACGGATTTCGAAGTGCGGGTGTGGGAAAAGCTGCTCACCATTCCGATGGGCGGGCTCACCACTTATTCCGACCTCGCGGCACGCGCCGGGTCGCCGAAAGCCGCACGCGCGGTCGGCGCCGCGATCGGCAAAAACCCGATCTGCTTCGTGGTGCCGTGTCACCGCGTGATCGGCAAGAGCGGCGACATCACCGGCTATCACTGGGGCATCACCCGCAAGCGCGCGATGCTGGGCTGGGAAGCCGGGATGGCGGCGGGGTAGTTACGCCGCCAGATCCAGCTTCGATTTCACCGTCGAGTCGGCATTAAGCCGATAAATCATCGGCACGCCGGTGTCCAAATTCAATTTCGTGATGCTCTCGGTGGTGTGGCGGTCGAGCACCATCACCAGCGCACGCAGCGAATTGCCGTGCGCCGAAACCAACACGTGCTCGCCGCGCAGCACGCGCGGCAGAATCTCGGTCACGTAATAGGGTAGCGTACGCGCGAGCGTGTCCTTGAGGCTTTCGCCGCCGGGCGGCGCGATGTCGTAGGACCGCCGCCATTTGTGCACCTGCTCCTCGCCCCATTTCTTGCGGGCGTCATCCTTGTTGAGGCCGACCAGGTCACCATAGTCGCGCTCGTTGAGCGCCTGGTCCTTGAACACCGGAATTTTGGTCTGGCCCAGTTCCTCGAGCATCAGATCGAGCGTGCGCTGCGCGCGCTTGAGCGCGGAGGTGAAGGCAACGTCGAACTTGATGCCCTGGGCTTTCAGCTTGCGGCCGGCCTCGTGCGCTTCCGCGATGCCTTTGTCGGTCAAGTCGACATCGCGCCAGCCGGTGAACAGGTTCTTTAGGTTCCAGTCGCTCTGGCCATGGCGCACGAGTACAAGAAGGCGGTCAGTCATTGCAGCACCCTTAGTTCTCAGTCTCCGTCATGCCCGGCCTTGTGCCGGCATCCACGTCTTTCTGTTCGTCAGCGCGGTAAGACGTGGATGGCCGGGACAAGCCCGGCCATGACGACCGATGTTGTCCCACGTTCATCAAAAATCCTTCAGCCCCAGCACATCCATCATCGAATAAAGTCCCGGCTTCTGATCACGCGCCCACAGCGCCGCATGCAGCGCGCCGCGCGCGAAGATCATGCGATCCTCGGCCTTGTGCGTGAGCTCGATGCGCTCGGCGGGACCGGCAAAGATCACGCTGTGCTCGCCGACCACGCTGCCGCCGCGCAGGCTGGCAAAGCCGATATCGCCCGCCTTGCGGGCGCCGGTGTGGCCGTCGCGGCCGCGCACGGAATGCTTATCGAGATCGATGCCGCGGCCTTCCGCTGCCGCGCGGCCGAGCAGCAGCGCGGTGCCGGACGGCGCATCGACCTTCTGGTTGTGATGCATTTCCAGGATTTCGATGTCGAATGAGTTGTCGAGCGTCTTGGCGACGCGCTTGGCGAGCGCGGCCAGCAGATTGACGCCGAGGCTCATATTGCCGGACTTGACGATCACCGCCGTCTTGGCGGCGTCCTTGATCTTGGCCTCGTCCGCCGCACTCAAGCCGGTGGTGCCAATGATGTGGACCTTGTGGCCCTTGGCCGCGAGCGCGGCGAAGGCCAGCGTGGCGGCCGGCGCGGTGAAATCGATCATGCCGTCGGCCTGCTCCAGCAGCGGGCCGGCGTCGGCGCTGAGCTTGATGCCGTTCTCGCCCAGACCCGCCAGCACGCCGGCATCCCAGCCGAGCAGCCGCGAACGCGCGTCTTCCAGCGCCCCGCTAAGCGCAAATTCCTTGCTGTCGGCGATCGCCTTGACCAGCGTGCGGCCCATCCGCCCGCCGGCGCCGGCGACCACGAGCCGCATCTCGGCCATGGGGTTAACTCCCGGACTATGCCGGTCGGTATAGCGGGGCGGCATGCACTCTGTCACCTCTCCCCGCATTCCCCGGAATGACAAGAGTCACGGCTGCGGGCCGTCGTAGCCCTCGATGATGAGGATGTCGGCGCTCGAATGCGGCTGCCGCACCTTGATATTCTGCTGATATTCCGGCGAGCGGTAGCAGGCGAGCGCGGTGGCGTAATCGGGGAATTCGATCACCAAATTGCGCGAGCGGCTCAATCCCTCCGGGCACTCGAACTTGCCGCCACGCACGACGAAACGAGCGCCGAATTTCTTGAAGATCGCCGCATTGGCGGTGACATAGGGCTTGTAGCCCTCTTCGTTCCTCACATCGACGCGCGCGATCCAGTAGCCCTTCGGCATCGCTTCTCCCCTTACTGATTTATTTGCTTGCGCATGATCTTGTCCGAAAACCGGTTCCCACTTTTCGGGATCATGCGCTCTCGATCTCGGCGACGATCGCGTCGGCCACTGCTTTCGGATCGCCGGCTTCGACAATCGGGCGTCCGACCACCAGATAGTCGGCACCGGCATTGATCGCCTTGGCCGGCGTCATGATGCGCTTCTGATCGCCGCTGGCGCTGCCCGCCGGCCGGATGCCCGGCGTCACCAACGTCATGCCGGCGCCGACGATGTTGCGCAGATTGGCCGCCTCCTCCGCCGAGCAGACCAGCCCGTCGACGCCGGTGTCGCGCGCTTGGCTCGCGCGCGCGGCGGCGAGTTCGCCGACACTCATGTCGTAGCCGGCGGCGGCGAGATCGGCGTCGTCATAGGAGGTGAGCACGGTCACTGCGAGAATGCGTAGCTTCGATCCGCGCTTGCCCTCCACCGCCGCCTTCATGGTCTGCGGATAAGCGTGCACGGTGAGAAAGGTCGCGCCGATCTGCGCCACGCTCTCGACACCCTTGGTCACGGTGTTGCCGATGTCGTGCAGCTTGAGATCGAGAAACACCTGCTTGCCGGCCGCGATCAGGCCGGCCGCGAACGGCAAGCCGCCGGCGAAGGCGAGCTGATAGCCGATCTTGTAGAACCACACCGAGGAGCCGAGCCGCGACACCATGGCCTCGGCGGCCTTAACCGTTGGCAGGTCGAGAGCGACGATCAGACGTTCACGCGCGTCCAGGGTCACGGGCTACTCTCCTCGCATTTTTTTGTCATGGTCTTTTCCGAAAACCGGTTCCCACCCCGGATCAAGTCCGCGGCAGGCTTTTTCGGGATCATGCTCTAGGCCATCAGCCGCGCCATATCCACCAAGCGCGCGAGCTGCGCGCGAAACAGATTGGCGGTGCCGGTGTCGATAATGTTGTCCATGTCGTCGAACGCGTGGTCGGCTTGCGGGATCGCGACCTGCTCGGGGATCACCAGCGCGCCGCAGCCAAGTTCGAGAATCTGACGCAGCGCCATCAGCGCGCGCAGACCGCCGGCCCGGCCCGGCGACGCCGAGCTGATCGCGAACACGCGGCCCTTGAAGGCGGCGTAGGTCGGATCGCCGCGCTCGCGCACGCGCGACACCCAGTCGATGGCATTCTTGAGTAGCGGCGTGACCGAGGCGCTGTATTCGGGGCTGGCGATGAAGACGCCGTGGTGCGCCATGATCATCTGCTTGAGCTTGAGCGCATTGGCCGGCGGGCCGGCCTTGGCTTCGAGATCGCCTTCATAAATCGGCAGCGGATAGTCGACGAGCGAAATGCGCGTGACCTCGGCGTCGATCAGCGTCAGCTCTTTGGCCGCCAATGCCGCCAGCTTGACGTTGTGCGAGCCGGCGCGGGTCGAGCCTGGAAAGACGAGTATCTTGGGCGCAGGCATCGGCGGCTCCGAAGTCAGGCTCGCATATCACACCAAACAGCAAAGACTGTCATGCCCCGCGGGCCGATCTCGGGTTTGCCCGATATCGCAAATAGTCAGTGCGCAAGTCGGCTAGAGCCGACTTGCGATGGGGCGTCCAATAATCACATGCGAATTTAAGGAAACGCCGGAAGGCGCGCTTACTGCCCGCGGTAAACCCACACGCGCGCCGGCGGCAGGTTCATCCAGATCAGCTCGGAGGCCTCGGCCTTGATGGTGGACAGCGCCTTCGGGATCGGCGGCACCATTGCATAGGTGAACTGGACGAACGGCGCGCCCGGCGCCAGTAGGCCCATCGCATCCGAGATCAGGCGCAGCCGCGTGCGCAGCGGCTTGGTGACCAGCGGCAGTCCCGACACCACCGCGGCGGCCGGCTCACGCACCAGCGTCTCCAGCAGACGGCGCAGCCGATAGGCGTCGCCCTGCACCACCGTGGCCGCCGGATAGCGCGTGCGCAGCAGGCGGCAGAAGTCCGGATTGAATTCGACCAGGATCAAGCGCGCGGGATCGATGCCACGCTGGACCAGCGCCTCGGTCACCGGGCCGGTGCCCGGCCCGAGCTCGATCACCGGGCCGCTCGATTGCGGATCGACGTAGCGCGCCATGGTGCGCGCCAGCGCCTTGCTCGACGGCATCACCGCGCCGGTGGAGAGAGGCTTTTCGATCCACGAACGGATGAACTGCATCTCGTCATCGAGACGCAGGCCTTTCTTTGCGACGCGAACGAATGTTTGTGCGGGCATTGCTATGGGGTCACGCGTGCGGGCCGGCGGGCCTTGGCCAGCAAACTTCACGGGTATAGGGCGCGGGGCGAGGGGTCAAGATGGCTCCTCGCTATGGCTGTCACGACTTCCCAGGCCATCGAGAAACTCCTTGACTCGACTGAAGAATCCGACCGATTCCGGCTGGGTATCCTCCGACGACAATTTTTGAAACTCGGTCAGCAGCTCGCGCTGGCGCTTGGTCAGGTTCTGCGGCGTTTCCACCGCTACCTGCACGTACAGGTCGCCGGTTTGTTTCGCGCGCAGCACCGGCATGCCCTTGCCGGACAGACGGAAGCGCTGGCCGGTCTGGGTTCCGCCGGGAACCTTGACCCGCGCCTTGCTGCCGTCGATCGCCGGCACCTCGAATTCGCCGCCCAGAGCCGCGGTGGCCATGGAAATCGGCACCCGGCAGTGCAGGTCGGCGCCGTCGCGCTGGAAGAACTCGTGCTGCGCCAGCGCCAGGAAAATATAGAGGTCGCCCGGCGGGCCGCCGCGCAGACCGGCCTCGCCTTCGCCGGCGAGCCTGATGCGGGTGCCATCCTCGACGCCGGCCGGGATATTGACCGAGAGCATGCGCTCGCGCGTCACCCGCCCGGCCCCAGCGCAGGACGAGCAGGGATCGTCGATCACCTGGCCGCGGCCCTGGCAGGCCGGGCAGGTGCGCTCGAGCGTGAAGAAGCCCTGGGCATGTCTGATCTTGCCGGCACCGCCGCAGGTCGCGCAGGGCTTCGGCTTGGTGCCCGCCTTGGCGCCGGTGCCCGAGCAGACTTCGCAGGCGACCGAGGTCGGAATTCGAATTTGCGCGGTTTTGCCGTCGTAAGCCTCTTCGAGGGTGATTTCCATGTTGTAGCGCAGGTCGGAGCCGCGCTCGCGCCCCTGCCCGCGGCCGCCGCGCCGGCCGCCACCCATGCCGAACAGATCTTCGAAAATGTCGGAGAAGGTGTGGGCGAAATCGGCGCCGAAGCCGTGTCCGCCGCCCATGCCGCCTTGCTCGAAGGCGGCGTGGCCGAAACGGTCATAGGCGGCGCGCTTGTCGCCGTCCTTGAGCACGTCGTAGGCCTCGTTGAGCTCTTTGAATTTGTGCTCGCACTCGCTGTCGCCCGGGTTGCGATCCGGATGATGCTGCATGGCGAGCTTGCGGAACGCGGCCTTGAGGTCGGCGTCGCTGGCTTCGCGCACCACACCCAGAACTTCGTAGTAGTCGCGCTTGGACATGCCGATGCCGCCCTAGATTCCGAACGCCGTCATAGTCGTACTTGATTCGACAACTCATCGAACCTGCAACAACGCACCCCCGGGATAAGCCCGGGGGTGACATTTGTTGTGGTTGACGATGACCAGCGCACGGCCGGCGCCTCAGCTTAGGCGGATTTTTTGTTGGTCTTGTCGTCGTCGACCTCGGTGAACTCCGCGTCGACCACGTCTTCTTTTTTGCCGTCGGCGCCGGTGGCGCTTTCACTGGTGTCAGCGCCTTGCGCTTCCGCCTGCTGCTTGTACATGGCCTCGCCGAGCTTCATCGAAGCCTGCGCCAGCGCATTGGTCTTGGCCTGGATCACCGTCGCGTCGTCGCCTTTCAGCGCTTCTTTGAGATCCGCAATGGCGTTCTCGATCGCGTTGCGCTCGGGGTCGCCGACCTTCGAGCCATGCTCGGCCAGCGCCTTCTCGGTGGAATGCACCAGCGCCTCGGCATGATTCTTGGCCTCGACCGCCGCCTTGCGCTTCTTGTCATCTTCGGCGTGGGCTTCCGCGTCCTTGACCATCTTCTGGATGTCGGCCTCGGACAGACCGCCCGATGCCTGAATGCGGATCTGCTGCTCTTTGCTGGTCGCCTTGTCCTTGGCGGACACGTTGACGATGCCGTTGGCGTCGATGTCGAAGGCGACCTCGACCTGCGGCACGCCGCGCGGCGCCGGCGGAATGCCGACCAGGTCGAACTGGCCGAGCATCTTGTTGTCGGCCGCCATCTCGCGCTCGCCCTGGAACACGCGGATCGTCACCGCGTTCTGATTGTCCTCGGCGGTGGAGAATACCTGGCTCTTCTTGGTCGGGATGGTGGTGTTGCGGTCGATGATGCGGGTGAACACGCCGCCCAGCGTCTCGATGCCGAGCGAAAGCGGGGTCACGTCGAGCAGCAGCACGTCCTTGACGTCGCCTTGCAGCACGCCGGCTTGAATGGCGGCGCCGATGGCCACCACTTCGTCCGGGTTGACGCCCTTGTGCGGCTCCTTGCCGAAGAATTGCTTCACCACTTCCTGAACCTTCGGCATGCGCGTCATGCCGCCGACCAGGACCACCTCGTTGATCTCAGCGGCGGAGAGGCCGGCATCCTTGAGCGCCTTGCGGCACGGCTCGACGGTCTTCTGAATGAGATCGTCGACCAGCGCCTCGAACTTGGCGCGGGTGAGCTTCATAGTGAGATGCTTGGGACCCGACGCATCCGCCGTGATGAACGGCAGGTTGACCTCGGTCTGCGTCGTGGACGATAGCTCGATCTTCGCCTTCTCGGCGGACTCCTTGAGCCGCTGCAGCGCCAACTTGTCCTTGCGCAGGTCGATGCCCTGCTCCTTCTGGAATTCGTCGGCGAGATAGTTGACCAGGCGCATGTCGAAGTCTTCGCCGCCCAGGAACGTGTCGCCGTTGGTGGACTTCACTTCGAACACGCCGTCGCCGATCTCGAGCACGGAAATATCGAAGGTGCCACCGCCCAGGTCATAGACCGCGATGATGCCGGTCTTCTCTTTGTCGAGCCCGTAGGCGAGCGCGGCCGCGGTCGGTTCGTTGATGATGCGCAGCACTTCGAGGCCGGCGATCTTGCCGGCGTCCTTGGTGGCTTGGCGCTGGGCGTCGTTGAAATAAGCGGGAACGGTGATGACGGCCTGCTCGACCTTGGCGCCGAGATAGGCTTCCGCCGTTTCCTTCATCTTCTGCAGAATGAATGCGGAAATCTGCGAGGGCGAATAGCTCTTGCCGTCGGCCTCGACCCAGGCGTCGCCATTGCTGGCTTTCATAATCTTGTAGGGGACGAGCTTCTTGTCCTTCTCGATGATCGGATCTTCGTAGCGCCGGCCAACGAGGCGCTTGACCGCGAAGATGGTCCGTTCCGGATTGGTGACCGCCTGGCGCTTGGCCGGCTGGCCGACCAGCCGCTCACCGTCTTCGGTGAAGGCGACAATCGAAGGCGTGGTGCGCATGCCCTCGGCGTTCTCGATGACTTTCGGCGTCTTGCCTTCCATGACGGCGACGCACGAATTGGTGGTGCCGAGGTCGATGCCGATGACCTTGCCCATGGTTGTTCCCCTCAAATTACGGCAGGCCGGCCGGGCCGCTTGGCGCCCGAATGGGAATGTCGGCGGCTCATCCGCTGACCCCCTGATCCAGCCCCCTGGATACGCGATTCACCGCGGTTTTGCGGCTCACTGGCTCATATAAGAAGGCGACCCCGGCCCGCAAGTCAGGTCGTCACGAATTCGCGAGCAGCCCGCCTGGACATCGCGGCAACGCAGCATGAAAGCTAATCTGACCATTGCCGCACCGGGTCAGGCCGGTTAGGCAGATCGGCTAAGCCCGATCTCAATCTGGAAAGAAGTCCGCCCGCATGCTCCGCATATTGTTGGTCCCTTTGCTCGCCGCAATGTTCGCAATTTGGGCCGGATTGGCGAGCTTGACCGCCGCCGGCGCCGAGCCGGTGTTTCCGCTCGGGCTGCGGATCGGGCTGGAGCCGGCGGGCGATCTCAAGCTGAGCGCGCGCTTGCCCGGTTTTGAGGACGCCGACCGTAAGGTCGCCGTCACCATCCTCGACCTGCCGGTGCGCGCCTATGACGAGCTCGAGCGCTCGGCCTTCGCCCAGAACCAGGCCGGGCTGAGCGATCTGAAGCGGGAAAGCTTTCCGTTCGCCAGCGGTGTCGGCATTCTCGTCAGCGGCAGCGTGCAGCAGAACGGCGTCACGCTGCACCGGTGGTTCCTGCTGGCGAGCGGGGCCGGCGGTAACGTGCAAGACCTCGCCGCGCTGATCAATGTGGAGGTGCCCGCGGCCGCGCTCTCGGTCTATTCCGACGCGGTGATCCGCAAGGCGCTGGCCAGCGTCACGTTCCGCGCTGCGCCGCTCCAGGAGCAGCTCGGCCTGCTGCCGTTCAAGTTCAATGAATTGGCCGGCTTCCGCGTGATGCAGGCGATACCGGCGGGCGGGGTGATCCTGACCGACGGGCCGAGCGATGACATCAGCCAGCAGCCTTACATGATTGTTTCGATCGGACGCGGCGCGCCGGACGAGCGCGACGATCGCGGCAAGTTCGCCCGCGATTTGCTGGCGTCGGCGCCGCTGCGCGACCTCAGTGTGACGTTAGCGGAGCCGATGCGCATCGCCGGTTTGCCGGGCTTCGAAATCAGAGCGCAGGCCACGGGACCGGATGGCGCTCCCGTGTCACTGGTGCAGTGGGTGCGCTTCGGCAGCGGCGGCTTTTTGCGCATCGTCGGCGTTGGCCGCAAGCAGGACTGGGATATGCTGTTCACCCGCTTCCGCGCGGTGCGCGACGGGATCGATCTGCGCTAGCGCAAGTAAAGAACGCTATTCCGCGGCGCTGTCCGACTGTGGATTGTCGTTGGCGGAAGGCTGTGGCGATTTCGGCGCCGCCTTGGCAACGCCGACCAATGCCGGGCGCAGCACCCGGTCGCCCAGCATGTAGCCGGCCTGGATCACCTGCGCGACGCTGCCGGACGGCAGATCGGAATCCTTCACCTCGTACATCGCCTGATGCACGTTCGGATCGAACTTCTCGCCCGCGGGCGAGAATTTCGTCACGCCATACTTCTCAAGCACCTTCATCAGCTCGCGCTCGGTCAGCTCGACGCCCTCGATCAGTGCCTTGACCTTGGGATCGGCCTGCTCGCGCTGCTCGGGACCGACGGCACCCAGCGCGCGATGCATGTTGTCGGCCACCGCCAGCACGTCGCGGGCGAAACCGGTGACGCCGTAAACCCGCGCATCGGCGACCTCGCGCTCGGTCCGCTTGCGCAGGTTCTCCATCTCCGCGAGCGTGCGCAGCAGCTTGTCCTTGAAATCGGCAGCCGCTTCCAACGCGGCGGTGACTTGCTCGGCCGGCACCAGTTCAGGTGCCGCAACTGCGGCCGCTTCGCCCTCGGGCTGGGCAGCCATATCGTCAGCGGCGGGCCGGTCCGTCATGATGCTCAAATCCTCAAGATTATTCGGATGCCGGGGATATCAGGGTTCGCAAGCAAAAAATCAAGCGCTCAGCCGGCCAGCAGCCGGCTCACCACGCGCGCGGTGTAATCGACCATCGGGATGACGCGGGCGTAATTGAGCCGGGTCGGGCCGATCACGCCGATAACGCCGACAATGCGGCCTTCGCCGTCGCGATAGGGCGCGATGATGGTGGAGGAACCGGAGAGCGAGAACAGCTTGTTCTCCGAGCCGATGAAGATGCGCACGCCATCGGCGCGCTCGGCGCGCCCCAGCAGGTCGATGACCCCGCGCTTGGTCTCCAGGGCGTCGAACAGCGAACGCACCCGCTCCAGGTCGTCGAGCGCATGCAGGTCATCCAGCAGATTGGCGTGGCCGCGCACGATCAGCTGGCGGTCGTCGTTTTCACCGCCCGACCAGCTCGCCAGCCCGGCAGCGATGATTTTCTGCGTCAGCTGATCGAGCTCGGCCTGGCCTTGGCTCGCTGCGTTTTCGATCTCGGCGCGCAGCTCGGCCAGTGTCTTGCCGCGGATGCGGGCGTTGAGGAAATTGCCGGCTTCGGTGAGCGCCGACGTCGGCAGTCCGGCCGACACGTTGAGAACCCGGTTCTCGACCTGGCCGTCTTCGGCAACCAGCACCGCCAGCGCGCGTTCCGGCTCCAGCCGCACGAATTCGATGTGCTTGAACCGCACATTGTTCTTGACCGTGAGCACGATGCCGGCCGAACGGGTCAGGCCCGACAGCATCTGCGAGGCTTCGGTGAGGACGGCTTCCACCGACTTGTTGGTGCCGGTGCCGGCCACCTGCGCTTCGATCGAGCGGCGATCGCCCTCGGTCAGATCGCCGATCTGCATCAAGGCATCGACAAAGAAACGCAGGCCGAGTTCGGTCGGCAGCCGGCCGGCCGAGGTATGCGGGGCATAGATCAGGCCGAGCTGCTCGAGGTCCGACATCACGTTGCGCACCGAGGCCGGCGACAGCGAGATCGGCAGGATGCGCGACAGATTGCGGGAGCCGACCGGCTCGCCGGTGGTCAGATAACTCTCCACGATGGTGCGGAAAATCTCGCGCGAGCGCTCGTTGAGCGCCGCGAGACTGACTTGCGAAGAGCCGATCGGGACGTCGTGGGAAGCCACGCCATTACTCCTTGAACCGGCCAACAATGACCGCCGTAGCGGTCTTGTTCAAGCCAAGCATCATTGCTGTCCGGCAATTTCCCCGAGGGCGTATCGTAAGCTATTGATAGAGAATACGAACGCTGATTTCAGGGGTGTCACCGATTCCGAAGTGATTTTGGGAAGCTGGGGTTTTTCGGCCCCGGAGTTGTCCCATGCC
>DATBZY010000071.1:0-2725 GCA_036512915.1 Pseudolabrys sp. | reverse complement strand
CCGGCCGGCCGCCTGGCGTTCGAGAAGCTTTGCGTAGAGGTTCACGGGCTTACACGCTCCATTATCAGCGCGCGACGGAAACATACGCGCGGCGCCGATACAAGCGCCCGCCGACAAGCCGCAAGGTTGGCTCAATAATCTATTGGCAGAGGACGCGGGAAACGAAGGTCTCGTTCCTGCATTCGGGTCCGCTGCTGCGGGCCGACAGCAATACCTTGGGCGGGCAGACCTCGTGAGTGGTCATGTCGACGCTCTTGCCGGAGTCGAAGCCTTTCGCCTTGCACATCGCATTGGCGGCGGCCACGCAGTCGGGCGCGCCATTCGGCGCGTTCTTGCATTTCTCGTGGCCGACAATCACGCGGGCATTGGAAATCCGCGAGACCGTGTTCGCCGCGTCTTTGGCGCCCTCGACCGTCGTCTTGGCGGCGACGCCGGCTTCGCGGCCGAAATTGTCGAATTTCTTGCGCACGTCCATGAATGTCGAATTCATATTCGCGGCCGTCTGGTCGAACCAGCGGACGATGGCACCGAAAAAGTTGGTTTCCTCGTTCGTTTTCGGCGCAGACGACCCCTCCTGTGCGACGGCCAGCGCCGACATCAGGACAATGGCGCCCGCGAACAGGCAGGTGACTGCCGGCCGGGCCGCAGCTTGCTTACGATGACAAGTCAAAGCCAGTTTGGTGCCCATAGCCGGTCAAGCATTTCGTCAGTCGCCTAACGGCAATCAATTGCCCAACGGCATTCGCGCTGGCGCAACCCTCAAGCCCCGCCAGGTAGCGAAATTGAGGACTGCCGATTCGATCAAATCAAGTATACCGCAATTACGATGCCGATGACGACCACGCTGGCGCCGAGCAGAACCCACAATCCCAGCCGCTTTTCGATGAAATAGCGCGCCCGCACGCCGTAGCGGTGCAGCAGGAACGCCAGCATGAAGAAGCGGCCGGCGCGCGCAATGATCGAAAAGACGATGAACAGCGCAAGGTTGTAGCCGGCAAAGCCGGAGGTGATGGTCACGATCTTATAGGGGATCGGGGTCAGCCCCTTGAGCAGGATGATCCAGGCACCCCATTGCGCATAAGCGGCGCGGAAGGTCTCGACCTTGTCGCCATAGCCGTAGAGCTGGATCAGCCAGCCGCCGACCGAGTCATAGAGCAGCGCGCCGATCGCATAGCCGAGCAGGCCGCCGGCGACCGAGGACACCGTGCACCAGGCCGCCATCACAAAGGCCCGGTCGGGGCGCGCCAGCGCCATCGGGATCAGCATCACGTCCGGCGGCACCGGAAAGAACGAGCTTTCGGCGAAGGAAATCGCCCCCATGGTCCACATCGCATGCGGTTTGTGGGCGGCGGCCATGCACCAGTCATAAAGACGGCGAAGCAAAGAACGCGGTTCGGCAGCCTGAACTGTCATGAATACACTCAAGGCGGGGAAAGATGGCGGATCAGCGGCGCTTGCGGATGCGCCTAGTCTCCAGCGCCACGACTTTACGCCGCAGCGAGCCGTGTACCATATCTTTTGGCACTTTTTCGGCAATTCCGAACATCTGCTCGCGCCGGCGCATTTCGGCCCAGACATCGTCGGGATGGACCCCGGCGTGAACCCAGAGCACCACGAGATTATAGAGCAGGTCTGCGCTTTCCCTGACCACGGCCTCGGGCTGGCCGTGCATGGCGTCGATTACGACTTCGACTGCTTCCTCGGCAAGCTTCTTGGCCATCTTGTCGCCGCCGGCACGCAATAGCCGGGCGGTTCGCGACTTCGTCGGGTCAGTGCCCCGAACGGCAATCACGGCATCGTAGAGCCGGGCGACCGAATCAGTCATGCGCGGCAGAATACCCGATCCGCGCGCCGAACCGGTTAACGATCGCGGCCAAGCGCGGCAAAATTGGCATTATGCTTACCTCCTGCGGCCTCAGGTCAGCAGGATAAAAGCGGCCGTAGTGGGGCCGACATGCCTGCCGGCGCTCAATTCGAGGGGCTAGCCTTCGTCGGCCAGCAGCGCGGCGTTGCCGCCGGAGGCAGCAGTATTCACCGTCACCACCTGCTCCAGCGCGAAGCGATGCAGATAGTCGGGGCCGCCGGCTTTCGGCCCGGTACCGGACATAGCCGCTGCCGCCGAACGGCTGACTGCCGACCACCGCGCCGATCATGTTGCGGTTCACGTAGACATTACCGTGCGGCAGCCGCGCGATGATGTGCGCGACCCTAGCGTCGATGCGCGAATGGATGCCGAGCGTGAGCGCGGTACCGTTGCCGGCGATGTCATCGAGGAGTTGATCGAGGTCGTCTGCACGCCAGCGCACCACATGCAGCACCGGGCCAAATACTTCGTCTTTAAGTTCGCGCGCGCGATCGAGCGCGACGATGGCCGGCGCGACATAGGTGCCGCCGGCCGGCCGATCCGTACCAAAACGGAAGCGCACGGCGCCGCGCGCGTCCATGTCGGCGATCCAGCGGTCGAGCTTGTCCTTGGCTTGCAAATCGATCACCGGCCCAATCTGAGTTGTTGGATCGCGTGAATCGCCGAGCACAAGCGCGTTCGCGGCGCCGCTCACCATGTCAAGCACGCGGGGGCCGCGCGGCAGGGCAATCGGGTGAAGAAGTGCGTGACAATGGGATGAAGTGCTGAATCTGTCGTGATCCTCTGATTCGGTTGGCGGAGGACGCGATGGCGACTGCGGGGGAATTTGGTGCGATCGGTGAAGCGATTGTTTTTCTGAGT
>DATBZY010000070.1:0-10051 GCA_036512915.1 Pseudolabrys sp. | reverse complement strand
ACCGCAGCTTTGCCGCCGTGGTAGTCGATCTCGCTCATCGTTACGCCCCAACGATGCGCCGCCCGCCCGCCGTGGCGTTCGTAGGGTTGGCCGCACAGCTGTGCGACATCGCCCGCCAGCATCGCCTCGATCGCCGCGGTCCCAGCCCGCAGGCACAGCCGATCGAAGCTCCCCTTGAAGTCCTCAAGTCCCTCGATAACCAATGGCGCCAACGGCAACGTCCCCGTCCCCAGCGCCGTCCCTTGGTTCACGTCCTTGAATGCGATATTCTTGGTCATGGCGTCGATCTCCTCGCTCTTGGTTTGCGATTCGCAACCTCAAGCCTAGCGGCCTGAGGCGATCGACGCCTGCCTCCTTATTTCAACAGCGGGCGGGACATTCCCTTATTATTTCCAACATGTTAGCTACAAAACTACTCCTTAAACGTCTTTGTTACTCAATACGATACGGTTACTCAATGGGATACGAGAGAAACGCAAAACCCGCGTAAACCAAGGTATATTTACCGATGACCAAAGCCGCCACACTGCCAAAGCGTAGGCAATTGCCCACTCAAAAAGCGCTTAGACAGAAGGAATACCGACGTTTCCGCTACTTCATCAGGAAGGCGCAGTTAGCCATAGAGGTTTGCAATCAGCTTGGCATCCCGACTTTTAAGACTGTTGATTTACATGGCACAGCTGACGAATTGCTGGCGCATCTAAAGCGTGACGATTATTTCCGCTGAGCGGCCTGCGAACGACCAGATTGTTCTTGTTGGTCAGCTTTAGCTGCTATGCGCCGTGCGGCACCGAAGTTTGAAACCGCATTGATTTAAGTCAACTATCGGTTGTCTAGCCAAAAATATTTCTATGTCTTTGAGCCTCTTGCAAAACTCCCGGCGAATATGGTCCGCGCAGCTTGTTCGCGTGTGACGGGGTGGTTTTGGGATCGTTGTAGCCACCCGCCATCGAGGTTTGCCAGTTCGCCAAATTCACCTTTGGGTTCAATACAGCCCGTTAGGCAGGTTTGACAGGCTAAGTTATTGAACGAGCTAACGTGTGGCCTGCCCGGCGCGCTCACCATTCTCAAAGAAAATTCAGAATTTAAGAGGGCAGCCATTTCAATCGAACGCGCGTCTCCCTCGCTTCATCACAGCGCGTTTTGTTGATGCCCACATTCCTTGCACTTGTACTTCACCTGAGCCTGCCCAGGAGCAAATGAGACTCGATTTACCGCGCCGCACTTTCCGCATTTGGCCTCAATCCGCGTATCGCCCCTTTTGATGGATACGGATTTTTTCTCCATCGCCTCCCGCACCAGTCGTTCCGCCTCGTCGCGCATCGCTTGTTTCGACATTTCAAACCTGTTGTTTTCAGAGTTTTCTCAACGACTCTATTTATGAGAGACGCGCCTTTATCGCGCTTGTGAGCGAGATGCAATCTGAGGGCCTTCGTCCGATATTCCTGCCATCGCTGCAACCAATATTCGGATTGGTTACGCCGCAACATGCAGGCGACGCGTTTTTAGCGCGCGCACTGCAGCATCTTAATCAAATGGTCGAAACTGTGAATCGTGCAACGCAGCATTAACGCGCCCGGCGGCGCCATCGGGCGCGCCGTTGCAGGCTCATCGTCATTTGCGCGCAACATTCCTGTCGCAAAACCTTATCCTCCCGGTCACCACAGTTTCACCAAAGCGTCTCTCCCTCGCCACGATGTCCCGGTACCCAATGAGCATGGTTCGGAGGAGGACCATCGGCGACCAGAGACACCGACGACCAGAGACACCGACGACCACAGGAGGCCTTCGACCATGCAGCTTCATATCGACACGGCCAGGCTCTCACGCATTCGGACCTTCGCGGCGCCCATGCGCTGCCCGCACTGCGGCGACGTGATGATCGCCCCCTTCATGTCGGAATTCGTCGAGGGCGGCGAAATCCGCCATCATTGGGAATGCGACGCTTGCGGGAAGCCCTCTAGCACCTCGATCCCGCTCACCACGCATGAATCAGCGCCGCTCCGGAACTAGCCGCTAGGCTGCGGTGTTTACGTAGATGGCTGCACCCGGCCTGTTCAAGGAGGAGCACATATGACATCGACGTTTCTGCGGTCCACATTGGCCGCTCTCGCCTTTGCGGGCGCGCTGGCGCTCGCCAGGCCGTCCATGGCCGCCATGGTCAATCTGAAGGCCGACCTGAAAGCCTCCAACGAGGTTCCTGTGAACGACAGCAAGGGCGCCGGCTCGGTCACCGCGACCTACGACACCGCCAGCAAGAAGCTGTCCTGGAAGGGCACCATCTCCGGCCTGAGCGGCCCGGCCACCGCCGCGCACTTCCATGCCGGCGAAGCCGGCAAGAACGGCGCCGTTGTGATCCCGATCACCGGCGCGGATAAGGGTTCGTTCGAAGGCTCCGCCACCCTGACCGACGCCCAGGAAGCCGACCTGATGGCCGGCAAGTTGTACGTCAATATCCACACCGCGGCCAACAAGGGCGGCGAAATTCGCGGCCAAGTGATGAAATAAGTCACGAAATAAGCAACCCACCGTTGCGAACAACAGTCCGCTGGCGAAAGCCGGCGGGCTTTTTCGTGCGGCCACTGCAGGCTTTGCGTCCGGGCCACGAGCGTTTTATGTTGCGCGCGAAACGACTTCCCGCTTCCCCCGCAACGAGGTAACGCCCATGACCCGCACGAATGGTGGCTCCGCCCCCTTTCTGGTGTCCGGCGGCGGCATCGGCGGCCTGATCACAGCCTTCGCGCTGGCGCGCCAGGGTTTCTCGGTGCGCGTGTTCGAGCAGTCGCCGGAATTCCGGGAGGTCGGCGCCGGCATCCAGCTCGGCCCCAATATCTTCCGCGTGCTGGAGAAGATCGGCCTCAAGGACGCGGTGCTCGCCGATGCCCACCGCCCGCCGGCGCAGGAAATGCGCGATGCGCTCACCGGCAAGCTGATCACCCATATTCCGCTCGATGGCGCGTTCATCGAGCGCTTCGGCCAGCCTTACGCGGTCACCCATCGCGCCGACATCCACGGCACCTTCCTGAAAGCCTGTCAGGGCAGCAATCTGATCACGCTGGAAACCAGCCGGCGCGTCGACGGCTTCGAGGATCACGGCGATCACGTCACCGTCACGCTCGAGAACGGCGAACGGGCGGAAGGGCGCGCGCTGATCGGCTGCGACGGCATGTGGTCAAAGATCCGCGAGCGTATCGTCGGCGACGGCAAGCCGCGCGTGTCCGGCCACATCGCCTATCGCGCCGTGCTCAAGCGCTCCGAGGTGCCCGCGGATCTGTGGCGGCCCGACGTGGTGCTGTGGGCCGGTCCGCGTACCCACTTCGTGCATTATCCGCTGCGCCGGGGCGAACTCTACAATCTGGTCGCGGTGTTCCATTCCGACCATTACGAGGAAGGCTGGAACGCGGAAGGCAGCAAGGACCTGCTGTGGAAACACTTCCAGGGCCAGCGGCCGGAAGTGCTGCGCATGCTCGAGCGCATCGAGACCTGGCGCCTGTGGGTGCTGTGCGACCGCGAGCCGGTGAAGGATTGGTCGAAAGGCAGCGTCACCCTGCTCGGCGATGCCGCGCATCCGATGCTGCAATATCTCGCGCAAGGCGCCTGCATGGCGACCGAGGATGCGGTGGTGCTGGCGGAGAAAGTGGCGGCCACGCCCGACGATCTGCCGGGCGCGTTCAAGGCCTATCAGCAGGAGCGATATCTGCGCACCGGCCGTACCCAGATCATGGCGCGCGTCTATGGCGAGTTCTATCACGCGCGCGGCGTCACCGCCGAATTGCGCGATATGGCGATTTCCGGCCGCAGCACGCAGCAAGCTTACGACGGCATCGCCTGGCTGTACGGGGGGCCGTGACCCCTACTTCTTCGGAATGCCGGCCTTCACGATGACGTCGTCCCATTTCTTGATGTCGGACGTGAGACGCCCCATCAGCTCCTCCGGCGTGCTCGCGTGTGCGACCACGCCGACCTTGGCAAACTGCGCCTTCAGATCGGGCAGCGCCAGCACCTCGTGCATCGCCTTGTTCATGGTGTCGATGACCTCTTTCGGCGTGCCTTTCGGCACCGCGACGCTGTTCCACGAGATCACCTCGTAGCCTTTCACGCCGGCCGCATCGACCGTCGGGATGCCGGGAAACAACGGTGATTCCTGCGGGCTGGAGGTTGCCAGGATGCGCAGCTTGCCGTCGGCGACCTGACCCTGCACCGCAGGCGGGAAGTCGACCATCATCTGTACGTCGTTGCGCAGCAACGCCACCACGATGTCGGGCGAAGTCTTGTACGGCACGATCTGCACGTTGAGCTCGCCGGCCGACTTGAACAGCTCGCCGCCGAGGTTCTGCGTGCCGCCGACGGAGATGGTGCCGATATTGAGCTTGCCGGGCTGCGCCTTGGCGGCCTTGATGAAATCGCCGAGCGTCTTGTATTCCGACGCCGCATTGACCACGAACACCAGATCGAAGGTGCCGACCATCGACACCATCGCGAAATCCTTGACCGGATCGAACGGCAGGCTCTTGAACGCCGCCACGCTGATCGCGGTGCCGTTGGTGACGAGGGCCATGGTGTAGCCGTCGGGCGCGGCGCCCGCCACCGAACGCGCGGCGGCAATGCCGCCGGGGCCGGGCATGTTCTCGACCACCATGCGCTGGCCAAGTTTCTGGCTGAGCTTGTCGGCCATGATGCGCGAGGTGACGTCGGCGACGCCGCCGGGGCCGAACGGCAGCACCAGCTTGATCGGCTTCTCCGGCCATGCCGCCTGCGCCGGATTGGCCGGCGCCAGCGCCAACATCAGCGCCGCCGGCAGTGCCGGCAGTGCCAGCAGCGTGCAGCGGCGTGCAAAACGCGCCGCGTCGAAAAATTCCTTGGCCATCGTGCTTGTCCTCCGTGGTGTTCGCGTCAGCGTTTCTTATTGGCCGTTCATTCGCGCGTGATCTTATCCGAAAACCGGTTGCCATCCCCGATCAAGTCGAGGACATGCTTTTCGGGATCACGCGTCGAAACCATAAAGCCGCCCCGGATTGTCCACCAGCAGGCGGCGTTGCGCCAGCGCCTCGGGCGCGAATTGCGGCACCAGATCGACCAGATCGGCCTCGTCGGTCTCGTGGGTGGCATTTGGATGCGGAAAGTCAGTACCCCACAGCACGCGGGTGGGCGCCGCTTCGAGCAAAGCGCGGGCAATCGGCACCGCCGCCGCATAGGGCGGCATCGAGATGCGCTCCGAGCCGCACAGCTTGAGCCAGCAATTTTCCAGCCGTGAAAGTTCGATCAGCGCACGCAGCGGCGACTGGTCGACGCCGGCCGCCGACGGCACGCGCCCCATATGGTCGATCACGAACGGCAGCGGCAGTTTGCTGATCATGCCGGAGAGCGGCACGATATCGGGGGCATCGACATGCAGCACCACATGCCAGCCGCGGGTCTTGATGCAATCGAGGACGCGGTTGAACACCGCCATGTCGGGCGCGCCGCCCAGGTGCTTGACGAAATTGAAGCGCACGCCGCGCACGCCGCCGCGATCGAGCGTGTCGTAGTCGGCATCGGTGAAGCTGTCATCGACAATGGCGACGCCGCGATAGCGTTTGGGATCCGAGGCGATGCAGTCGAGCATCGCGGCATTGTCGGTGCCGTGGCAGCTGGCCTGCACGATCACGGCGCGGTCGATGCCGAGATGGCCGTGCAGCGCCGCCAGCATCTCCTTTGGCGCGTCGGCCGGCGTGTAGCGCCGGTTCGGGGCGTAAGGAAACCGGTCCCCCGGCCCGAACACGTGGCAATGGGCGTCGCAGCTTCCCGGCGGCAATTTGAAGCGCGGCTTGCGGCGCTTGGGCAAAGCGGCATGCGGCATGATTATGCGAGCGCTGCTTTCACCTTGGAGGGGCTGAACGGCAGATCGCGCAAGCGCTTGCCGGTCGCTCGCGCGAAGGCGTTGCTGATCGCCGCCACCGTTGGCCCTTGCGAGCCCTCGCCGGCGCCGAGCGAACGCTCACCCGGCCGGTTGATCAGCGCGATTTCGACTTTGGGCGTTTCCGGCATGGTGAGGATCGGATAATTCGACCAATCGCGCGTGCGGATGCCGTTCTTGTCGAACTGCACTTCCTCCTTGAGCGTCCAGCTCGTCGACTGGACGATACCGCCCTCGATCTGGCTGGTGAGCCCGTCCGGATTGATGATGATGCCGGCATCGACCGCCGCATAAATGCGCGGCACACTGATCACGCCGCTTTGCCGGTCCACCTCCACGTCGGCCACCACGGCGACATAGCAAGCGAGATTTTTGTATTTGGCGAAGCCGATGCCGCGGCCGCGCAGACCGTCGCTCTTTTCGCCCAGCTTCCAGCCGGCTTTCTCCGCCACCGCCTCGATCACCGCGCGGGCACGCGGATCTTTCATATGTGCGAGCCGGAACGCCAGCGGATCGGCATTGGCCATCAAAGCCAGTTCATCCATGAAAGATTCGATCGCGAACACGTTGGCATAGGCGCCGAGCGTGCGCAGCGCCGACACCCGCAGCGGCATCTCGGGAATGAAATGATGCACGACGCGCTGGCTGGGGAAATCGTAGAGCGGGATCGAATTGCGGTCGCCGCCGCCGGCCGGCTGCGGAATACCTTGCGGCGGGCCCATTTTCTGCGGCTCGTTCAGATACCAGGCCGCCAGCACGTTGGCGCCGCTGGTCGATTGCGGCCGCGTCGAATGGGTGTTGCTCCACAATTCGTATTGCCAGTCGGCGATGCGTCCCTCGGCGTCGAGCGCGGCTTTCGCCTGCATGATCATGGCCGCGCCGTAAGGCTCCCAGGCGAATTCATCATCCCGCATCCATTGCAGCCGCACCGGACGGTCGGGCGCCGCGCGCGCCAGCAGTGCGGCGTCGAGCGCCACGTCGTCGGCGCCGTTGTGGCCGTAGCAGCCGGAGCCTTCCACGTGCACGCAGCGCACCATGTTCGCCGGAACCTTCAGCGCCTTGACCAGTTCGGCGCGCAGCGGGAACACGCCCTGCGAATGCGTCCACACCGTGTATTTGCCATCCTTGAACTGGGCGAGCGCACAGGACGGGCCGATCGAGGCGTGCGACATATATGGCTTGGTATAGCTCGCCTCCAGGGTGCGCGCGCTGGCGAGCGCCGGCGTCGACGCCTGCTTTACGCCGATCACCGAGTCCTGGCTCGGCAGCGATTTGAGATGCGCGAACAGCCGCGACGGATCGGGCAGATCGCGCCCGCCGGACCAGCGCGCCGAGGCGGCGAGCATCGTGCGCGCTTTCACCGCCTGCTCCTCGCGCTCGGCAACGACGCCGAGGAAACTGCCGTCGCGCACGACCGCGACCACGCCCGGCATCGCTGTAATTTTGGCTTCGTCGATGCTTTCGAGCTTGGCATCGTAGCGCTCCGGCCGCACCACGCGGCCGTGCAGCATGGCGGGCAGCCGCATGTCCTGCACGTAGGCGACACCGCCGGTGACTTTGGCCGGAATATCTTGGCGCGGGACCGACTTGCCGACGATTCTGTGCGCGCCGGCCGGTTTCGGTTTCACCTTGCCGGTCGCTTCGCGGTGCAGCTCCGCCGCGCTGGCCGCCGCGATCTCGCCGTAACTCACCTTGTTGCCGTTCGGCGCGGTGATGACGCCGTCTATGACTGTGAGCGTGTCGGCCGACCAGCCGTTACGTTTGGCAGCGAGTTCAATCAGAACCGCGCGCGCTTCCGCGCATGCAAGCCGCAGCGCGGTGCCACTGTTCTCGATCGACTGGCTGCCGGCGGTGACGCCTTCGTTGGGCGTGAGCCCGGTGTCGCCGGAGATCATGGTAAGGCGCGCGAGCGGCAAATCGAGTTCCTCGGCCGCGATCTGCGCGAGCGCGGTGAGGATGCCCTGGCCAAGCTCGACCTTGCCGGTGAACACAGTTGCCGTGCCGTCGGCATTGATGCGAATCCAGGCGTCGAGCATGCGGTTGGTGTTGAGGCTGCCGGGTAGCTGCGCGGCCTGCGCCAGGGCGCCCTCGGGGCGCAGCGTGAAGGTAACGACGACGGCGCCGAGGCCGGCGGAGAACTGGCGGCGGTTGAGCTTGGGAGCATGCATGGTCAGGTCCTCCCCATCTCTTGCGCCGCGCGCAGCACCGCGCGGATAATCCGGTTATGCGTGCCACAGCGGCAGAGATTGCCGGCGAGCGCCGTGCGCACGTCCCCCTCGCTCGGGCGCGGCGTGCGGTCGAGCAATTCTTTCGCCGCCATGATCATGCCGTTGCTGCAATAGCCGCATTGCGCGGCCTGCTCGTCCATGAAGGCGCGCTGCAATGGGTGCGGCTTTTCCAACGTGCCAAGCCCTTCGAGCGTGGTCACCTCGGACTTGCCGATGGCGCTCAGCGGCGTGACGCAGGCGCGCGCGGCCTTGCCGTCGATCAGCACCGTACAGGCGCCGCATTGCGCCTGCCCGCAGCCGAACTTGGCGCCGTTGAGCGCAAGATCGTTGCGCAGGATGTAAAGCAGCGGCGTATCCGGTTCCGCCGCGACCGCGCGGCTTACCCCGTTCACTCTGATGCTGATGGCCATGGCGTTCCTCGCTGCGGCGCTTAAGCGCCATCTTTGAATCGATGCATTCTGCGTCCGCGCCCCAGCCCTCGTCGAGAGGCCGGCGCGTAAAATCACAAGGTCGGAATATCACCGCGCCCAGCCTGCTTTGGTTTCTTCCCGGAATTCGGCGAAGCGCCCGGCGCCGATGGCCGCGCGCATGCCGGTCATCAGGTCCTGGTAATAGGCAAGATTGATAGTCGATAGCAGCACCGCGCCCAGGATCTCGTTGGCCTTGGTCAGATGATGCAGATAGGCGCGCGAATAGCTGCGTGCGGCGGGATGCCGGCTTTGCTCGTCGAGCGGGCGCGGATCGGCGGCGTGGCGCGCATTCGACAGATTGACGGGGCCTAGCCGGGTGAACGCCATGCCGTGGCGGCCGTTGCGGGTCGGCAGCACGCAATCGAACATGTCGATGCCGCGCTTAACCGCCTCCAAGACATCGTGGGGCGTGCCGACGCCCATCAGATAGCGCGGACGCCCCTCGGGCAGCATCGGTGCGGTTTCCGCCACGATGCTGAGCATCACCGCTTGCGGCTCGCCGACGGCCAGCCCGCCGACGGCGTAGCCTTCGAAGCCGATATCGACCAGCGCGCGCGCGCTTTCCTCGCGCAACGAGAGATCGTCGCCGCCCTGCACGATGCCGAACAGCGCATAGCCTTCGCGCGCCCTGCCCTCGAAGGCGCGCTTGCTGCGCTCCGCCCAGCGCAACGAGAGCTGCATCGCGCGCGCGATCTCATCGCGCGCGGCCGGTAGCTTGAGGCACTCGTCGAACTGCATGGCAATGTCGGCGCCGAGCAGCGCCTGGATTTCGATGGCGCGCTCCGGCGAAAGCTCCACCATGGCGCCGTCGAGATGCGAGCGGAACGTGACGCCTTGCTCGGTCAGTTTGCGCAATTGCGACAGCGACATCACCTGGAAGCCGCCCGAGTCAGTGAGGATCGGCAGCGGCCAGTTCATGAAGGCGTGCAGGCCACCGAGCGCGGCGATGCGCTCGGCGCCGGGCCGCAGCATCAGATGATAGGTATTGCCGAGCACGATTTCGGCGCCGCTCGCAGCGACCGCCTCAGGCGCAAGGCCCTTCACCGTCGCCTGCGTGCCGACCGGCATGAAGGCCGGCGTCTGCACCCGGCCATGCGGCGTGACGAATTCGCCGCGGCGGGCGGCGCCGTCCGATGCGATCAGGCGGAAGGAGAAGGGTTCGGGCATGATCTTTCAATAAGCCTCGTCATTCCGGGGCGCGAGTAAAACAAGCGAGCCCGGAATCCATAATCCAGAGTCGGGGTTATGGATTCCGGGCTCGCGGACTTCGTCCGCGCCCCGGAATGACGGTGAATCAATGCGCGCTGCCGCCTTAAGCAGGGCAATCGGGTGAAGAAGTGCGTGACAATGGGATGAAGTGCTGAATCTGTCGTGATCCTCTGATTCGGTTGGCGGAGGACGCGATGGCGACTGCGGGGGAATTTGGTGCGATCGGTGAAGCGATTGTTTTTCTGAGT